>NZ_QEOB01000004.1:0-525819 GCF_003096875.1 Paraburkholderia unamae
CGCACAGGTTGAGATCATGTGTTGTGCCAGAAACAACACAACCCCAATTGAGCAACACCTCTTTACGCTTCTTCCCGATTGGCTGTGGCGCCAGGTTCAACCAGAACCCGAGTCGACGCAGCAACCTCTCATGCCTGATGACCATAGCGAGTTGGTCCCACCCCTTCCCATCCCGAACAGGACCGTGAAACAACTCCACGCCGATGATAGTGCGGATTGCCCGTGTGAAAGTAGGTAATCGTCAGGCTCCTTATGCAGCAAGTCCAGAACCCCGGTGTCTCCGAAAGAGAACCGGGGTTCTGGCGTTTACGTGTCTGAAATGCGTGTGCGAGCAAAACGTCGCGCGATTCTTCTATACGTCCTTCGTGTCGAAGAACAAAAGGTCGGCGCCCGCCTGTGCGAAATTGCCGACGTCACGCGCCGCGGCCTCGCCTTCGGGCGAGCCGAGACCGGCACGCAAAGCATCGAAGCTATCGAAGCTCAGCACGGCCGCGAGGTGATACGGCGATGGCCCTTGCGGCGTCGACACCGGCCCGTTGCTGACTTCGTAACGCGTCATGCCCGGGATTTTCTTCGCGAGGGGGATATGCGTCGACGCGTAGTAGGCATCGAACGCGGCGGTATCCGCCGGAGTTTTGTAGAGCACGACGAGCTTGGCCATGACGTTGTCTCCTGGTTGGTTGGCAGGACATATTACGCGCATGTGCGAAGTCAGGCCGGTAGCCGTTCATCGCGCTCGAGTCGTCCAAGCGTGCCAAACAAAAAAGCCCGTCACATGTGTGACGGGCTTTTTTCATTCGAGCACTCTACAAGCGCTGCGTTAAAACCGCTTAACGCTCCAGGAACGGCCGCAGCTTGTCCGCGCGGCTCGGGTGCATCAGCTTGCGCATCGCCTTGCTTTCGATCTGGCGAATCCGCTCACGCGTCACGTCGAACTGCTTGCCCACTTCTTCGAGCGTGTGGTCCGAAGTCGTGTCGATGCCGTAACGCATGCGCAGCACCTTCGCTTCGCGCGGCGAGAGTGCCTTGAGCGCCTCGTCGATGGCAGCGCGCATGTTCGCGTGGATCGCCGCGTCGGCCGGCGAAGCCGAACCCGCGTCCTCGATCATGTCGCCGAGCGTCGCGTCGCCGTCGTCGCCCACCGGGCTTTCGAGCGAGACCGGTTGCTTGGCGATCTTGAGGATGCCGCGCACCTTCTCTTCGGTCATGCCCATGCGCGCGGCGAGATCCGCCGGATGCGCTTCCATGCCCGTCTGCTGAAGAATCTCGCGCGAGATGCGGTTGAGCTTGTTGATCGTTTCGATCATGTGCACCGGCACGCGGATCGTGCGCGCCTGGTCGGCGAGCGCACGCGTCACGGCCTGACGCACCCACCACGTCGCGTACGTCGAGAACTTCCAGCCACGGCGATATTCGAACTTGTCCACCGCCTTCATCAGGCCGATGTTGCCTTCCTGGATCAGGTCGAGGAACTGCATGCCGCGGTTCACGTACTTCTTCGCGATCGAGATCACGAGACGCAGGTTGGCCTTGACCATCTCGCCCTTCGCCTGACGCATCTTCGACTCGGCAACCGTCATGCGGCGGTTGATCGCCTTGATCTGTTGCAGCGACAACGATGCAGCCGCTTCGATCTCGGCGAGCTTGCGCTGTTCCGCCTGGATAGCGGGCAGGCTGCGCTCGATCGAAGGACCGTACTTGCTCGATGCGGCAGCGGCGCGCACGCCCCATTCCAGATCGGTTTCGTGGCCCGGGAACTGCTCCACGAACGCCTCGCGCGGCATGCCGCAGCGATCGACGACGATGGCGAGCACATTGCGCTCGATCGCACGAATCTGTGCGACCTGCTCGTGCAGCAGCGTGCACAGGCGGTCGATGGTGCGGGCCGTGAAGCGGATCGGCGCGAGTTCGGTCTGGATGTCGGCGCAGATCTGCATCTCGGCGGACGAGGCGCGCGCGTTGACGTCCGTCGTGCATGCCATCTGTTCGAACAGCGTGCGAACGCGCGCGAAGATCGCGAGGCTGTCCGCCTTCAGTTGCGCGAGCAGCGCTTCGTTGGCCTTGCTGTTGTCGGCGTCGTCGTCGCTGTCTTCATCGGAATCGTCCGACGAGTCGTCGTCCGAGGCCTGAGCGTCGACTTCTTCGTCTGAGTCGGTGTCGGCCGCAGCGGCCGGCTCTTGCGCGGCTTCGTCGCTGCCGATGCCGTCGACGAGCTCGTCGATGCGCATTTCGTCGGCGGCAATACGGTCGGCGTCGGCGAGAATCGTCGCGACGATCGACGGGCAAGCCGCGATCGCCTGGATCATTTCCTGGAGGCCGTCTTCGATGCGCTTGGCGACTTCGATTTCGCCGGCACGCGTGAGCAGCTCGCTCGAGCCCATTTCGCGCATATACATGCGCACGGGGTCGGTCGTGCGGCCGAACTCGGAGTCGACCGTCGAGAGCGCGACTTCGACTTCCTCGTCGGCTTCGTCGTCGGCCTGCTGGTCGGCGCGGGAATCTTCGTTCAGCAGCAGCGTGTCGGCGTCGGGCGCCTGCTCGTAGACCTGCACGCCCATGTCGTTGAACGTGGCGACGATCGTTTCGAGCGCGGCCGTCTGCGCGAAGTTGTCGGGCAGATGGTCGTTAATGTCGGCGTGCGTGAGATAACCGCGTTCGCGGCCGAGCTTGATGAGCGCCCGCATTTGATGCTGGCGTTTTTCGAGTTGCGAGCCTGCGTCCAACTGATTCGTGTCGCCGGACTTGTCTTTCGACGAGCGGCGTGCGGGGCGGGCAGACGAGGTCAGCGCTTCGTCCCGGTCATGGCTTGTCAATACATTCTCCTCGAAGGGATAGCCCGACAAGGGCAAAAAGGGTCACGCGCCAGCGGCGTGGCGTCCTGGCGATGACGAAATTGCAGGGGAGTGGGCGGGGGCGCGCATGCCGGTCCCGCCAAGCGAGCGCCAAACGCACAAAGGCGTGGCAGCCTGGATTTTCGTGCAATGCAGAAAGACCGCGTATGGTAGTGCGTTACGGCATGCGAGGCAACCCGAATCGTCGTGTTTGCGGCACATTGACCGCCTTTAGGGTCGGGTCTTTTGCTCATCCAGCCGATCGCGCACTTTCTACGTGATTCCCTTAGACAAACTTTCGCACGGTTTGTTCCGCTGAATTTGATCTTCAGGCTTTGCACGTGCAATCGTTCCCCATTACTCATTTATGCGCTCCGAATTCGCTCGTACCCCGTCAATCTCACGTGCGAATCGAGACAACACTTTGAACGCACTCGCCGGAGCACGGGTTGACGGTGCCCGGCGCCCGCTGGGTCACCCAATCGCCTGCGTAGCTTCCATATGGGGATCGGCATCCCCGTGGACAAGAGCGCAGCACGGCGCCGGGTCAGGGCGGGAATTCGTCGTATTGCGGCAGCGAATCCGTGATCTCGAACCACCGGGCCCGCGAGCCCACGAAGATATGCGCAGCCGGGCGGATATCGGGCGCGTCGACCAGCGTGCCGAGCGTCACGTGGACATAGGCGCCTTCGCGCACGACTGAATAGAGCAGCGAGCCGCAGCGGCCGCAATGGACGTCGTGAGCGGCCTGGGGATCGCCGTAGATCAATGCATGCGCCGCGCCCTGCGTGAGGCGAAGCGCTTCGCGCTCGATGCCCGCGAAGGGCTTGAACGCCGAACCGGTCGCGCGGCGGCACTGCGAGCAGTGGCAGATGAACGCGTAACGGAACGCATTCGCGACGTCGTAGCGGACAGCGCCGCACAGGCACTGGCCGCGCAGCGCGGTGGAAGGATCGATGTGGGTGTCGGCGGGCATGATGGGCGCAAGGGCAGATGTGGGTCGAATGAATCGACCGGTCAATCGGCAATGGCCAGGCCAATGTCAAACATTGCAATGCTGCCAGTCTGCGAACGGCGTTCCGTCTCGTAAGCGTCACCACCATCTTACGCATCGGTCTCGCGCTGCGCAGGAAACAGCAAAGGTCACCACATATGGGGATTGGGCTGCCGGTAATGCCCTGTGCGACGGCCAATGCGCGTTCCCGAGGCTCCAAAACACCGAATTGAGCGGTGATTTTCCCATAGATGGTTACCTTTTGCGCCCCGCACGCCAGGTAACCGCCCCACGGCCCTACCCCGGCCTTTCCCGCAGTTCCTTCAATCCCTTGATGACGACGAGCAGCGCGCGGCCGTGCTCCTCCGAACCGTCCCAGGCCTCGACGATCGCGTTGCGCAGCAAATCGTTATAAGCCGCCGCATGCCGGCCCGCCGCCGGCGCCTTCACGCCATAGAAACTGCATAGCTTGTTGAATGACGCGCTCCGGCGCACCCGCCGCCCGTTCGACGTGCGAAGACGTGAAACGGTAGGCTGGCTGACGCCGGAAAGACGCGCGATTTCGCTGGCAGAACGCGCATCTGCCGATAACCGCCGCAGCAGCTCCTGCACGGGAAAATGAGTGTCTGGGGCTTCCATGTCATGCATTATACATATACAGTAACGGTTATTGAATTGCCTGTCAGAATCGACAGGCAGCAGCATTCCGAGGAAGTCGATGGCTCTAAAACACCTGCCGCCCACGTTTTGCTGGTCCCGCATCGGGCCAGATGCCGGCGTTGATCTCCCCACGCTGATCCTGCGCAAGGAGTGGGAGCGCCGGCAGGGCGGCGGGCGGTTCCTGTGGGGCATCGGCCAGTCGCTCGGCAGCAGCGCGCAGGTCGCCGCATTGCGCACGGGGTCGCTCCTCGCGCTTTTTTCGCCGGCGGCAAGCCGTCCGCGCGCGGCGGTCAAGCGCGCCGGCCGCGCCGACGTCGTGGTCTGGAATGCGTGGATCGACGCGAGCGGCCAGGTGCGCCAGCTCCCGCAGCACGTGTTCGTCACGAGCAGCGCCACGCTGCCCTCCGGCGCCGCGCGCGAGCACCACTACGCGCTCGTCTGCGTCTCGCCCACCGAGCTCAGCATCGGCAGTTCGTTGCGCGTGCATCCGGAGCGGCTGCGCAGCGTGAACACGGGCAAGGCGCCCAGCCCCTCGCAAGGCACCGTGGTGGTGGACTGCGTCGAGCGGGCCGCGCAGGCGGGCGGCAAGAGCCATGCGCTCGTGTTCACGGCGGAACTGGAGGCACCGTATTTCGTGCGCCTCACACAGCCCACGCTCGTGAAGGCGCGCGATCTCGCGGCGATCCACGAGGCGTCGCGCATGGGCGACTTCGAGACCTGGGCAACCCTCACGAAGCGCGTGCGCAGCGAGGCTTGCGCGCAGCAGTCGCGCGGCTACACGCGCGACCTTTTCGACGTGCCGCCGGCCGAGCACACGGCGTCCTCGCGCCATGGCGGCGCCCGCATGCGCCATGTCTCCCGCGCGGGAGACTGGACGCAGCTCACGATGGAACTCATCCATGGCGATTCCCACCCGTTCACAAGAGGCCGAGGCCGCGCAACGCTTTTTTGAGGCGAGCCGCAACGTCGAGCGCGCCTTTCGCGCGCTTCGCACCGAGATCGACGACGAAGTCGCCTCGCCGCTGGCCTATGGCGCCGCGCAATCGCGGCTCGATCGCGCACTCGACGAACTGGCGTGCGCGCAGGCCGTGTTCGACTCGATAACCGTCGTGCGGCCGGGCGCCGGCAACGGCCATCAGGATCACTGAAAGACCGGCGCGATGACCCGCGAAGCGGCACGTACCGGAGCGGGCCCGACGGCGCTGGTCGCCATCGAGCACAACCTGCCGCCCGCGGAGCGCATCGTCGACGATGCGCTCGCCGCCGCTTTTCTGCCGCCCGTTGCGCGGGTGCTGGCCGAGCGCTGCGGCGCTGGCGGCGCACGCTGGCTGATGCGCGCGACCGAGCGCAAACACCCCGGTCTCTGGGGCGGCGTCCTGTGCCGCAAGCGCTATATCGACGAGGCGCTGCACGCTTCGTCGCCGCAGATGGAGGCGCTCGTCAACCTCGGCGCCGGTTTCGACACGCGCGCATTCCGGCCGCGGCCGGCCGCCGCCTTGCCCGCCTGGGAACTGGATCAAGCGGCGAACATCGAGGCGAAGCGGCGGCGAGCCGTGGCGCGCTTCGGCAAGGTGCCCGCCCATGTGCAACTGGTGGCGATCGATTTCGAGCACGAGTCCATCGCGGCAGTGCTCGCCGCGCGCGGTTACGGGCGCGCCCGGCGCACGTTCTTCATCTGGGAAGGCGTCACGCAGTATCTGGACGAAGCGGGCGTGCGCGCGACACTCGACTTTCTCGCGACCGCCGCGCCCGGCAGCCGGCTCGCGCTGACCTACGTGCTCAAGGACTTTCTGGCGGCCCGCGAGTTGTATGGCGCGGCGGCCATGCATCGGCGTTTCGTTGCGCGGCAGTCCGTCTGGCGCTTCGGCCTCGATCCGCAGGCGCTGCCGTCGTTCCTCGCGTCATACGGCTGGCGCGTGCTCGAACATCCCGAAGCCGTGGCGCTCGAGCGACGCTTTATCGCACCCACCGGCCGCGCGCTCACCTGCATGCCGTTGGAGCGCTGCGTGCTCGCGCAACGCGTTACCTGAATATCGAGACGCGGCGACAATCACAAGTTGTCCTCATACACGCACCGCACGCATCGCCATGCCCGGCTTCTCCCTCCGGCGCCGCGAAAGCGTTGACGAACATGCCCACCTCCCAGACCACCGATGCGCCGCGCCCGGAAGAAACGTTCGCCGCAGCCGAAGCCGCCTGGCAGCGCGGTGAAACGCATACGGCGCGCACGCTGTGCGAGCGCCTGATCGCGGCCAATCCGCACGACGCCAACGCGCTGAACCTCGCAGGCTTGATCGAAAGCGGGCGTGATCCTCTGGCCGCCCGTGCGCTCATCGGTCGCGCGCTCGCCGAGCGGGAAGACCCGCTCTTTCTCGTGAACTTCGCCATGACCTGCCAGCGCGCCGCCGACCGCGACATCGCGATCCGGGCGCTGCACCGCGCGATCGAACTGCTGCCGGACTTTCCCGTCGCGCACAACAACCTGGGCCACCTCTACGGCGAAGCGGGCGATTGCGCACAGGCCACGCGCCACTTCGAGCGCGCGATTGCGCTCGCGCCCGCCCACGCGGCGATTCACTTCAACTACGGGACCATGCTGCACAAGGCGGGCGAGTTCGCCCGTGCGGAAGCACTGCTGCGCCGCACGCTCGACCTCGCGCCGGGTCACGTCGACGCCTGGAACAACCTCGCGCAGGTTTTGCTCGCAACGCATCGCACCCCCGAAGCGCTGAGCATGCTCGAGCACGCCCACAAGCTCGCATCGGATTCGGTCGACGTGCTCACGAATCTCGGCTGCGTCCTGCTGGGCGCGGGCCGCATCGACGAAGCAAAGGCGGCGCTCGAGCGCGCGCTCGAACGCGATCCCGGCCGGGTGTCCGCGTGGAACAACCTTGGCAACTTGCTCATGCAGACCGGCCATATCGACGAGGCGCGCGCGGCGTTCGACCGCGCCATCGCGATCAAGCCCGACTTTGCCGACGCGCACATCAATCTGGGCAACGCGCACAGCAAGTCGGGCGACATCGGCGAGGCCATCGCCTGCTATCGCCGCGCCATGGCCTGCCATCCCGCCGGTATCGGCGCGCACAGCAACCTGCTCTGGTCGCTGATGTTCGCCGTCGACGACGGCCACGCGCTGCGTGCCGAAGCCGAACAATTCTCGGCCCGCCACGAGTCGGCGCTGCTCGCCGCCAGCGAGGGCGCGCATTACGCGAATACGCCCGAACCGGCGCGGCGGCTGCGCATCGGCTACGTGTCGCCCGATTTTCGCCACCACTGCCAGTCGCTGTTCACCACGCCGCTGTTGCGCCATCACGATCACGCGGCGTTCGATATCGTCTGCTACTCGCTGGGCGCAAAGGCCGACGAAGTGACAAACCAGCTACGCAGCTTTGCCGACATCTGGCGCGACGTGCATGATTTCGACGACGCGCGCCTCGCCCGGCAGATCCGCGACGACCGCATCGACGTGCTCGTCGACCTCACGATGCACATGGACGGCGCGCGGCGCTTGCTGTTCGCGCAGCGGCCCGCGCCGGTTCAGGCGGCCTGGCTCGCGTATCCGGGCACGACGGGCAGCCCGTCCATCGGCTGGCGCTTGACCGACCCCTGGCTCGACCCGGTCGGCGCGGCGCATATCGACGATCAGTACACCGAGCGCTCGCTGCGCCTGCCCGACAGCTTCTGGTGCTATGACGCGCTCGCACCGGGCGTGGACGTGAATCCGCTGCCGGCGCAGTCGGCCGGGCACATCACGTTCGGATGCCTGAACAATCCCTGCAAGCTGACCGAAGCCACGCTTGCGCTCTGGTCCGGCGTGTTCGCCGCGCTGCCCGAGTCACGCCTGCTGCTGATGGCGCCGCCGGGCCGCGCCCGCGAGCGGCTGGCAGCGCGCTTCGCGGCGCACGGCATCGATCCGGCGCGTGTGAGCTTCGTGGGCTTTCAGGGGCGCACCGATTATTTGCGCACCTACGGGCGAATCGACATCGCGCTCGACACGTTCCCGGCCAACGGCCACACCACGAGTCTCGACGCCTTCTGGATGGGCGTGCCGGTGCCCACGCGCTACGGCCGCTCGGCGGTGAGCCGCGCCGGGCTCTGCCTGCTTGCGAACCTCGGATTGCCGGAGCTGGCCGCGTCGAGCGACGCCGGCTACGTGGCCGCGCTCACGTCGCTCGCTCGCGACCTGCCGCGCCTCGCCGCGCTGCGCGCCGGCCTGCGCGCGCGCATGCAGGCGTCGCCACTCATGGACGGCGCGCGTTTCGCGAGCAATATGGAAGCCGCTTTCCGGCACATGTGGAAAGCGTGGTGTACGGAGCAGCGCGCGGCCCCCGGCGCGGCGTCCTGACCCGTACCCGTTCGGGGCGAACTCAGCCCTTTTTCTCCTCCACCGTCAGCTCCAGCAAGGCCGCCACGAGCGGCCAGCGTCTCGCGGCGGCCTGCCACGCGTCCTCGGCCTGGACGTCGAGATAGCGGTCGCGATCCACGCCCTCGACAAGGCGCGCCAGCGCGTCGATATCGCTCGGCAGCGCGGGACCGCTGCGCGAACGCCGCCCGGAGCCCCACAAGCGCAGCGCCATTACTTGCCCTCCACCCACACGCCGTCGGGCGTATGGATCACGTAGCCATTTGGCGTCGTCATGGTGACCGTGCCTTCGTTTTCGCCCACCATGCGCGTTTGCGGCAGGTTGCTCGCGTACTGCGCGAGCGGCGGCGCGCCGGTGGCGAACGGGCTGTGCGCCACGAGATTCGAGAGCAGTTGCGCGAGCGCGAGATAGCTCGTCGGCGTGTCGATGGTCGTCACGCCGCCGGTGTGCTCGCTGCCGGCCGGCAGCCCCACCACCTTCACGCCCACGGGCACGTGGACGATGTTCGGCGTCGGGATCTCGCGCATGCCCGCAATCTGGTTTTCCTCGCCGCGCAGCGCCGCGCCGTGCTCGGGCACGAACACGATCACGGCGCGGCGCCCCGATTGCGCAACGAGGTTGATCAGCTTGTCGACGTCGCCGAGCAGATTTTGTAGCCGGATCGGGTAGGACTGGAGACTCGTGAGATTGTTGTTCGGCCGGGGCAAGCGGTTGCCGTCGTGCATCGAGACCGTGTTGTAGTAGAGCGCGACCGGACCGCCGCCCGCGGCGACGCGTTGCTTGTACCAGCGCGAGAGCACGTCGTAGTCGCCGACGAGCGGCGAGCCGTCGAATTCCTTCATCGCTTCCGGCAGGCCGTCGTTCGAGGGAATCGTCACGCCCGGCACGCCGATTTCATTGACCACCGTGCCACGGAAATTGTCGAAGCGGCCGTTGTGGTTGAGCAGCGCCTGCGGCTTGTAGCCCGCCTGCGCGAGCTGCGCGAACAGATGGCACTCGGGCGGCGCGGGGTCGTAGAGCGCCTTGTGCGGCTCCTGCCCGCAGGAGGCGCGCAGCACGCGAATCGCGGCGGGGCCGCTATAGCTCGCGGCGGAGCTGAAGTTCTGGAAGATGTAGTCGAAGCGCGAGAACAGCGGGTTGTTGCGCATCTTCACGACATCCATGTCGTCCCACGAGAGCGAGCAGATATGCACCACGATGATGTCGAACTGCGCGTTCGCGTCGGTCGTGAGCGGCGTGAAATTCACGTGGCGGCCTTCCTCGTTGGCGCGGAACGCCGCGAGCTGCTGGTCGTAGCTGCCCGACTGCTCGTCGCGCTTCTTGCCCGTGCCGCCGTCGTCGTCGCCGCTGCTCGCGAGCGAGGCATTGGCGGTCGCGTTCGCGACGATCGAGCCCACGCCCTGCCACACCGGCATGACCACGAGCGCGATGAGCACTAGCGTCGTCACGCGCACCCAGCGGTTGATGAGGAAGTAGAGCAGCACCGCCAGCACCGCTGTGACGACCATCGAAAGCGAGATCACGCGCCGCGTGAGCTCGAACATGTACGCGGGCGTGAAGGTGAGCAGCACCGGAATCTGCGAGATCGCCCGGCCGATGTCGGGCATGCTCGACTCGTGGTACGCAATGGCGATGCCCACGATGACGGCGATCACATGGCGCGCGATACGCAGCCACCGGTAGCGCAGCGGCACGAGCAGCAGGATGACGAAGCCGAAGTTCATCCACCACTCGGGCTTGAGCGTGCCGATCGAGTAGAGGTACAGCTTGGCGAGGAAGTAGAGATTCCAGAGACCCATGATGGTGTTCGCGTTCCAGGGTGTGGCGGCGTGATGTGGCGGCTGTGGTTATCAGGGTTGTCAGGGCTGGCGGGCCTGATCGGCCCGGCGTCGCGTGAAGAGACTTTCCAGTGCGTCGAAGAACGCGTCGATCAGGCGCATGTAGCCCTGCCAGCTCAGCTCGATCAACTGGACGAGGCCGTGCAGCGGCGCGTCGGTGGGGGGCTCGTCCTCCCATTCGAGCCAGGCGTCGGCGCGGCCGAACGTGCATTCCACGAGCTTGCGCTCCGTCTCCACCGTCATGCCGACGAAGCGCACGCCCAGACGCCGGTCGGCCAGGCGCGCGACCACGGCGGGAAAGTCGTGCTCCAGCACGCCGCGCGAGAGCGTCACGTTGATGCGCTCGCCCGGCGCGAGCTTCGTCGCGGTGTCGGCGGGCAACATAAGGCCGAGACCGCCCATCGAGTAGTTCTCGGTCTTGCACGCGAGCGTGCGTCCGTCGGGCAGCGTGAGCATGGCGGGCACGCGCAGCGGAATGCGGTGCGCGACGCGCACCTGCTTCGCTTCCTTCGCCACGCCGAGCGCGAGGCCGAGCACGATGAGGTTCACGGTGGCCCAGAAGAGATTCATGAAGACCGTGGCGGGCTCGTCGGTTGGCCAGATCGTGAGGCGGCCAATGCCCGCGAGCACGGCGCACACGTTGATTGTGAGCAGCACGAGATACGGCTTCGAAATCGTCCAGTCGAGATACTCGTGCTCGATGTGACCGCCCTTGGAGGTCACGTTGAACTTGCCGAGCTTCGGGTTGATGAACGCCATGGTGGTGGGCAGCACGATGTACCACGCGAGCACCGACTCATAGGCTTCGGCCCAGAACGAGTGCCGGTAGCGCCCCTGGATGCGCGAGTTGGCGATGGCTGCAATCACCAGATACGGCACCACGTACGCGAGGATCACGGGCGCGGGCGTGTTGATCACATGGAGTCCGAAATACAGGTACGCGCCCGGCATCACGAGGAAGATGAGGCGCGGGAAGCCGTAGAAGAAGTGCAGCATGGCGTTGCTATAGCACATGCGTTGGAAGAACGAGAGGCCCTTGCCGACCCACGGATTGTCGATGCGGAAGATCTGCGTCATGCCGCGCGCCCAGCGGATGCGCTGGCCGATGTGGTCGGCGAGGCTGTCCGTGGCGAGCCCCGCCGCCTGCACGGTGCGCAGGTAAGCCGAGGTATAGCCGTGGCGATGCAGGCGCAGCGAGGTGTGGGCGTCTTCGGTCACCGTCTCGGTCGCGATCCCGCCGATGTGCTCGAGCGCCGCGCGCTTGATCACGGCGCACGAGCCGCAGAAGAACGTGGCGTCCCAGAAGTCGTTGCCGTCCTGGATCAGGCCGTAGAACAGGCTGCCTTCGTTGGGCACGCGGTGGAACGTGTCGAAGTTGCGCTCGAACGGGTCGGGCGAGAAGAAGTGGTGGGGCGTTTGCACCATCGCGCACTTCTTGTCGGCGAGAAACACGCCCACGGTCGTTTGCAGGAAGGAGCGCGTGGGAATGTGGTCGCAATCGAAGATCGCGATGTACTCGCCGTCGGTGAGCGGCATCGCGTGGTTGATGTTGCCCGCCTTCGCGTGCGTGTGTTCGTCGCGGCGCAGGTAGCCCACGCCCGCATCGCGCGCGAAGTCGCGGAATTCGTCGCGGTCGCCGTCGTCGAGAATGTAGACGCGCAGCTTGTCGCGCGGCCAGTCGATCGAGCTGGCGGCGAACACGGTGGGCCGCACCACCGAAAGCGACTCGTTATAGGTGGGAATGTAGATGTCGACGGTCGGCCAGTTGGCGGGGTCGTCGGGCAGCGGCGAGGGCTTGCGGCGCAGCGGCCACGCGGTCTGCACGTAGCCGAAGATCAGCACGATCCACGTGTACAGTTCGGCCGCGTAGAGGATGTAGCCGACGATGGCTTCGGCGGGGCTCGAAAGATGCAGCGTTTGCGTGGAGCGCCACCACACGTAGCGGCCCGTCATGAGGATCGAGAGCATCACCATCAGCATGGTGGCGAGCCGTCCCGGCACGCGGCGCGCGATCAGCACCACGACGTACACGAGCAGGAACAGCAGGACCTGACCCGCGAACGGCAGCGGCGTCGTGCACACGACGATGGCCGCGACGAAGGCGAGCCACAGCAGGCACTGGCGCAGGAAAGGCACGCGGTCGAGCGACTCGGAGGCCTGTTCGAGGCGCTGCTGGACGCCGTCCCACGGCACGTCGGGCAGATGCAGTCCCACGGCCGAACTCACGCGCGAGACGCCGCGATACGCGGGTTCGAGCATGCGGGCGAGCCAGGCGCGCAGCGCGAAGCGATGGTGGCCGTGCGGCGCCTTGTGAAGCTTGCGCAGGTCGGCGGCGAGGCGCTGGCGCGCGCGGCGCGGCCGCAGAAAGAGCCGCATCAGCCACGCGCTCGCGCTGCGGTCGCGGCCCATGTCCAGGCGCCGGCCGATGTCCTTGCCGAGCCACGCGAACGCGAGGGCGGGCACGTCGCGCCGGCCGGGGCGCGGCGGCCGGAAGAAGGCGCGCAGCAGCCACTGGCCGCCCGTGGCGTCGGGGGCGAGGTTGAGCTCGGGCGCACTCAGGCGGCGCAACGCCGCCCAGAACGCGGCCCACGTTGCAGTCCACATCGCGCCGACGCGCTCGCGGATCATGGCGTGCCTCCGCGTGCGGCGTGCCGCGCGAGCGGTTCGTCGGTCGCGTCGAGGCTCGCGCCGGTGCTCCAGTGCGAGATCCACGAGGCCACGCCGTTGAAGTCGTGCGCGGCCTGCGAGCTGGGCGCGCTCAGGCAGAAGTTCTCCCCGCCGGCGAGCGCGGCGGGCACACCCGTATCGGCGTGCACGAGGTAGGGCAGCATGGCGGCGCCCAGGCGCGCGCGCAGCAGCGCGACCACGTCCATGTGCAACTGGCGCGCGGGCACGACCGCATTGGCCACGAACACGGCGCGCTTTTGCGCGCGCACGAGCGCGTCGATGAAGCGCGGCAGCGTCGCGCACGCGGTGGCGCAGGGCGTGAGCACGCCGAGCACGAGGTCGGCCGCGTCGATCGCCTGGCGCGCGTGCGCCGAGGGCCACGTGCCCGCGTCGATGAGCGCGAGCGTATGCGCGGGCAGGTCCACGCGGGCGAGCAGCTCGCGCAGCCAGCCGGGGCGCGCGTCGAGCCGGGCGCTGGCGTCGTCGCCGGGGGAATCGTCGTTGCCCGCGAGCGTGCCCCACGGCAGCACGAGCACGCCGTCGTCGCTTTGCAGCGCGGCGCGCGACCAGGCGTCGTCGTCCGTGCCGGCCGCCAGATGCGTGACGAGTCCTTCGCGCGCGTTCTCGCGCAAGCCGAAATGCAGCGAGAGCACGTTGCGCGGGTCGCATTCCACGGCGAGCGCGACGTGCTCGCGCGCGGCCAGCAACCCGGCGAGCGCGGCGGTGAGCGTGGTGCGGCCTGCGCCGCCGACGGTAGACACGATGGCGATGGTTTTCATCGGCGCGACCCCGTCTGGCCAAAGCGGCGCTGGCCGCGAATCACGAGGGGCTCCAGTTGCGGCGGCAACTGGAGCGGGCGCGAGCGCACGGGGCGCAGCCACATCGGCACGAAGCGGCCGAGCCGCAGGCGCCAGCCGATCCAGGAGAGCGGCACGCCGAGTATCAAGCCCCAGACGAAGTAACCGAGGAAGACATCCATGTCGCTCTCCTATGCTTTGAGCGGCAGCGGCGCGCGGCGCGGCGCGGCGCGCGGCTTCGCGTTGTCCACGCGCGCGGCGGGGTCGAGCGCGGGCAACAGGCCGCCGTTTATGGGAGCCGTGGCGCGCGGTTCGACGGGCGCGGCCGCCACACTCGTCGCGGCCGGCGGCACGCTCTGGCCGTTCGCCTGCACCGAGACGGTGGCGGCCGCGGCGGGCTGACCCTCGTTGAGCGCGAGCCAGCCCGAATAGTCGGGCGGCGGCGTGGTTTCGATTTCGTCGGCGAGCGTGGCGAGCGATTCGGTGATCGCGCGGGCGTCGCCGTAGCGCTCCTCGCCCTGGAACAGCTCGGCCAGCGGCAACTGGAACACGCGCTGGCACACGGCGTCGGCGTCGCTCAGGCGGCACGCGAAGAAGAACACGTAGAGGCTGTCGCCGTTCGCGGTCACGATGTCGCCCGCGCGGCGCAAGTGGCATGCCTTGAGCGCGTCCACGTGCGCGACTTCCGGCATCAGCGCGAGGCGGATCAGCACGCTCGGCAACTGGATCACGCGGCTGCGCTCCACGGCCGCGCGCACGAGTTCGACGAAGTGCGCCGCGCCCACGTAGCCGCTTTCCTCGCCATGCACCACGGCGGCGAGCGCCGCCCGGTAATCGGCGGGCATGGGCCGCGAATACACCTGGCCTTGCAGACTGTCGACGATGGCCTCGACCTGGGCGAGCGGCGTTTGCCGCGCGATCACGCGGTTCGCGCCGAGGTTGAGCATGAGCGACTCGTAGCGCATGGCCACGGCGTCCTCGCGCACGATGATCTTGAGCGCTTCGCCGCATTGCAGGCGCAGCGTGTGCACCTGTTCGGCGAGCGTTTCCAGATCGCGATTCACGCTGAAGTCGAGAATCAGCGTAGCCGCGACCGAGGTGCGCGCGGCGGCCACGGCCGCCTCGTTGTTGTCGACGATCTGCCACGCCGGCGGCAGCACGCGCTCGTGCAGCATGGCGTCGCGCGAAACGATCACGCGGCCTTCGTCGGGGGCGAGCAGGCCCGCTTCGCCAATCTCGGTTTCGAACGTGCCGCCCGAGACCGTGAGCCGGTGATCGGTGGCCGAAAAGCGCAGCGGCACGCTCTGGCTGCCGTGCACCGCGTCGCCGGCGCGCCAGAACGCCACTTCCCAGTGATACTGGCCCTGCACCTGGTGCAGTTGCGCCGCGCCCGCGAAGCGCGCCTGAAACGCGTCCAGCTCGGGATGCTCCTGATCGTCGCCGAGACCCGGCGGCGCGGCCACCATCAGCACACCGTAACGATGCTGCGCGCACCAGCCCGCAAGCTGCGCGCCCTGGCTTGCGAGCGCGGCGGCGTCCTGCCAGTTGAAGAACGCCTCTGCGCCCTCGATGAAGAACTGGCTTTCGGGCGCCGCGCATTGGGTGGCCAGCGCGTCGAGCGCTTCGATCAGCACCTGCGCGCCGTCGCGATCCGGCTGCGGGCGCAGCGCGCATACGTTTGCCCACGCATGCAGGGAACCGCTCCGGTCGATGTCCACGCCATGATCGCGCAGCGTGGCGGCGAGGCTCGCGGCGTCGCGCGTGGAGAGCACGGTGGCGGGACCGGCGAGCGCGGCCGCGGCCGTCTGCCAGAACAGCGCGTCGCGCGCGGGCGACGCGCCTGCGTAGACCACGTGCACCTGGCCCGCGCCGAGCGTGGCGAGCGAGGCCGGCAGGCCGTCGATCGCAAGCGGCTCGCGGCGCGCGAGGCGCGAGAACAGCGAGCGGCGCGGGTCGCGGCCGCCGGCGGCCGGCGTCGCGGGGAGGGTGGCGGGATCGTTCATCGTAGGGCTCGGGTCGCGGGTTTCGTCGTCATCTGCGCGCTCATTCAGTGGCCATGTCAGTAGGCCGAATAGGGGACGACCGGGCGCGGCGGGAACGGCACCGGACCCTTCTGCGGCGAGAAGAAGTAACGCATGTAGAGCACGCCCACGTTCGGCGCGTAGTCGCGCGAGCGGTCGATCGAAAAGCGCCCGCCCACCACGAAATGCTCCGTCACGCGATATTCGAGCGCCGCCTCGATCGTATAGCTGAAGCCGCCGCCCGAGCCGCCGCCGAAGTACGGCGAGCCGAGGTCGTTGGCGTTCATGAACGCGAGCGCCTGGGCTTGCAGGCCGGGGCGCGTCGGGTAGAACGGCGACTCGTTCTCGTTGGTAAACGACATGCCCACCGACCCGTCGATCTCCCATGAAAGCTTTTTGTAGCGGCCGGTCCAGTCCAGAGGAATGCCAACCGAAAAATAACCCTGCGGGCTGTAGTACCCGCCGTTGCCAAACGTGTAGTTGTGCTCGTTTTTCGAGTACTTCCAGTAATTGAGCGTGAGGCCGCTCGACACGATCTGGTCGGGCCGCCTGATCACCGACCAGTCGTAGCCGCCGCGCACCTTGAACTCCTGGTTGGTCTCGACGTTGGTGCCGGTCAGGAGGCCGAAGCCGATGCTCGTGAACACCGTGCCGGGGCCGAAGTCCTGCGCGCCGCGCACAGTGAAGCCGTTGCGCACCACGCCGCCCCACTTCTCGCCGGTCACCGGATCGATGCCGCCCGCGTAGGAAACGAGGCTCGCCGTGACGGGCCGCCGCGAGACGTCGAACGAGAGCGACGAATGCTGGAAGTCGTGCCGGTACTGGATGCCGCCCAGGATGCTCTGGATCGGAAAGCCCACCGGCGTGCTGCCGACATCGGCGCGCCAGCTGTTGTTCGCGCCGTTGAACTCGTAGCCCGCCGCGAGCGCGACGCCCGTGGCCGTTTCGTTGATCGGCGAGAGTCCGGCGTTGCCGAGCGCGGCGATCTTGCCGTACTTGTACGCAGTGTCGAGATCGTTGGCGGGCAGCGTGCCGGCGTTCAGGTACACCGTGTCGGCGTGGAAGAAATAGTGGCCCGTGTAGCCGTCCGGAATGCGTACGTAGAGCGGAATTTCGGTGGCGTGCAGCTCCGAGATGCCGGGGTCGCCCGAGAGGTTCGACTGATACCAGCCGGTCGCGACCTGACCTTGTTTGCGATCTTCCAGACCTTGCAGCGCGCGGCCCGCCGAGGTCGTGCCGTCGGCGTCGGGCTGTGTGCCTCCGGCCTGCTCCTGCGCGCGCGAGGTGCGGTACAGGCTCGCGGCCTCGTTGTAATTGCCGCGCGCCTGCGCGATGCGGCCCGACTGGATCGTGATGTCCGGGTTGTCCGGATACTGCTCGCGCAACGGATCGACGACGGACGACGCCTCGTCGTTCAGTCCGAGCGCGGTGAAGCGACGCGCCACGGCAAGGCGCGTGTCGATGTCGTTCTCCGCGGTGTCGGCCAGCACTGCGCGCACCATGTCTGCGGCCTCCCGGTCTCGGCCCATGCGCTCCAGCATACGCGCAACCGTGAGGCGCGCCTCGGCGTCGTCGGGGTGGGTGGCGAGCACCTTCTGCGCCGAAGCCATCGCGCTCTTGTAGTCGCCCTTCGCTTCGAACAGGTCCGCCTCTTCCAGCAGCCAGCGGCGGTTCGACTTCAGGCGGTCGGGCACGGCGTCGAGTGTGTGACGCGCGCCCGTGAGGTCGCCCGCCGTGATCTGCCGGTCGGTCTCGCGAATGGCGAGGCGCAGCTCCTGGTCGTCGAGACTCGCCAGTTGCTCCGCAGTGATGCCGGGCTGATCGCGCGTCGCGTCGATCCAGTTCGCCCAGGCGTCGTCGCGATTGGCCGCCGCCAGGAGTTCGCCGTAGCGCACGCGCGCGCCGTTCGCCGCCGGGTCGTCGGGGTGCGCCGCGAGCCAGTCCTGCACGAGCTTCAGGCCCCGGTCCGGCTCGCCGATGGCGATCCACTCGCGCCCGACCGAGGCGAGCATCTGCGGGTCGTTGGCGGCATTGGCGTCGTCGGCGGCGGCGTCGAGCAGCGCGCGCGCCTCGGCCTCGTTGCCCTGGGCGATGAGCTGGCGCGCCTGCACGAGCTTTCGTTGCGCGGAGAGATTGCCCATCAGCTCGCGCATGCCCGCGCTGCGCTCGGCGGCGGGCACGGCGTCGAGTTGCGCGGCGGCCGCGTCGATGTCGTCGACGGAATTCAGATAGAGCGCCGTGGCGTAGCGCATGTCGGGTGACGGCGAGACCTTGACGCCGTCCTCCATCACCTCGCGGCCGAGCGCGGGCAGGCCCAGATCGCGGTACTGGCGCGCGAGCGTGAAGCGCGTCCAGGCGTCGTCGGGCGTGAGGCGCACGGCTTCTTCGAGCCTGGCGATGGCCGGGCTCTTGAGGTTATCGGCCAGCAACTGGTCGGCCTGGATCGAAAGCAGTTCGGCGTGCAGGCGCTTGAGCTCCGCCGAGGAACCGCTCACGCGCGGGGCCGTGGCGGCGATGAGCGGCTCGATCTCGTTTTCGCGATGCGTTTCGCGCAGCACCGTGACGAGACCGCGCAGCGCGTCCATGTCAGGCTTGGGCGCGTTGACGAGCGGGCGCAGCACGGCTTCGGCCTCGGGCCACTTCTTCTGCGCGATGAGCGCGTTGCCGAGAATGTCGAGAGCGCTGGTGTTGCCCGGATCGAGCTTGAGCGCCTCGCGCGCGAGCGCTTCGGCTTCCTGCGGCTTGCCTTGCGCGTTCGCTTCGCGCGCCTTCGCGATGGTGCCCCAGAGGGTGGCCGTCTTTTCGAGGCTGCGCCATTTGCCCGCGTTGTCGGGGTCGAGCTTGAGCGCGCGCGCGAACAGCGCTTTCGCTTCGTCGTGACGGCCTTCGCGCAGCCGCACGAGGCCGAGCGCGCCGATCGTCTCGCCGTCGTTGGGGTTCGCGCGCTGGGCGCTTTGCAGCGAGGTTTCGGCGTCCTTGAGATCGCCGCGGTCGAGCTGCGCGAGGCCGCGCGCGCGATCGGCGGCGCCGGGGCCGGGCCGGGGTCGCGCGCGCGCCTGGGTGCTCGCTTGTGTACCGCCACCGCCGCCAGCGGCCCGCGCGGGCGCGGTGACGACGGCCTGCGGATTTTGCGCCTGGGCGAGTGCCTGCGCCTGGCCCTTCGCGCCGAGCTTCTTGCCGAGATCGGCGACGGTTTGCTGCGCGTCGCTGTCGTCGGGCACCTCCTGGAGGTAGCGCAGATACCAGACGTAGTACGCCGGGTCGTCGCGCCCCGCGCTCGCGAGCGCGCGCCGCCACAGTTCGAGCGCGAGCGCGCGGTTGCTGTCCTGGCGCTGGTACACGCGGTAGATCAGGTTGAGGCCTTCCATGCGCGTGTCGGCGCGGTCGGTGAGCAGGTCGCCCAGGATCAGCGTGAGGCGCGGGTCGTTGGGGTTCTGCTTCACGCGCGTGCGCAGTTCGCTGATCGCGCGCGCGCGGCCCTCGGTCGTGCCCGCGAGAATGCGGTAGTAGTCGCGCGCGAGATCGCCCGCGGGCGCACCGTTCGGGAAGAGCTTTTGCAGCCGCGCCGAGGCTTCGTCGCTCTTGCCGGCGGCCGCGAGCAGACGGATCTGCGCCATCTCCATCTTGCCGCTGGTGGCGACGCGATAGGCGTCGTCGAGCTCTTTCGTCGCGCTCGCGTCGGGCGCGATTTTCTTGAGCTGCGCGAGGATCTTCGCGGCTTCGGCGGGGCGATTCTCGCGCAGCTCGATCTCGCCGAGCAGCGCGAGCGCGTCGGGCTGCCGGGGATCGAACAGCAGCGCCTTTTGCACGAGCCCGCGCGCGACATCCGGCCGATTCTTCCCTTCCCACATGCGCGCGGCCGAGAGCAGTTGCGCGGCCTGGGCGGCGGGCGTGGCGGCGTTCGGCGCGGGCGGCGGACTTGCCTGCGCGCAGGCGAGATACGGCGAAGCCGCGAGCAGCAGCGCGACGAGTTGCGTGAGCCTCGGCAAGAAGCGCGGCAGCGCGTCCACCGCCGGATCGCGCGGCCGCGCGCACGCGGCGGGCCGCCGCGCCTCACGGCGCGCGCGCCGCCCGCGGGCGGTTGGCGTGGCGAGCGCGAGGGCGTTCAGTGCGGCTTGGGGCATGCGCTCGTCCATGCGGGGGCGACGCGGCCTTGCGCGTCGAAACGGTAGAACCCGTCGAGATAGCCGAGGCCGAACAGCATCAGCACGCTGCTGTAGTAGCCCGGCGGCGACTTCTGTGCGAGCGTGCGGCTGCGTTCGACCTGGGCGTTCGCGAGATCCGTGCGGCCGAGCGCGGCCAGATACGGCGCGACCGCCGCCGAGAAGCCGCCGTTGCCCTCGTTCGGCCCCGCCGCGCCGGTGCGCGTGTCGACGCGCTCGGGTGCGAAGCCATGCGCGCCCACGAAGTCCGCGAGCGGCTTGAAAGTGGCGAGCGTGCTGGCGCGCAGCGGGTCGTCGTTGGCGAGCATGCCGGCCCACAGGTACACGCGGATCGCGTTGTACGCGCTTTCCGCATGAGTCTGGTCGTCGGGCGCGAAGCCGCCTTTCGCGTGGTACTCCACCCAGTCGGGCGAAAAACCCTTGGGCGCGGTGTCGTTGACGAGCTTCGCCGAGCTGGCGAGCAGCGCCTTCCATTCGCCCGCCTGCGGCAGCGCGAGCATGAAGCGGCGCATCACCTGGAGCGGCACATAGCTCGGGTTGAGCCGCCAGCCGTCCTTGCCGATCGTGAAGCCCACGGGCCCCGGCAGCACCGTACGGCCGAGCCCTGGCAGCACGGCGGTTTCCTTGCTCACGATGTTGCGCGCCATCAGCGTGCCGAGCGCGGTATAGCGGCGCTCGTTCCACAGCCGCCCGGCTTCGAGCAGCGTGTAGGCGATCCAGAGGTCCGCGTCGCTGGCGGGATTGCTGTCGATCACGCCCCACTGCGGCTCGCCTGCATGCGCGCCGCTTGCCGTGGCCGAAGCTCCCGAAGCCCCCGAAGCCCCCGAAGCCCCCGAAGCCCCTGACGCCGCCACCGGCTTGCCGTCCTCGCCGATGTCGCGCCGCCCCCAGATCCATGCGGGCAGATGGGTGGCGAGGTCGCCCTGGGCGAGATTGTTCTCGGTCCAGGTGAGCACTTTGTCGAAGCTCGCGCGATCGTTCGCGACCAGTGCGAAGAAGAGCGCATACGACTGCCCTTCGGAAACGGTCACCTGGCGCGGCGTGCTTGCGTCGATCACGCGGCCGTCCGCGCTAATCAGGGTGCTGCGAAACGCGGTCCATGCGGGCCACGCGCAGGCAACGGCTTGCGTGGCGGGCGCGGCCGCCTGCGCGCCGCCCGCCGGGATCAGCAAAGCCGGCAGCGCCAACGGGGTCAGCGAGGCCAGCGGCGCGCAGGCGAGCGCACCCGCCGCGAACCAGCGCGCGAGGCGCCGCAGCGGGCGCGGCGCCGGACAGGGAACCCGGCCGGTTACCCAGCCGGGCGCAAGTGCCGCCAATGCCGGGCGCATCGTCAGTTCCCGGTGCGGCGCGTGGCCATGCGGCCGAGCGCCCAGAACACGGTGAGCGCGACGATCAGCCCGGCGAGAATGCCCGCGAGCGCCATCAGCGACGGGTAGCGCGAGATGAACACCCAGATGCGCGCATACCAGGGCAGATCGCCGACGAAGTAGCGCTCGCCCACGCGCAGGCCTTCCACCTGGCCCTTGCGCACGAGCGTTAGGTCGCCGTGCATCTGCGCGATCTTGCCGCCGTCCTGGAAGGCGTCAAGCACGTCGCTCAACTGCGCGGAGGACGTGCTCGCGAGCGCCACCACGCTCCGGCCGCCCCTGAGCGGCGACTCGAAACCGATCAGCGCCGCCATCGGGCCGCCGAGCGTGACGATCGAGCGGCCCGAGGGCGTGAGATCCTCGTCGTCGGTGCCGCCGCGCCAGCCGGGCCAGCCGCTGCGCTGGTCGCGCGTGGTCACTTCGGTCCGGCCGCGCTCGATCAGCAGCGGCAGGCTCTTGCCCCACTTCTCCAGCAACTGCGCGGCGGACCCCGAGCCGATCACGAACAGATCGCGATCGCGCACCGTGTCCACCTGGCTTGCGGGCACGATGGTCATGCGCAGCGAGGGCAGGCCGGTCCACTGGCCCATGTGGCCGAGCATCGTGAGCACGGCCTCCTGGTCGTGCGTGTCGGGCACGTCGGGAATCACGATGGCCGTGTTCGAAAGGTCGGCCATGCGCGTGAACGGATAGCCGCTGTTGGCGAAGTAGGCGAGATTGGGCAGCGCCGTGTAGTGCGCGAAGCCGCTGAAGTCGATCACCGAGTCGGGGTCGACGGCCGCGCGCGCGACGTCGGCGGCGGTTGAGGTGCACAGGCCCGTCTTCTGCGAATCGATATGAAACTGGAACTGGAACTGGTTGTCGCTGCCCACGCGGAACGCGGGAATCTCCAGATTGGTGGAAGCGCGCGTGTCCGAACCCGAGAGCAGCGGCACGTTGATGCGCGCTTCGTCGGAGGCGCGCGTGACGGGCCGCAGACGCTGCGAGCGCACGAGCTGGTCGTTGATGCTCACGTTGAGCACCGAGTCGTTCCATGCGGAAGGCGCGGTATAGCGATAGCGGATATCGAGCGGCACGTTGCCCCGCGCCCAGGCGTAGAGGTCGGCGGGCACGCGCAGGTTCACGCGGATCGCAGGCGGGTTGTAGCCCGACACCTGGAGCTGCTGCGGGTCGCTCACGAGTTCGCGGAACAGCACGGGGCGATCGGTCGGCACCCAGTTCGGCGCGTCGTAGGGTTTGCGGGCCGGGCCGAGATCGATCGACTGGACCATCACGCTGCTGCCGGCCATGCCGGCCTGGCCGAGCACGAGCGCATACGCGGCGTTTTGCAGCTCGTCGGGCGTGCGGCCCGCGAGCACCAGCAGCTTGCGGCCCGATTGCGGGTCGGCGGCCGGGTTGGGCATCACCGTGATGGTGGGGCCCTTGATCTCCGGCAGCTTGAGCCCTTCGGGCACCTGGTCGGGCAGCACGAGCGCGATGGCGTTGGCGTCGGCCGGCGCGGTGCGCGCGACCGGGAAGCGCGAGCCGCGATAGCTCGCGAGCGCGCCGAGCCAGGAGGACACCATGCCGGCCGCGCGCAGCACGGGCACGCCCGCGTTGCCCGCGAGCACGAACGGCACGCGCACGAGGCGGTTGTCGTGGCGGTCGAAGAACGGCACCGGCAGCAGCGCGAGACTGTCGGGCAGGACGATGCCGGAAGTCGTGAGCGTGAGCGACGTTTCCGGGCTCACATCGGCCCACAGGCTGGAGTGATAGGCGTCCTCGCAATGATCAATCGTGTAGTGCGCGATCATCTGCACGCTGATGCGGTTGAAGTCCGTGAAGAGGCGCGGGTCGAGATTGATCTCGCTCGTGACGAGCTGACCGGCCGTCTCTTTCACGAGCGGAATGGTCGCGACGACTTCGCCGTTGACGAACACCTTGAGATGCGAAAGCGCCCAGATCAGCGACGGCGAGTAGGTGTAGACGAGCTTGAGCTTCGCGCCGGTCACGACCTCGTCGGTGCGCACGTCGACATTCATGCTCGCGGTCGGGTCGAGGCCGCGCAGCGCGATCGGCCCGTACGCACCCATCTCGCGCAGCGTGAAGGTGCGCGTGCGCGTTTCGCCGATCGGCGCCGGTGCGGCGGCTTCGGGCAGCACCGCGCCGGGCGCTGTCTGGATGACAGCCGGTCCGCTGACGGCAGCTGAAGCCGCGGTGGGCGCGGAAGCAGGAACGGCGCTTGCTGCCGGCGCCGCCTTCGCGCCCGGCGTAGCCGCCACTGCTGACTCGCTCGCCGTGAGAATGCTCGTGCCCAGCAGCAATCCGGCGACGAGCGCGCCCAGTACCACTTGAACGGATAGTCGCATCGCAACAGCCCTTTGTTTTCTTCACAGTGGCTGTCGTTTATCTCCCAAACGCAGCCATTCAGGGTATAGGCGGATTTGTGCCGCCTGCCGTTATCTCGAAACTACCTCTATGTTGACCGGAGTTTAGCGGAGAGCCACGGATCGCGCCCTATGAATGCACGTGTTTATGCGGCGTGCGTAAAGCGTCGAGATGACGGACTGGCGCGGGCTGGCGGCCGATCTGACAGTTGCGTGCGCGGGCAACGCAGGGATTGGCGCGCGTCTGACCGTTTCGCTGCGTGCAACGCGGGGCGACGACGTTGCGAATATGCAACGCGTGTTGGGAGCGGGGCGATGGCACGGGGCGTTTCATACAGGCTGCCGGTGTCATCAAATTAATCAGGATGCCGTATCAATATGCGCGCCGTGGGCGAAGTCTCGCGGCCTGCCGCGCCAACTCATTTCCGCGTGCCGGAAAACGGCGCTGACCCCGCCGCATGCTGAAGATAATCCCCGCAAGGGCGCGGCAACCCGGCGCGCCCGCCACACCAACGCGGCAATACGCGAGGAGACACAGCATGTCAGCCCCCCTTCCGGACAGTGAACACGCCGGCCATCAATCGATCGACGCGCGCGCCGTTTATGCCCGCGTTTCGCGGCGCATCATGCCGTTTCTCGTGCTGTCGTTCGTGGTCGCCTTTCTCGACCGCGTGAACATCGGCTTCGCGCAGTTCCAGATGAAGCAGGACCTCGGCTTTTCGGACGCCGTCTACGGTCTTGCCGCCGGCATCTTCTTCATCGGCTACATGCTGTTCGAAGTGCCGAGCAATCTGCTGCTTCACCGCATTGGCGCACGGCGCACCTTCAGCCGCATCATGATTTGCTGGGGCGCGGTATCGGCGGGCATGGCGTTCACCACGACGCCCGCCATGCTCTACACGATGCGCTTCTTGCTGGGCCTCTTCGAAGCGGGCTTCTTTCCGGGCATCGTGCTCTACCTCAGCTACTGGTATCCGGCGCGCTACCGCGCGGCGCGCACCTCGTGGATCTTCGCCGCGATGGCTGCGGCGGGCGTGGTGGGCGGCCTGCTCGCGGGCACGATCATGACGCGCATGGAGACGGTGGCGGGCTTGCGCGGCTGGCAATGGCTGTTCGTGCTCGAAGGCGTGCCCGCCATCGTGCTGGGCGTGATCGCGCTCCTGTGGCTTACCGACTCGCCCGAGCGGGCGCGCTGGCTGAGCCCCGCCGAGCGTGCGTTTCTCGTCGCGCAACTGGAAGAGGAGCGCGCCGCGCGCAAGCATGACGACGAATCGCACGCGTGGGGTGCGGTGCTCAAGCAGCCCGTGATTTATGCCATCACCTTTGTTTACTTCACGCTGTGCAGCGTCACGATGGCGCTGAACTTCTGGCTGCCGACGCTCGTGAAGGAAGCGGGCGCGGGCTCGCTGGCGAACACGGGTCTCCTTACCGCGCTACCGTTCGGCGCGGGCATCGTGGCCATTCTGCTCGTGGCGCGACGCTCCGACCGGCTGCGCGAGCGCCGCCGCCACTACATCGCGCCGGTGCTCGCGGGCTGCGCCGCGCTTGCGCTGCTCGCCCTCGTGCGCTTCGACATCACGGGCACGCTATTGCTGCTCTGCGTGGCCGTGGCCGGCACATTCTCGGCGCTGCCGGTGTTCTGGTCGATTCCGCATGACTTTCTCACGCGCCGCACCGCAGCAGCGGGTCTTGCGTTGATCAGCTCGCTCGGGTCGCTTGGCTCCTTCTTCAGCCCGACGCTGATCGGCTGGGCGCGCACCGCCACGGGTTCGATGAGACCCGCGCTGCTCGCCATCGTCGTCCTCTCGCTCGTGTCGTGCGTGATCGTGCAGCGACTGTTGCGCACGCCGCGTGTGCCGGGCCGCGAAGTCAGCGGGCCCGCGGGCACCGCGCAGGCCGCGCTTTCCGAATAAGCCATCCACTGAATCTGGAGAATCGAAGTGACGCAGGAATTTGCTAAGGATATCGAATATTCGCACGACGGGGCGCGCCTCGTCGGCCATCTTTGTCTGCCGCGCAATGCGCAGACGGGAAGCGCCGTGCCGGGCGTGGTGCTCGTGCACGACGCCTTCGGCGTAGGCGAGTTCATGAAGCAGACCGCCGCGCGCGTGGCTGCGCTCGGCTATGCCGTGCTCGCCGCCGACGTGTGGGGCGAGGGCGCACAGTTGCGCGACGAAAGCCAGATCGGCCCGACCATCGGCCGCTTCGCGAGCGATCGCAAGACGTGGATGGGCCGCATCGAAGCCGGGCGGCAGGCGCTGGCGGCGCAGCCCGGCGTGGACGGCGCACGCGTGGCGATCATGGGGTACTGCTTTGGCGGGGCCTCGGCGCTGGAATATCTGCGCACCGTGGGCAGCGTGAGAGGCGCGGTGAGCCTGCACGGCGGTCTCGACCTCGTCGGCCCCGACTGGAGCGTGGCAGCGGCGGGCGGCAAAGCGCTCATTCTCACGGGCGCGGAAGATCCGATGGCGGCCGCGCCGAAGCTGCTCGAACTCCAGCAGGCCATGAGCGCGGCCGGCGTGGACTGGGAAGCGAACGTGTACAGCCACACGAAGCACGGCTTCACGCGGCCCGACTCGGACCGCGCCAACAAGCCCCAGGTGATCGCGTACCGCGAGCAGAGCGACCGGCGCGCGTGGGCCGCGCTCGTGCGCTTTCTCGACGAAGTGCTGGCGGCTTGAAGCACGCCATGAGCGAAGCGGCCGCCGCCCACGCGCGCGCGCACGAGGCGGACAACGCGGACGACGCCATCGGCTCGGCGTTGCCCATGCTGCTGCTTCATGCGCGCGAAACGGTCATGCAGCGCTTTCGGCCGCATCTGCGTCGTCACGCGATTACCGAGCAGCAGTGGCGCATTCTGCGCGCGCTCGCCGAGCACGGCGAAGCGGACATGCGGGACCTTGCGGAGCATTGCCGCATCCTGCCCGCAAGCCTCTCGCGCACGGTGGCCTTGCTGGTGCGGCGCGCTCTCGTGGCGCGCCGCCATGGCGACGACGATCAGCGCCGCGTGATCGTGTCACTGGCGGGCGAGGGCCGCGCGCTCTTTGCCGCGATGATCGGCGAGACGAGTGCGATTCATCGCCAGCTGGAAGCGCAGATCGGCGCACAACGTCTTGCCGACGCGCATCGCGTGCTGCGCGAGTTGATCGCGCTAGGCCGTGAGGCGGGCCGGGATTAACGTGAGCGACGATCGATTTCCACTGGCCGGACTTCACCCGGCGCGGCGCGGGCAACGCCGTTAAGCTCGACGAGATGATGTTTTCGCCGCGAAAGGCGGCCAATTTCCATCGCCTGGATGATTAACATATCAAGCATCCGCAAGGACTCGCCTGGTCATCGTGATCATTCCGGCGGCATGGCAGTGAGGAGACAAGCGCGATGACGAGCGACTTCCGCGACAACCTGATTCCCGCCGATTCACCCCGGCTCACGAATGCGCGCGGCCTCGATCCGTTCGAGTATGCAAAGCCCATCATCGCCTCGGACAAGGCGCAATCGCTGATCCAGACGTGGCAAGCGCTTTATCGCGAGCCATACAAGGGCGTGACGGCGAACGGCCAGGTCGAGCCGAATCTGTTCCATCTCGCCGACGAAGGCCTCGACATTCACCCCGTAGTGCGCGCCGGGAACGCGCTGCTCGCCGCCGTGAGCGACGGCGAGCGCGCGAAACTCCGCTACCCCGTGGACGCGCCCGAATGGCGCGACTGGTACAACCCCGAGTTCCCGATGAACGCGAACGGCCTGCGCCTCGACGCCGTGAGCCCGGCCGTGCGCGACGCCGCGATGAACCTGATGCGCGCGAGCCTGAGCTTCGACGGCTATGTGAAGACGCAGCGTTGCCGCCTTGCGAACCTCTATCTCGGCGAGCTGTACGACCTGCGCAACATCATGAACGAGTGGAGCTATCACTTTCTGCTGTTCGGCACGCCGTCGGCCACCGAACCGTGGGGGTGGAACCTGTACGGCCATCACATCGCGATCAACTGCTTCATGCTGGGCGGCCAGATGGTGGTCTCGCCCACCTTTCTCGGCGCGGAGCCCACCATCATCGACCGCGGGCCGCATGGCGCGTTTCGCCTGTTCGAAAACGAAGAGACCTTCGGTCTCGAACTGATGCGCTCGCTCGCGCCCGATCTGCAACGCCGCGCCACGATTTTCGAGCGCATGAAGGACCCGGCCATGCCGGCGGACCGCTGGCACTTCGCGGACGAGCGTCAACTGGGCGCCGCGTATCGCGACAATCGCGTCGTGCCGTATGAGGGCGTGTGCGCGCGGGAGTTTTCCTCCGCGCAGCAGGAGCAATTGCTCAGTGTGGTGGATTCGTTCATCGACTACTTGCCGAAGGGGCCGCGCGAAGCGCGCATGAAGCAGCTCGAAACGGTGCTGGAGCGCACCTGGTTTAGCTGGATCGGCGGCCACGGCGAGGACGACCCGTTCTACTACAAGGTGCACAGCCCGCTCCTGATGGTGGAGTTCGACCATCACAGCGGCGTATGGCTCACCAACGCGGAGCCCGCGAAGTATCACATTCACACGGTGGTGCGCACGCCCAACGGCAACGATTACGGCAAGGATCTGCTGCGTCAGCACTATGCGCAACTGCATCGCGAAGGCTCCGCGCACATGGGCGCGCAGCACGCGCACGATCATCACCACACACACGATCACGATGGCCACTCGCATTCGCACGCGCATGGCGATCACACACACCGCCACGACTGAATTCAATCGAGCAAGAGAGGACAAGACATGGATCTGGGAATCAAGGGCCGCCGCGCGTTCATTGCGGCGTCGTCGCAGGGGCTCGGGCTTGCCTGTGCCGAAGCACTCGCGCACGAAGGTGTGGCGCTCACGCTGAACGGGCGCGACGCGAACAAACTCGAAGCGGCCGCGCAGGCGCTGCGCGAGCGCGTTCAAGGCGCGCAGGTGAGCACCATTGCCGCCGACATCACCACGGCCGAAGGCCGCGAAGCGATCGTACGCACGCTGCCCGAGGTCGACATTCTCGTGAACAACAACGCGGGGCCGCCGCCCGGCCGTCTGGACGACTGGGACGAAGCCGCGCTGCTGGCCGCGCTCGGCGCGAACATGATTCCCGCCGTGCAGCTCATGCGCGCGTATATTCCGGGCATGCAGGCGCGCCGCTTCGGCCGCATCGTCAACATCACCTCGGCGATGGTGAAATCGCCGCACTACATGATGGGTCTCTCGACCTCGGCGCGCACGGCGCTTACGGCCATGAGCAAGGCGATCAGCACGCACGTGGTGGCCGACAACGTGACGATCAACAACCTGCTGCCCGAGCGCATCGACACCCCGCGCCAGGAGTTCATGGCGCAGCGCATGATGAGCGAGCACGGCATCGATCGCGACGAGGCGCGCCGTCGTATCGCCGATACGATCGCCGCGAAACGGCTCGGACGCCCCGAGGAATTCGGCGCGGCTTGCGCGTTCCTGTGCAGCACGCAGGCGAGCTATATCTCCGGCCAGAACTTGCAGCTCGACGGTGGCTCGTACGAAGGGCTGATCTGATGCGCGCGGACGAGGCGCAAGACCGCGCGGCGATTCTGGCGCTGGAGCAGCGCCGCCAGGCCGCGCTCGTGGCCGTGGATCTCGACGCGCTCGACGAACTCTTCGCGGACGATCTCGTGCATGTTCACAGCACGGGGCTCGTGCACGACAAGGCCGCGCTGCTGCGCCATATCGAGCGCAAGCGCGGATTCATCGCGATCGAACGCGGACCGCTCGCGCTGCGCGTGGACGGCGATATCGCCGTGATGACCGGGCCGCTCACCAACCGCATGCGCGCGCCGCACGGCGAAGGGGAAATCGCCATGCACGCCTTCGTCACGCAGGTGTTGCGGCGGCGCTCAGGCCGCTGGCAATTCACGAATTTTCATCTGACGATAACGCAGGAATCCTGATTGACTATCGTCTCAAGTATCCAAATGAATACAGGAGTCTGAATGAAACTCGTACGTTTCACGGTGGAAGGACGCACCCGCATCGGCAAGCTGAGCGGCGACCGCGTCATCGACCTGTCGGCAGTACAGGGCATGCAGGGCGTGGGCGATTCCATGCGCGAGTTGCTGGCGAATTTGCCCGCGCTGCGCGCCGCGCTCGAAGCGGAGCAGGGCGCAGCGTTCGCGCTGAGCGAGGTCAAGCTCGAAGCGCCTGTCAACGATCCGCAGAAATATCTGGCGATTGGCCTGAACTACAAGGCGCACGCCGAAGAGGCAAAAGCCGCGGGCGTGCCGATTCCTTCGAGCCAGCTCTGGTTCAACAAGCAGGTGTCGTGCATCAGCGGACCGTTTGATCCGATCGACCTGCCTTCGGTCGTCGAGAAGCTCGACTACGAGATCGAACTGGGCGTGGTGATCGGCAAGCGTTGCCGCAACGTGAAGGCCGCCGACGCGCGCGCCGTGATCGCGGGCTACCTCGTGACGAACGACGTGACCGCGCGCGACTGGCAAAACCGCTCGCCCACCTTCACGCTCGGCAAGTCGTTCGACACGCACGGCCCGATCGGCCCGTGGCTCACGACCGACGACGAGATCGCCGATCCGCTCGCACTGGAAATGGTGCTGAGCGTGAACGGCGAGGCGCGACAGCGCATGACGACGGGCGACATGATTTACGACATCTACGCGCAGATCGAATATCTCTCGACGGTCATGACGCTCGAACCCGGCGACATTCTCGCCACCGGCACGCCCTCCGGCGTGGGCGTGGCGATCGGCAAGCTGCTCCAGGACGGCGACGTGGTGCGCGCGCAGATCGAAGGCCTAGGCCATATCGAGAACCGCGTGGTGGCTTCGGCCTGAAGCCGCGGTTCGTCAGTCGTCGCGCAGCGCGGCGAGGCTCGTGCGATTTTCCTGGGCCCAGCCGCGCAGCACCTTGATGAAGGCCGTGGCGATGGGCGGAATATACGCATTCACGCGATACGCCACGCCGATGGGCCGCAGCGTGTAGGAGCTGGCGGCCTGCACCCGCGCGAAGCGCCCGCTCGCCGTCAACGCGTTGGCGAGCGGGGAGGGGATCAGCGTGAGAAAGTCGGTGCGCGCGAGCACGTCGGTCACGAGCGTGAGCGACGCCGTTTCGAGCGCGACGCAATCCTGCGTGAGCCCGAGCGAGGCCATGCCCGCTTCGACGTCGCGCCTCAGCGGGTCCTGTTCGAGGCAGGCCACCCAGCGGTATTCGCGCAACTGGGCCACCGGCGCGTCCTGCTCGAGTTTCGCGAGCGGATGATCGGCGCGGCCCACCGCCACCAGGTCGTTGTCGACCAGCGCCTCGAAGCGCAGCCCATGCTCCTCGGGCAGCATTTGCGTGCCCCCCACCACGAGATCGAGCTGACCCGCGTCGAGTTCTTCCAGCAAACGCGGCGTCGGCCCCGGCAGCACGCGTAGCGACGTCTTCGGCCTTGCCGCGAGAAAGCGGCTCACCGGCTCCGCGATCAAGCCGTTCGCAAGCGAGAACGCCGCGCCCAGGCGCAACTCACCCACTTCCCCGCGATGCACGGCCGCGCCCGTCGTGGCCGCCTGCTGGCTCAGCTCGAAAAGCCTGCGTCCATAAGCGGCGAGCGTCTTGCCTTCGTCGGTCGGCACCGCGCCGTGCTTGCCGCGTATGAGCAGGCGCACGCCGATGCGCGACTCCAGCAACCGGATATTGCGCGAAAGCCCAGGCTGCGTAAGCCCGAGCCGTTCGGCCGCCGAAATGAACGAGCCCAGCTCCACGATCATGTGGAGCTGGATCAGATGTCTGGGATCGATCAACATGCTGCGCGTCCTTTCTGTCTCTCTTGCTTTCTGGCCACGATTCTAGCAGTCCCGGCCGGCTGTCCCGTGCGTCATTCGTTGCGCGCGCATCGTTCGAGGCGCGCTTCAAACAGGCGAAACCCGCTTTCAACCCCAATTGAAGAGCGCCGTTCTCAAGGCGCTTTCCCCCATTGATTTATCGCCACGCGAATGCTAGCGGCGCACCCGTATCAGGGTATGCACGCACTCACGATGCATGCAGTTATGGATGAGCGCGCCGACGTCATTCTTTTGATTGGACGCCCCCAGGCCCGCTCCTTAATCTATGCCTCGACCCTGTGCGCCATGCAAGACGCAGGGAAGCCAGATCAGGAAGAGGAAGACAGCAGATGACGATTCGCAATATCCAGCATTTCTCCATGTCGGTCCCCGACCTCGCGATTGCGCGCGTGTTCTACGAGGACTTCGGCCTCGAGACCTTCGAGCGCGACGGCACGCTCGTATGCCGTTGCTACGGGCGCGATCAGGACCAGGTGATCCTGACCCAGGGGCCGCGCAAACGTCTGACCTATGTGAGCTACGGCACCGACGAGCAGTCGCTGCGCGAGATCCGCGCGAATCTCGAACGCGGCGGCATCGAACTGCTCGACGCGCCGAAAAACGTGCCGGGCGACGGCCTCTGGTTCCGCGACTTCGACGGCATGCTCACGAACGTGAAGGCGGCCGACGAAGCACCGTGGGACACCGCGCCGCGCGTGACCTTCAACACGCTCGATAACCGCACGGCGCGCAAGGGCCGCACCGAGCTCATCGACGAGAAGCCGATCCGCCCGCGCCGCATGGGCCACGTCGTGCTGTTCTCCACCGATCCGAACCGCAAGGTCGCGTTTTACGACGAGATGTTCAACCTGCGCCTTTCGGACAGCGTGGCCTCGTTCCTGAACTTCCTGCACTCGCCGCACGGCTCGGACCATCACATCGTCGCGTTCGGCAAGTCGAGCACGTACGGCCTGCATCACGTGGGCTTCGACGTCGGCACGACCGACGAAGTGGGCGCGGCCGCGCGCCAGATGGTCAACAAAGGCTATATCCCCGGCTGGGGTCCGGGCCGTCACTTCGTGGGCTCGAACACGTTCGCCTATATCCGCGACCCGTGGAACAGCATGCACGAGTATTTCGCCGACATGGACTTCATCGCGCCAGGCGTCGAATGGGAAGCCCAGGACTGGCAGGAAGTGGGCACGCGCAGCATCTGGGGCGAGTCCGAGCCGCTCGACTTCCCGACCAACTTCGAAACGCCGGAACTGCGCTAAGGGCGCGGCGTGCATGCATCAAGCGTCCTATAGCGGGTCCTGTAGAGCGTCCAAAAGAGGAGACACAGTCATGGTTGCCGCGACGACACAGTTTCAGGAGCAGTTGTACATAGACGGCCAGTTCGTAGCCGCAACCGGCGGCGCCACGCTGCCGGTGATCAATCCGTCGAACGAGCAGGTGCTGGCGCACGTGGCCGCCGCGAGCGAGGCCGATGTCGATGCGGCGGTGCAGGCCGCGCAGCGCGCCTTCGACGGCGCGTGGGGCGCCGTGGACGGCGTGGGCCGCGCGCGGCTCCTCAATCGCCTCGCCGACCTCGTGGAGCGCGACGCGGACCTCATCGCGCGCCTCGAAAGCCTCGACAACGGCAAGATCCTCGGCATGGCGCGTCACGCCGACGTGGCCAACCTGATCCGCACGCTGCGCTATTTCGCGGGCTTTGCCGACAAGCTCGACGGCCGCAACATTTCGGTGCCCGATATGTTCGGCCGCCCGGTGCTCGCCTATACGGTGCGCGAGCCCCTGGGCGTGATCGGCGCGATCGGCGCCTATAACGCGCCGACGATGTACGTGGGCTGGAAAGCGGCCGCCGCGCTCGCCGCGGGCAATGCGGTGGTGCTCAAGCCCGCCGAGGAAGCGCCGCTTTCCACGCTGCATATCGCGCGTCTGTTCAACGAAGCCGGCTTTCCGGCCGGCGCGTTCAACGTCGTGCCGGGCGCGGGCCCCGTGGCCGGCATGGCGCTCGCGCGCCATCCGCTCGTGGCTAAACTGAGCTACACGGGCAGCGGCACGGTGGGACGCATTCTCGCGGCTGAAGCCGCGAAAACGCTCAAGCCGCTCACGCTCGAACTGGGCGGCAAGGCCGCGCAAATCGTGCTGCCAAGCGCGGATCTCGACACGGCCATCGGCACGCTCGCCATGGGCTTCCTCGCCAATCAAGGCCAGGTGTGCGCGGCGGGCACGCGCATTCTCGTGCACCGCTCGCGTGTTGCCGAAGTGGCCGAGCGCCTTGCTGCGATCGCGAGCGAACAGGTGATCGGCGACGCGCTCGATCCGGCCACCACGCTCGGCCCCGTCATCAGCCAGCGCGCCGTGGACCGCATTCTCGGCTACTGCGGCGCTGGCCTCGAAGAAGGCGCGCAAAAACTCACGGGCGGCAAGCGCGTGGCGCGCAGCGGCTACTACGTCGAGCCGACCGTGTTCGTGGGCAACAACAGCATGCGTATCGCGCGCGAGGAAATCTTCGGGCCGGTGGCCTGCGTGATTCCCTTCGAGGATGTGGACGAAGCCGTGGCCATGGCCAACGACAGCGACTATGGCCTGTCCGCCGGCGTCTTCACGCGCGAACTGGCCGAGGGTCATCTCGTCGCGCGACGCCTGAAAACCGGTGCGGTATGGCTCAACGGCTTCGGGCTGATCGATCCGGCCATGCCTTGGGGCGGTGTGAAGGCCAGCGGCTATGGCCGCGAGAACGGCACCAACGCGCTGGAGGACGTCACGCACGAAAAGGTCGTGACTGCATTGCTTTAAGCGCACCGCACGAATAGCGGTTGCGAACGCTCCGCGCGCGAGAACCCCGCGCACGGCGTGCGAAACGTTTCGGGGCAGCCCGATCAAGCAAACTGGAGAAATACATGCAGGCGAAAGTTTCCATTCCGTCGGACGGCCTTCAACTCGCGGGTGTGCTGCGCGTGCCCGAAGGCGCACGCGACCCGTTGCCGGCTGTGATCGTGAGCCATGGATTCGGCGGTAATAAGGATGGCGAAACACATGTGATCGAAGCCGAGCTCTATGAGCGCCTTGGCTACGTGGTGCTGAGCTTCGACATGCGCGGCTGCGGCGACAGCGAAGGCCAGCGCGGCCGCATTATCTGCCAGGACCAGGTGGCAGACATGCGCAACGTGGTGACGTGGCTCGCCGCACGACCGGAAGTGAAGGGCGAGCGCATCCTGCTTTCGGGCCAGAGTTTTGGCGCGGCGATCAGCATTTTCGCGGGCGCCGTGGATGTGCGCGTGGCCGGCGTGGTGTCGATGGGCGGCTGGGGCGACGGCTTGCAGAAGTCGCGCGACCAGCATCCCACGCCCGAGGCCTGGGCGCGCTTCACCGAAACGATGGAGAAGGGCCAGCGCCACCGCGAGCAGACCGGCGAATCGCTCATGGTCAAGCGTTGGGACATCGTGCCGGTGCCCGAGCCCATGCGCAACCATCTGCCGCCGGGCTCGATCATGGACTTCACGGCGGAAACGATGGCGAGCATTTGCAGCTTCCGGCCGATCGACGTGGTCGCGCAGTTCGCACCGCGCCCGCTCCTGCTGCTGCATTCGGCCAACGACAGCGTGACGCCCACGGCGCAGGCCATCGACGTGTTCAAGCACGCGGGCAAGGGCACCGAGCTGATCCTGCTCACGGAAGTCGACCACTTCCCGTTCGCGGACGGCAGCACGCGTTTGCGCGAGATCCTGAAGGGCTGGCTCGACCGCTATTTCCCGCTCGCAGCTTGACAGGCGCAACGGACCGGCCTCGTGCCGGTCCCTGTTCCTCGTGGCAGCGGCAACGGGAGTCGAACTTCAGGCGATGCTTTCTTCCTGCTCTAGCGCGAACGTCGCGATGGGAGGCGTGAAGAACGAAGCGGGCACGAGAATCTTGCTTTCCTGATGCTGGATTAGCGGCAGGATCTGCGCGACATAGGCTGTCCAGCGCGGGTCCTGCTTCATGAGCGCGCGGCGTTGGGCGCGATCGTTGAGATCGTCGTACGCCCACATGTGAATGACCTGGTTGAGCGTGCCGAGTTCGGTGCTGTAGTAGCCGATGGGCCGGGGCAGGTATTCGAGCTGGATGCTCATGCCCTGCTGCGTGTAAAGCGAAAAGTATTTGCCGGTATTGCCGGGGTGCAGGGTGTAGGTTCGGTGTTCGATGATCATCGTCGTAGTCTCGCCTGAAGGCAGGTTGCAGTGGCCACGCGTCGCGCAAGCCGCTCCCGCTATGCTCGCCCGGCGCACAACGCGAACGCTCGTATTGTTTGCCAGGCGGAAAGCGTTTTTGCTCAGGACCACGATTGACGATGCAACTTGAGGTGAGACTAGTCGCGCCCGCGGAAGCTGTGCAGCGACTCGCGAATGCGCCCCACCGTGTTGTGCAACTGGCGCGCGAGCAGTTCGATGCGCGGGCCCGACATGCGGCTGTCCACGGCGGCCACGCTCACGGCGGCAATGGGGTTGTCGAGCGTGTCGAGCACGGCCACGCCCACGGCGGTGGTGCCGAGCGTGACCTTGCTGCGGATGAGCGAGTAGCCATGCTTGCGGCAGGTATCGATGGCGGCGCGCAGCGGCTTTTCCTGCAACGCCTTGTTGGCGGCGTGGCGGTGCGTGATCCAGGCGATGGTGTGCTCGCGCTCTTCCTCGGGAATCGCCGCGAGGATGGCGAGGCCGCCCGCGCCGAGCCCGAGCGGCCGGCGGCTGCCGACTTCGAGCGTGATGACGCGGATAGTGGAGGGGCCTTCGTACCGGTCCTCGCACACGGATTCGTTGCCGCTGCGCACGGTGAGGTAGACCGTGTCCCCGATCTCTTCGGCGAGGCGCATGAGGATGGGGCGGCAGGGCTCGCGCAGGTCGTAGATCTGCGTGGCGGCGAGGCCGAGTTCGAAGGCGAGCGGTCCGAGCACGTAGCGCTTGTTGGACTCGCGCTGCATGACCATGCGCTCGGCGATGAGGCGGCGCAAGAGGCGATGCGCGGTGGAGTGCGGCAGCTTCGCGGCTTCCGAAATCTGCGTGAGCGCGAGGCCGTAACGGCCGGCGGTGGCGAGCAGACGCAGCATTTCCATGGTGCGCTCGACAGTGCCGGGCTCCGAAGTCTCCGATTTGGTCTTTTTGGATTGTGTGTTCATCAGATGGAAAGGCAGATATGAAGGTTGACGCCCAAGCGTAAATTTCACGGACTGGAGTTTAGCCAACTTTTCCAACCAGTGGAATTCTGAAAATGAAACTTGCCTCGCTGAAGAACGGCACCCGTGACGGTGCACTGATCGTCGTATCGCGTGACCTCTCGCGCGCCGTCGCCGCTGCTGACATTGCGCCGACGTTGCAGTCCGCCATCGAAAACTGGGAAACCGCCGAGCCGCGCCTGAAGGCGCTTTCGGACGCGCTGAACGCGGGCAACGCCGCTGGCGCGTTCGCATTCGATGCCGCGCAGTGCGCCTCGCCGCTGCCGCGCGCGTATCAGTGGCTCGACGGCAGCGCGTATCTGAGCCACGTGGAGCTCGTGCGCAAGGCGCGCGGCGCCGACATGCCCAAGTCGTTCCTTGAAGACCCGCTCATGTACCAGGGTTCTTCGGACTACTTCACAGGCCCGCTCGACCCGGTGATCGTGGCGAGCGAAGACTGGGGCGTGGACCTCGAAGCGGAAATCGCGATCATCACCGACGACGTGCCGATGCTCACCACGCCCGAAGAGGCGCGCAAGCACATCAAGCTGCTCATGCTGCTCAACGACACGTCGCTGCGCCACATCATCCCGCCTGAGCTGAACAAGGGTTTCGGCTTCCTGAACGGTAAGGGCGTGACGGCGTTTTCGCCGGTGGCCGTGACGCCGGACGAACTGGGCGACGCATGGGACGGCGCGAAGGTCGCGCTGCCGCTCACGGTGCACGTGAACGACGAGAAGCTTGGCGAACCGCTCGCGAACGTGGACGTGTACTTCGACTTCCCGCGCCTGATTTCGCACGCCACGGCCACGCGCACGCTGGGCGCGGGCACGGTGATCGGCTCGGGCACGATTTCGAACCATGACCGCAGCCGCGGCTTCTGCTGCATTTCGGAAAAGCGCGCACTGGAAACCGTTGAGCACGGCAAGCCGCTCACGCCGTTCTTCCACTTCGGCGACCGCGTGCGCGTGGAGATGTTCGACAAGGAAGGCGCGTCGATCTTCGGTGCGATCGACCAACCGATCCAGAAGTACGCACGCTGACAAGCATGATCGCTTCGGCATGCAGATCAATGCATGCCGGGCAGAAGAGTAACAAGCCCACCTGAGATAACAGATGAGTGTACAGACCACGACGGAAAACCCTGGCTATATGAGCGGCTTCGGCAATCATTTTTCGACCGAGGCCCGGCCGGGCGCCTTGCCGCAAGGCAGAAATTCGCCGCAACGCGCGCCACACGGTCTGTATGCGGAACTGCTCTCGGGTGCGGCCTTCACCGCGCCGCGCGTGGAAAACCGCCGGACATGGATGTATCGCCTGCTGCCTTCGGCCATGCACGGCGAGTACCGGCCGCTCGCGCACGCCACATGGGAATCGGGGCCGTTCAAGGAAGTGGATACGCCCGCGAACCGCTTTCGCTGGGATCCGTGGCCCGCGCCCGCGGCGCGCACCGACTTCGTGGACGGCATCGTGACGGTGGCCGGAAACGGCGACCCGGAAGAGCAGTCGGGCATTGCGGCGCACGTTTATCACGCGAACGCCTCGATGACCGACCGCTATTTGCTGAATGCGGACGGCGAAATGCTGATCGTGCCGCAAGCGGGCGCGCTCGTCATCAAGACGGAAATGGGCGTGCTCGACGTGGCGCCCGGCGAAATCGCGCTGATTCCGCGCGGCGTGCATTTCCGCGTGGAGTTGCGCGAGGCGCAGGCAAGCGGCTATCTCTGCGAGAACTACGGTGCGCCGTTCCGCTTGCCCGAGCTGGGCCCGATCGGCTCGAACGGCCTTGCGAACCAGCGCGACTTCCTCACGCCCGTTGCCGCTTACGAAGAAGGCCCGCGCGACGTGACGGTGGTGCGCAAATTCCTCGGCAAGTTCTGGCAGGCGCGACAGTCGCATTCGCCGCTCGACGTGGTCGCGTGGCACGGCAATCTCGCGCCGTGCAAGTACGACCTCGCGCGCTTCATGGCGATCGGCACGATCTCGTTCGATCACCCCGATCCGTCGATCTATACGGTGCTCACCGCACCCTCGCTGCAAGCGGGCACGGCCGACTGCGACTTCGTGATCTTCCCGCCGCGCTGGCTCGTGGCCGAAGACACGTTCCGTCCGCCCTGGTTCCACCGCAACGTGATGAGCGAACTGATGGGCCTCGTGCGCGGCGTGTACGACGCCAAGGCCGAAGGCTTCGTGCCGGGCGGCGTGAGCCTGCACAACTGCATGATGCCGCACGGCCCCGACGTGACGACCTTCGAGAAAGCGAGCGCGGCCACGCTCGCGCCGCACAAGGTCGACAACACGCTCGCGTTCATGTTCGAGAGCCGCCGCGTGTTTCGCGTGACGCGCCGCGCGCTTGCGGCGGCGCATCGCCAGGCGGCATACGACACCGTGTGGGATGGCTTTCGCGCGCCGCAAGCGGGCAACTGAAGGCCAACCGAAGGGCAACCGAAGCGACAGAACAGGCAACAACAGAAGGCAGAAGGAAATCATGGAGACATACGACGCAATCATCGCGGGCTACGGCCCCACCGGTGCGACGCTCGCCAACCTGCTCGGCACGATGGGCATGCGCGTGGCCGTGGTCGAACGCGAGAAGGCAATCTACGACAAGCCGCGCGCGATCACGGCCGACCACGAGGCGATGCGCGCATTCCAGGCCATCGGCCTCGCCGAACAGATCGAGGAAGGCACCTGCCCGCATCCCGGCACCGATTTCGTCGGCGTGAAGGGCGAGGTCATCAAGCGCTTCTATCCGATGCCCGCGCCCGGCCCGCTTGGCTGGGAGCCGACCTTCATGTTCTTTCAGCCGACGCTCGAAGCCATTCTGCGCGAGGGCGTGAAGCGCTTCGCCGCGGTGGACGTGATGCTGGAGCACGCGCTGCTCGACGTGCGGCAGGACGCCGAGGGCGTGGATGTGGCCGTGGCGGGCCCGGACGGCGCGCAAAAGACCTTGCGCGCGCGCTGGCTGCTCGCCTGCGACGGCGCGCGCAGTGTCGTGCGCACAACGATCGGTGCGCCGCTGCACGACCTGGCGTTCGACGAATGGTGGGTGGTGGTCGATGCGAACCTGCATGGCGATATCGAACTGCCCGAGCGCTGCGTGCAATACTGCCGCCCGTCGCGCCCCGGCACCTATATCGTGGGCCCGGAGCGCCTGCGCCGCTGGGAAATCAAGGTGATGCCCGGCGAAACGCCCGAGTCGTTCAACGATCCCGAGCATCTGGACCGCGTGCTCTCCACCTTCGTGGACACGAGCGGCGTGGACGTGCTGCGTGTGGCGATCTACCGCTTCCACGCGGTAGTGGCGGAGCAATGGCGCCAGGGCCGCGTGTTCCTGCTGGGCGACGCGGCGCACCAGATGCCGCCGTTCCTCGGCCAGGGGCTGTGCGCGGGCGTGCGCGACGCGTACAACCTCGCGTGGAAGCTCGACGCCGTGCGTCGCGGCAAGGCCGGCGACGCGCTGCTCGACAGTTATGGCGCGGAGCGCCGTCCGCATGTGCAGACCGTGGTCGAGCATGCGAAGTCGTTTGGGCTGATCATCGGCGAACTGGATGAGGCGGCTGCGCTCGAACGCGACAGCGTGCTCGGCGCGGCGCTGGCGGCCGGCATCGCGCCCACTGTGCGGCAGGCGTTCATTCCGGACCTGGCGGCGGGCCTGCTGCAAGGCGCGGGCGCAGGCGAACTGGGAGAGGGCGCAGGAACGTTGTTCCCGCAACCATGGGTGAACGGCGCGCAGATCGAACGAACGCGCCTGGACGAACGGGTGCGCGGCGACTTCTATGTGGTCTGCACCGATGCCGGCATAGCGGCACAGACGCGTGCGCAACTAGGCGAGACGCGCTGGCTGGAAGGCGCGGCCGTGGTCTGCCTGGGCGGGAATGGCGCGAGTGGTGCGAGCGGCGACACGCCCGGCGTGCTCTACTGCGAAGAAGAACGCGACACCGTGCGCCGCTGGCTCGCGGACCACAACGCCGTGGCGGCTATCGTGCGGCCGGACGGCTTTGCCTGGGGCAGCGCGCGCTCGGCGGCCGATCTGGGCGGCGCGCTTGCCGTGCTCGCGCAGGCGCTCGCAGCGGAACATGGCGCAAACGTGGCGGTCGCGGCCTGAGGGCGGGATTTGGGTTTATCACTATCTGGGCAAAACGGGCCGTTTTGAAAGTGCCCGTCGCCATACTGGAGGAACTTATCGTGTTGGACGTTGCGATCATTGGAGCAGGCATCGGCGGGTTGACCCTTGCGCTGCGGCTGCATCAGCAGGGCATGCGCGCGCGCGTGTACGAATCGACCTCGGAACTGCGCCCGCTTGGCGTGGGCATCGTGAGCCAGCCTTACGGCACGCGCGAGATCACCGAGCTTGGTCTGCTCGACGAACTCAATGCCATGACCGTTGATTCGGTCGAGTCGATCTATTACAACCAGTACGGCCAGGAGATTTACGGCGAGCGCTGCGGCACGCATATGGGCTACCCGCACGGGCAGCGCTTCGTGCATCGCGGTCTGCTGCAAATGTTGCTCTACAAGGCCGTGATCGAGCGGCTCGGGCCCGATTCCGTGGTGCTCGGCGCGCGTTGCGCGGGCTTCACGCAGGACGAGAGCGGCGTGACCGTGCGCTTTCGCGCGAACCCGAACGCGGCGGGCCCCGTGCCGGAGGAGGTGCGCGCGGACGTCGTGATCGGCGCGGACGGGATCAAGTCGGCAGTACGCGAGCAGTTGTATCCGCAATCGTCGAAGCCGCATTACTCGGGCATCACGCTCTGGCGCGGCGTCACGCTGATGAAGCCGTTCAAGTCGGGCGGCACGATCCTGCATATCGGCGCGCCGAGCCAGGGCAGCCTGATCGTCTATCCGATCGTGGACGACTACGAAGGCACGGGCCTCACGCTCACGAACTGGATCGTCGAGCAGAACGGCCGCGACGAAAGCGTGGAAGACTGGAACCAGAAAGCCGACGTGGCGGAAATCGCGCACATGTTCGACGAGTGCAAGCTCGACTTCGTCGACGTGGGCGAGATGCTGCGCAACGCGAAGGAGGTGTACCTGTTCCCGCTCATCGACCACGATCCGCTCCAGCAATGGTCGTTCGATCGCGTGGCGCTGATGGGCGACGCCGCGCATGCCATGTACCCCCGCGGCGGCAATGGTGCATGCCAGGCGCTCGTGGACGCGCGCGTGATCGCCGAGAAACTCGCGGCGTTCGCCGACCCGGCCGAGGCGCTCAAACACTACGAAGCCGAGCGCCTGCCGATTGCGAACCGCATCGTGATGGCCAATCGCGGCGACGGTCCCGAAGTCGTGCGGCGCATCGTGGAGGATCGCACGGGCGGCGCGCGTTTCGACGACATCGAGAAGGTGCTGCCGTTTGCCGAGGCCGATGCGATCTTCAAGGAGTATCACCGCCTGGCGGGCATGAAGCGCCCGAACGAAAAGCCGGGCGAGGCGAGCGGCTTCCGCTCCGTTTTCTTCGAGGACGCCTGATTCCCCTGATCCGCAGGTGCAGGAAAGCAACGGCCGGAGCCCCCACGGGGCTCCGGCCGTTTTTTCTGGTTGCGGCGGCAACGATCTGGGCCTTTCCACTGGGTGGACAGATCCGGTGTCATATTTAGGGTACTCACTAGTACCGTTTATGAGACCCGTATTCGACAATTCAATCGTCGATGAGTCGCATCATCGCTGGGCGATCCGGGATGCGAGCTGTCGCGGAGCCTTCCGCTAGCGCGCGGGTTCCCACAACACGCGAATCACACAAAGCGCGCAATACATTCAATCAGTATGACGAAATAATGGAGCGGCCTCTGCGCACGCTCCCACTGGAGAAGAACATGGAAGGGATCTTGCAGAACACGTGGTACATGGCAGGCTGGGAGCACGAACTGGCGCCGGGCAAGCTTGCGCGCCGCATCGCCGATATTCCCGTTGTCGTGTTCCGCAGCGAGAGCGGCAAGCTCGGCGCCGTGCTCGACCGCTGCCCGCACCGTTTCGCGCCGCTTAGCATGGGCACGGTCGAAGGCGAGAATCTCGTCTGCCCGTACCACGGCCTGGGCTTCAACACCCAGGGCAAGTGCGTGGTCAATCCGTTCTCGGAAAAGATCCCGGCGGGCAGCACGATCCGCCACTTCAAGGTTGTCGCGAAAGACACGATCGTCTGGCTCTGGCTCGGCGACCAGGAGAAAGCCGACGAAGCGCTGATTCCCGATTACGCGTTCCTCAACGACACCTCGGCGAACCGCGTGGTGCGCGACTACATCCACATGGCGTCGCACTACGAATACATCACCGACAACCTGATGGACGCGAGCCATATCGAGTGGTGCCACCGTAATTCGTTCGGCGGCAACGGCCTCGTGCAACTGGGCCAGCATGCCGTGGTGCCCGAAGGCGAGTCGCTGTGGATCAACTGGTCGTTCCCCGACGTGCCGCAGCAGCCCATCCCCATCTACGAGACGATTCCCTGGGAGCGCGTGGACATGTGGATCGATACGCGCTGGAGCGCGCCGGCAAGCGTCGTGATGAAGATCGGCGAGACCCCGGTTGGCGCGCCGCGCGAACAGGGCCTGGAGCAGTTGCTCGCGCATATCGTCACGCCGGAAACGGCCACCACGTCGCACTACTTCTGGGGCGTGGCGCGCGGCATCAAGCTCGATTCGGTCGATGAGGACAAGCGCCTTTACGGCATGTTGCGCGGTGCATTTGAAGACGAGGATGGCCCGGTGATCGAAGCGGCCCAGCGTGCGGTAGGCACGGAGAACTTCTGGGATCTCAAGCCCGTTCACCTCGGTCCGGACATCGGTTCGACGCGCGTGCGGCGCATGCTCGAAACGATGATCCGCAAGGAACAGGACGCAGCGGCAGCCGCCACGGTGTAATCAATCGATTGGCATAACGAAATGAAAGGCGAGGCGTTGGAAACAGCGACGCCCCGGCCTTCCACCAGCAACACAGGCAACAACGAGGCGCGCGCGGTCATGGCCCAAATCACACTGGTTCTCAGAGACGGAAACACACTGGACGTCCCCGGCAAGGCGGGCGACAACCTCATGAAGCTGATTCGCGACGGCGGCGGCTACGAACTGCTTGCGCTGTGCGGCGGCGGATGCTCGTGCGCGACGTGCCACGTCTACGTGGACGAGCGCTACGCGCACGATCTGCCTGCACCGAACGCGGAAGAGAACGATCTGCTCGATTGCTCGGGTCATCGCAAGCCGAATTCGCGCCTCTCGTGCCAGATCGCGTTTCACGACAGCATGGATGGCATGCGCGTCGAGATCGCGCCCGAGGAATGAGGCGCGCGGCGATCATGGCGAATGCATCCACGGATTTTCATGACGTGCTTATCGTCGGCGCGGGCCACGCGGGCGCGCACTGTGCGGCGGCGCTGCGTCAGTTCGGATTGACGGGCACGATTGGTCTCGTGAGCGACGAGGCGCATCTGCCCTATGAGCGCCCGCCGCTTTCGAAGGACTACCTGGGCGGTGCGAAAGCGTTCGAGCAGATGGGGCTGCAACCGGCGTCGTTCTGGCGCGACCGCAACATCGCCCTGCTCGGCGGCAGGAGCGTGACGAGCGTGGACGCGGCGCGCCATGTCGTGACGTGCGCGGACGGCGGCACGCTTGCTTATGGCAAGCTCGTTTGGGCCGCGGGCGGCCGCGCGCGCCGCCTCTCGTGCGCCGGCGCGGACCTGCGCGGCCTGCACGTGATCCGCACGCGCGACGACGTCGACGGGCTGAAAGCCGAACTCGACGAGGCGCGGCGCGTGGTCGTGATTGGCGGCGGCTTTATCGGCCTCGAAGCGGCGGCGGCGCTGCGCAAGCAAGGCAAGGACGTGAGCGTGGTCGAGGCGTTCGAGCGCGTGCTCGCGAGAGTCACAGGGGAAACGCTCTCGGCGTTCATGCAGGACCAGCATCGCGCGCGCGGCGTGGAAATCTGCCTGGGCGCGAAGGTCGAAGCGCTTTCGGGGGAAGCCGGCCGCGTGAAGCGCGTCGAACTGCACGACGGGCGCAGCCTGCCCGCCGATCTCGTGATCGTCGGCATTGGCATCGAGCCGTGCGTCGAGCCGCTGCGCGCGGCGGGCATTGGCGGCCCGGCAGGCGTGGATGTCGATGCGCAATGCCGCACCGCGCTCGACGATGTCTACGCCATCGGCGATTGCGCGCGCCACGCGAACGCGTTTGCCGGGCGCGCCGCGCTGCGCATCGAAAGCGTGCAGAACGCCGTCGATCAGGCCACGCTCGTGGCGGGCGATATCGTCGGGCGGCCCATGCCGAAGGCGGCGCCGCCGTGGTTCTGGTCCACGCAGTACGACATCCGCATCCAGATGGCCGGTCTTTCCGGCGGTCACGACAAGGCCGTGGTGCGAGGCGATCCGGCCTCGGGTTCGTTTTCGGTGGCGTACCTGCGCGATGGCGCGCTGATTGCCATCGACTGCGTGAACGCGACGAAGGATTTCGTGCAGGGGCGCAGTGCGCTCGCCAAAGGGTTGCGGCCCGACTGCGCGGCGCTTGCCGACGCGAGTGTGCCGCTGTCGAGTCTTTCCTGATCCGGGAGACCCATGCGCGGCACGGCCACGGCACTATTTCGGATGACTGATTACAGCGGATCGACGAGGCGTGCGACCGCCTCGCGCGCCTTGTGCGCGATTTCGGCCATATCGGGCGTCTCGCGATAGCTGATGGCCGCGATCAGGTGCGTGCCGATCACGGCGCCGAACAGCATGTCGGCGGTGCGGTCCACGTTCACGGGCGCAATGCGCTTGCGCTCGACGAGCGCCGCGATGCGCGATTCGAGCCACTGCTTGCTGCGGTTGATGCCCTGCTCGTAGTAATGCTGACGAATCTCGGGAAAGAGATTCGACTCGGCGATCACGAGGCGGCTCACGGTCACGTGGCGCTCGCTCAGCACATAGTGCGCGATGGCCGCGAGCGTGGCTTCGAGCACCTCCTGTGCGCCAGCCGTATCGTCCATCTCGTGCGCGGTGTCGGGAAACGACTCCACGTCGGCAACGAGCGCGCGAAAGAGGTCTTCCTTGGCCGGAAAGAGTTCGTAGAGCGTGCGCTTGGAGGTTTCGCACACGCGCGCGATGTCGGCCATGCTGGTGGTGGCGTAGCCCGCCTGTTTGAAGAGGCTTTCCGCCACCTTGAGAATCTGTTCGCGGCGCAGCTCGCGCGAGATCGTGACGGGCCGTCCCCGGCCGCGTGCGGCGGGAGCGGAATCGGTGGGCGTAGTGGAATCCAATGGGCACCTTGATAGCGATGAAGCGTTCGCGCGGGAGACGGCGAACAGAGGAATACTATCAAAGATGCCGCGTGACAAGAATGAAAGCGAAGCCGGAAAGCGGACGTGCCACGCTCATGCGGCCGCGCGCGCGAGTGCGGTAAGCTGTGCCGCGTGATCCACAGGGGAGCAGGGCAATGAACGAGCAAACGTGGCAAGCCGTTGACGACTGGCTCTGCGAGCGGCTGATCGGCCCCGACGACGTGCTGGACGGCGCACTGGCCGCAAGCGCGAAAGCGGGACTTCGAGCGATCAACGTCGCGCCGAACCAGGGCAAGTTTCTGCATCTGCTCGCGCGCATCCAGGGCGCGCGGCGCATCCTCGAAATCGGCGCGCTGGGGGGCTATAGCGCGATCTGGCTCGGGCGGGCGCTGCCCGAAGACGGCTCGCTCGTATCGCTCGAATTCAGTCCGGAGAACGCGGCGGTTGCGCGCGCAAACATCGCGCGCGCGGGGCTCGACGCCAAGGTGAAGGTCATGACCGGCCTCGCGCTCGATTCGCTCGATGCGCTCATCGCCGAAGGGGTGCCGCCTTTCGACTTCGTGTTCATCGATGCCGACAAGAGCAACAACGCGAACTACCTCGAACGCGTGCTGAAGCTTTCGCGGCCCGGCACGGTCATCGTGGCCGACAACGTGGTGCGCGAAGGGCGTGTGACCGATCCGGCGCATCACGAAGACGATGTGGTGGGTTTGCGGCGCTACTTCGAGATGCTGTCCGGCGACAAGCGGCTGGAGACCACGGCGGTGCAAACGGTGGGCAGCAAGGGCTGGGACGGGTTTGCGATTACGGTGGTGGGAAGCTAGGCGGCAACGCATCGCACAAGCGCGCGGGCACGCATCAAGCGAAGAGGGCCTGGCAGTCATCCTGCCAGGCCCTCGTTCATGCCGCTATACGCGCATGGTGCGCGATCAGAAGTCCGTCGTCATCGAGAACAACACCGTACGCGGCGCGCCCATCGTCAGATAGCCGCCGTTGGTCGACGACCAGTAAGCCTTGTTCGCGAGGTTATACACGTTCGCGCGGAACGTGGTCGGGCGGCCAAACACGTTCGTCGAATAGCGCGCGCCGAGATCCACCGTGTCCCATGCCTTGATCGACATGGTGTTGGCGGCGTCGAAATACTGCGGACCCGTATGCGTCCAGCGCGCCGAGAGCGTGAGACCCTGAACCCAGGGCACGTCGTATTCGGCGCCCAGGTTGACGAGGAAGCTCGGCACGCCCACGGGCTTCTTGCCGTCGGTTGCGCCGCCGTCGGTGTCGAGCTGTTCGGCGTTGAGGTAGGTCGCGCCCGCGATCAGGCGCACGCCCTTGTAGACCTCGCCGAAGATCGACGCTTCCACGCCGCGATGGCGCTCGTTGCCGTTGGCCACATACATGCCCGCGCCATTGGTGTACGTCTGCGGCTTTTCGAGCTGGAACAGCGCGAGCTGCGCGCCGTACTTGCCGTTGTCGTACTTCGCGCCCACTTCATACTGCTTCGTGCGCTCCGGCGCGAGCTGTTCGCCGTAGTTCAGCGAACCCTGAGGCGCCGTGCCGCCCGCCGAAAGCGACTCGCTGCGGTTCGCGTAGAGCGAGACGTTCTCCCACGGTTTGACGACGAGGCCGAACAGCGGCGTCGTGATCGAGTCGTTGTAGTTGGACGTTTGCAGCAGCGTCGACGACGAGTAGCCGTTGGAGAGAATCTCCTGGTGGCGCACGCCCACCGTGAACAGCACGCGGTCATGGAAGAAGCCGAGCGTGTCCGACGCGGAGAGGCTGCGCATCAGGTTGAGCGCCGTGATCGGCGGGTTGCCGTCCATGCCGGCCTGATACGCCGTGGCGGGATACGGCACCTGCACGGTGTTGTAGAGGCTGGTCGGGAACGAGTTGGAGAGCGTCCAGCCCGATTGCGTCATCACGCGCACGATCGAGGCGCCCGCCGTCACGAAGTGGCTCACGGGGCCCGTGTCGAAGTGGCCGCGCACGCCTGCTTCCGCCGACGTCGCGCCTTCCTTGCGCACCACGCCAAGGCGCGAGCCCGTGGTGGTGTCGGCGTCGGTGTAGTAGGGCGAGAGGTATTCGCCGTGCTCGTTCGTGTGGCGCACGCCGCCCGTCACGTAGGCCGTCCAGCCGGGCAGGAAGTCGTACTCGGCCTTCAGGATGCCGACCGTGTCTTCGGCATTGCTGTACGACCAGGTCTGGGCGTAGTTGTAGCTTGCCGAGGGCACGCCCGGAATCTCGTCGCCCTTCACGTAGACGACCGGGCGGCCGTCCGAGACGCGCTGGCGCTGATAGAGGAAGTCGCCTTCGAGGCGCAGCTTGTCGCCGCGGTAATCGAGCGCCACGGCGGTCTGGTTGTTGCGGCGGTTTTCGCCGTCGATGCTCGTTTCGCCGTCGCGGTTCGCCTGGTTCACGCGAATGCCGAACTGGTCGTTGTCGCCGAAGCGGCGGCCCACGTCGATATGCGTGCCGAACTCGCCCGAGGCGCTGCCTTCGAGCGTCACGCGCGTGAGCGGCTTGTCGTCGGCGCGCTTGAGTTGCAGGTTCACGCTGCCGCCAATCGAGCTGCCGTTGGGCGACGCGCCGTTCAGGAACGCGCTCGCGCCCTTGAAGATGTCCACGCGTTCGAGCGCGGCCGTTTCCACGAGCTGACGCGGCGTGATGCCGTAGAGGCCGTTCAGGGAGATGTCGTCGCTGTCGAGCGTGAAGCCGCGAATGACGTAGACCTCCTGGAAGTTGCCGTAGCCGTAGGCCGTGCGCACGGCGGGATCGTTCGACAGCACGTCGGCGACCGAGCGCGCCTGCTGGTCCTCGATCAGCTTCGCCGTGTAGGTCGTCATGCTGAACGGCACGTCGATGTTCTTCTGCGAGCCGAGCACGCCGAAGTCGCCGCCGCGCGCCACCTGGCCGCCGCCAAAGGTCGGTTGCAGGTCGCCCGGCAGGGTGTCCTGCGCGGCTTGCACCTTGACTGTGGGCAGCGTGGCGTTAGCGGTGTCGCCGCCGTTCGTCGCTGCCGCGGCCTGCGCGAACGCGACGGCGGGCAAGCTGAACGCGACGGCAATGGCGGCGAGGATCGAGGCGCGGGTGGCGGAGGCGGGGAAACGCGAAGGCGAATTGAAAGGCGTGTGCAAACGGGGTGCGGACATAAAAAAGTTCGAAGCGAAAGCTGGCACTGGCGGCCCGCGACGCCTTTGTGATGTCACGAGGCTCGGGGCAGATGGGTTGTGTTCGCCGCCGGGCGGGGCTTGCAGGAGCGCGCCGCGGCCGGGTCGGCAAAAGTATGCGGATTGTATTGCAAATGAGAATGCTTGTTATTTAAATCATGCTGTCAATAGGTGTATTCAGCGTTTACGCAACAATTTCGGTTTCGCGAACCCGATGCATGCGCAACGAAAGGTCAGGTTATTTGGGTCCGGCACTCGGGGCGCGACGCGAACCGCCGTGCTTGCGCCGGTTATGGCGTGTTTTTTGCCCGGTGTCGCCACCACGTTGCGCGCTCAACCAATGCGCCAGGCGGCGCCCGCCGCCGCATGGTCAAGCCCTTCCCGGCGCGCTTGCGCAGTGCGGCAAGAATCCCGGTCGATAAACAGATTCGATGCCTTTAGGCAGTCCTTTCGTTAGTCCGCGTCGCGCGCCCAAACCTACAATGAGGCTTCGTGAAGATCGACGTCTGGTGAACCGGAAATGACTGAAAAATCGATGCTCGTGGTGAGCGCGCATAGCGCCGATTTCGTATGGCGCGCGGGCGGCGCGATCGCCCTGCACAAGAAGAATGGCTATCGCGTGAAGGTGGTGTGCCTCTCGTTCGGCGAGCGCGGCGAGTCCGCGAAGCTTTGGCGCAAGGGCGCCGACATGACCATCGAAAAGGTGAAGGCCGCGCGCCGCGAGGAGGCGCTCGCCGCCGCCGACATTCTCGGCGCGGAAGTCGACTTTTTCGATCTGGGCGATTACCCGCTGCGCGTGTCCGACGAAGCGCTCTTGCGCCTCGTGGATGTCTACCGCGACGTGCAACCGGCCTTCGTGCTGAGCCACTCCCAAAAGGACCCGTACAACTTCGATCACCCGCTCGCCATGCACGTGGCGCAGGAAGCGCGCATCATCGCCCAGGCCGAAGGCCACAATCCGGGGCAGAAGATCGTCGGCGCGCCGCCCGTCTATGCGTTCGAGCCGCACCAGACCGAACAGTGCGAGTGGACGCCGAACACCTTCCTCGACATCACCGAAGTGTGGGACGTGAAGCGCCGCGCCATCGAGTGCATGGCGGGCCAGGAACATCTTTGGGAGTACTACACGCGCGTCGCGCAGCAGCGCGGCGTGCAGGCGAAGCGCAACATCGGCATCACGGCGAAGCGCGACATTCAATATGCGGAAGGCTATATGCGCCTGACGCCCGCAGTAGTGGGAGACCTGGCATGAAACGCGGTGTAGTCGTTACCCGGATTCCGCGCGCCGACGCGCGCCATGTGCAAATCCTCAAGGAAGCGGGCACGGCCACCGTGCACGAGGCGCAAAGCCGTCTCGGCCTGCTCGCCACGTACCTGCGGCCCGTTTATTCGGGCGCGGCGATCGCGGGTTCGGCCGTGACCGTGCTCATGCCGCCCTCGGACAACTGGATGTTGCACGTGGCCGTGGAGCAGTGCCGCGAAGGCGACGTGCTCGTGGCCGCGCCCACCTCGCCCTGCGAGGACGGCTACTTCGGCGAATTGCTCGCGACTTCGCTTGCGGCGCGCGGTGTGCGCGGGCTCATCATCGACGCGGGTTGCCGCGACGTGCGCGCGTTGAAGGCGATGGACTTTCCGGTGTGGTCGAAGGCCGTCTCGGCGCAGGGCACGGTCAAGGAAACGCTGGGGTCGGTGAACGTGCCGGTGGTGTGCGCGCAGCAGATCGTGCACCCCGGCGACGTGATCGTGGCCGACGACGACGGCGTGGTGGTGGTGCCGCTCGCCACGGTGGCGAAGGTCGTGGAAGCCACCCAGGCGCGTCTTGCGAAGGAAGAGAAGACGCGCGCGGTGCTCGCGGGCGGCACGCTCGGCCTCGACTACTACAGCATGCGCGAGCGCCTGGCCGAAAAGGGGCTGCGCTACGTCGACACGCCCGCAGACGCTTGAGCGCGCAACCATCGATGGCGCCGGACGAACGGCGTGGTGGGTATGCCCGCCTCGATGTGGCAAGGACGCGTGCAAGCCGTCCATACGCTTTGACCGACTGACCGACAGACCAACAGCGAGCGCCGCACCGGCGCTCGTTTCACATGCGCGCCAGGCGGCGCGCCATGCTCACCCGGTGCGCCGTCCTTCCACCACGCGCGTGGCCGGCGCCACATCCATCACCGAAAGACGGATCGCGTCGATCAACGCGCGCGCGGCCGGCGAGGGCGAGCCCTGCGCGCGCAGAGTGAGGCCGATGTCGCGGCGCGTGTGCTGCAACGGCACGTCGAGCACCGCGAGCTGGCCCGACTCGATTTCATAGTGCAACTGCTGCGCCGAGAGCGACGTGATCATGTCCGTGCCGAGCAGCAGCCCGCGAATCACGGCGAGATCGGCTGTTTCGACGGTGGGCATGGGCGGCCTGAGCTTCACGCGGCGGAACTGCGCTTCGAGCAATCCGCGCGAAGGTGAATGCGTGCGCGAAAGAATCCACTGGGCGTCGCGCAGGTCGTTCAGCGTGAGGCCGTGCTTCTTCGCCAGAGGATGGTCCCGGCGCGCGAGCACGACCATGTCCTCCGACATCAGCCGTTCGTTGGCAAGCCCGCTTGCCGCGTCGTTTTCGCGCAGCGCGCCGAGCACGAAATCCACGTCGCCCGCGCGCAGGCCCGCCACCAGCAGTTCGTAGGCGCTTTCGTCGGTGACGACGCGCACGCCCGGATGCAACGCGGAAAGCCGCGCGATGGCCGCAGGCAGGATCAGTGTGCGCCCGAGCGGCAGCGCGCCCACCGTGACAGACCCCTGGATGTTGCCGTGCAGCGCCGCGATGTCGTCGGGCACGTGGCGCAGTTCGTTGAGCGCGCGCCGCACGTGCAGCAAGAAGGTTTCGCCCTCGGCCGTGAGCAGCACGCCGCGCGGGCCGCGATGGAACAGCGTCACGCCCGAGCCGCTTTCGAGCACGCGCATCGCGCTGCTCACCGCGGGCTGGCTGATGCCGAACGCATTGGCCGTGCTCGGCATGTGGCGGTGCCGCGCGAGCGCGACGAAAAGCTGGAGGCGGCGCGTATTGAGCAGGTACGCGGGCAGCGTGCCCTCGCTCAACGCGCGGCGGCGCGCCTGGCGCGCGGCGCACCACTGCGCGAGTTCTTCCAGCTCGCAGAAGATGCGCGCGCAACGTTCCAGCACGACGCGCCCTACGGCCGTGGGCAGCATGCCCGAGGGCTTGCGCTCGAATAGCGGCGCGTCGAGGGCGGTCTCCAGCTCCTGCACCGAGCGCGTGACGGCCGACTGCGCGCGATAGAGGGCCGAAGCGGCGCGCGTGGCGCTGCCGGTGTCGGCAACGAGGCGAAAGGCGCGCAGATGCGCGAGGTTCAGGAGTTCGGGCTGGCTCACGGCTCGATGGTGTTTTCTGGGGTGGGGAACGTGCCGTGTCTCACGCGGCGCCTGCGATCAGATGCAGACGGTCGACCGAAAGATTGAGGCTTTCCTTGGAAATATGCGTGTGCTCCTTCATCAGCGCCTCGACACGCGCGCCTTCGCCGTTCAGCAGTGCGCCGACGATGGCGTGGTGCTGGCGGTGCGCATAGGAAAGCATCATGAACTGGCGCTCCTGCGCGGCCTTGTCGAAAACCACCGTGCCTGGGGAAACGAACGGAATCTTGTCGTTGAGCCCGAGCGCGGCGGTTACCGCGAGATTGTGCGCCGCTTCGACAATCAGTGCGTGGAAGCGGCCATTCATCGCGGCGTAACGCGTTTCGGCCTCGCTGTCGAGCACGCCCGCCGCGAACAGCGCGTCGCCTTCGCGCAGGCAGTCTTCGAGCGCGCGGGCAAGCGCCGCGTCCACGCCGCGCTCGGCGACCGAGCGGGCGGCGAGCCCTTCGAGCACGCCGCGCACGTCGATGGCGTTGAGCACGTCGGTCACGGAAAAGCGCCGCACCGTGTAGCCGCGCGCGCCCGAGCGCTCGACCATGCCTTCGGTGGCGAGCACGCTCAAGGCATAGCGCAGCGGCGTGCGCGAGATGCCCAGGCGCTCGGCGAGCTGCGCCTCGACGAGGCGCTCGCCGGGCGCAAGCTCGCCGGAAAGAATGCGCGTGCGCAGCGCCTGTACGATGGTTTGCTGGGTTGTCCCGTTCATGTCATGCGTGAATCGCAGCGGGCGGGGCGCGCCCGTGACGGCGCATGCCGCCCTTGCGAGTTTGTTCTTTTGATATCTGTTTCGTTTATGGAGTGGTTGCCTGGGCGATCGTCAACGGATTCCCGCAACAGGGTTTCAGGATACCAAAAACCGTTGCAGCGCGCGGGTTTGGGAGCCGCGCCAGGTGCTAAAAAATGCATGGAAGCCCTGAAAATAAGAGAAAAAGCAAAAATTCCGTGGTTAACCCTGACTTACCGTTTGCGCGGTACTTTTGTAATTTCGTATCCCAATTGATGGATCGAAGGCGTCAGGGGGCGTATCCGGTCCGGCGCGGCGCGCATGCGCCGCATGAACTGCGGCAGAGGGCAACATCATGGCAAGAATAGTGGGCGGCATCGGCACATCGCACGTGCCGACAATCGGTATGGCGTACGACAAGGGCAAGCAGAACGAACCCGCGTGGGCGCCGCTTTTCCAGGGGTACGAACCGGTGGCGAAGTGGCTCGCCGAGCGCAAGCCGGACGCGCTCGTGATGTTCTATAACGACCACGCCAACAGCTTTTTCTTCGATTGCTATCCGACCTTTGCGCTGGGTGTGTCGGCCAGTCACGAGTTCGCCGACGAAGGCGCGGGCAAGCGTCCGCTGCCCGATATCGCGGGCCACCCGGAACTGGCGATCCATATTGCCGAGCAACTCGTGAACGACGAGTTCGACCTGACGATCTTCCAGGACAAGCCGCTCGATCACGGCTGCAATTCGCCGCTCTCGCTCATGCTCCCGCACGAAGGCGGCTGGCCCGCGGCGCTGGTGCCGGTGCAGGTGAACGTGCTCCAGTACCCGCTGCCCACGGCCAACCGCTGCTACCGGCTCGGCCAGGCGCTGCGCCGCGCCATCGAATCGTTCGAGGAGAATCTCGACGTGGTGGTGGTGGGCACGGGCGGCCTCTCGCACCAGGTGCACGGCGAGCGCAGCGGCTTCAACAACACCGAGTGGGACATGGAGTTCCTCGACCTGATCGTGAACGATCCCGAACGGCTCGCGCGCATGAAGCACGTGGACTACGTGCGGCTGGGCGGCGCGGAGAGCGTGGAGACGATCATGTGGCTCGCCATGCGCGGCGCGCTTGGCGGCAAGATTCGCGAAATCCACCGCAATTACTACCTCGCGACCAGCACGGCGATGGCGGTCACGGTCTACGAAGAAGAGGGCCGGCAATGAATCCGCAACTGGTGGGCATCGAGGAATTGACGGGCACGTATGCGTTCGACATTCGCCAGAGCATGAAGGCCATGCGCCTGAACCGTTTCTTCTGGCAAATGCGTTTGCCGCAGGCACGCGACCTATGGCTTGACGACCGCAAGGCCGCCTACGACGCGGCGGCCCTGACTGACGAAGAACGCGCGCTGGTGGACGCGACGGACTGGCTCGGCCTGATCCAGTACGGCGTGTGCTTCTTCGTGCTGGAGAAGTTCGCGCGCGTGGTGAAGATCACCAATCTCGGCATGTACGCGAGCATGCGCGGCGAAACCCTCGAAGCGTTCCTCAAGACGCGCAGGGTGCCCGACGCGGTTTGAGCGCCGGCGCGGCGGCGGCGCACGCCTGACCCGCCGCCCGATGTCCTGATTCCCTTTTGCGTACGAGCGGGCGGCACAGCCCGCTCGCCTCGCGTACGACCTCGCGGCGCACGCGCCGCGCGGTTGCTTGCGGCCCGCCGGATTCCGGGGTGGCGGGCCGGATAACCGTCGATGCACGAAAAAACAGGTTTGTTCAAAACAGGAGGCTTGGAGAATGGAAAACAATAAGCAGTACAAAAAGATTGCGATGGCGATCGTGGGCGCCATCGGCGTGATGGCGGGCGCCGCACCCGCGTTCGCGCAAAGCAGCGTGACGCTCTACGGGATGATGGACACCGGCATCACCTATGTGAGCAACCAGGGCGGCAAGCACAACGTCAAGATGGACGACGGCGTGAACGGCCCGAACCTCTGGGGCATGACCGGCACGGAAGACCTGGGCGGCGGCACGAAGGCGTTCTTCCAGCTCGTCAACCAGTTCCAGGTCGACAACGGCAGCTTCATGCCGAACAAGAGCCTCTTTAGCCGCACGTCGATCGTTGGCTTGAGCGACGAGCGCTTCGGCAAGCTCACGCTCGGCAATCAATACGATTTCATGACGGACTCGCTCTACTTCGCCGGCAACGATCCGGCGGAGCTTTCGGGGCACTTCTACGATTTCCGCGCGGGTCCGTTCCAGAAACTCGCGCTGCCGAACAATCCGACCGGCGCGTTCGACTGGGACCGCATGGCGGGCGAAACCGTCAACAACTCCGTGAAGTATCTGTCGCCGACCTACGGCGGCTTTAGCGCGGGCGCGATGTACAGCTTCGGCGGCGTGGCCGGTTCGATCGGCACGGGCAACGGCACGAGCTTCGCGCTGAACTACGCGGCGCATGACTTCGGCGTGAACGCGGCCTATACGAACCTCAAGACCGTGGTGACGGGCGAGGGCGACGTGAGCATCCGCAACTGGGGTATCGGCGCGCACTACCGCTTCGGCGGCTGGATCACGAATGCGCTGTTCACCACGGTCCACAACTCCGCCAATGGCGGCTCGGTGTACGAAGGCTCGGTGGGCGCGCACTACAACTTCACGCCCGCGCTCAGCGCCGGCGCGTCGTACATGTACATGAAGGGCAACGACGTGGTGGACAACAACCACGCGCACCAGGTTGCCGCGATCGTCGACTATGCGCTCTCCAAGCGCACGAGCGTGTACGTGCTCGGCGTGTACCAGCGCGCCAGTTCGGGCGGCCTCGCGCAGATCAACGGCATGAACTCGTCGGACGGAGCGTCGAGCGGCCAGACCCAGGCGGTCGCGCGCGTGGGCCTGCATACCCACTTCTGATCGGCACTTCCGATTGCGTCTTCTCGGCTTGTCATTGCGCGCCGCCCACACGGGCGGCGTTTTTTTTGCCGCGTTCCGCGATCTCGGCTGCGCGCGGACTCACTCCAGCCTCCCGTCGGGCACGCAAACCACGCGAATTGGGCAAAATAGCGCCAATCGAAACAGCACTCGCGTGACGAGAAGGGAAGTTTCATGACGGACACGGTGGATTGTGTCGTGATCGGCGCCGGGGTGGTCGGTCTCGCAGTGGCGCGCGCGTGCGCAAGGCAAGGCTGGGAGACCGTTCTCGTCGAGGCGGAAAACGCGATAGGCAGCGGCACCAGTTCGCGCAACAGCGAAGTGATCCATGCGGGCATCTACTATCCGCAGGGCTCGCTCAAAGCGCGTCTGTGCGTGCAAGGCAAGCAGCAGCTTTACGCCTACTGCGACGCAAAAGGCGTGGAATATCGCCGCTGCGGCAAGTTCATCGTCGCGACGAACGAGGGGCAGCTCGACGCGCTGCGCGCCATTCGCGCGGCGGCGGCGGCCAACGGCGTGAACGACTTGCGCTGGCTGGAAGGTGTGCAGGCGCAGGCGCTGGAACCCGCGCTCCATTGCGTGGCCGCGCTGGAGTCGCCTTCCACGGGCATCATCGACAGCCACGGCCTGATGCTCGCGTTGCAGGGCGATTTCGAGGCGGCGGGCGGCATGCTCGCGTTGTGCTCGCCGGTCACGGGCGGCGCGGTGCGCGCGGACGGCATCGTGCTGGAGGTGGGCGGCGCGGAGCCGATGCAACTGGCCGCCAGGCGCGTGGTGAATAGCGCGGGGCTCTTTGCGCAGCAGGTGGCGGCTTCGATCGAAGGCATCGCGCGCGAATCGATCCCGCCGGGGCGGTACGCGAAGGGCAATTACTATTCGCTTACGGGCGCCGCGCCGTTTTCACGGCTCATCTATCCGGTTCCCGAAGAGGGCGGCCTCGGCGTGCACCTGACGATCGACCTCGGCCGCCAGGCGCGCTTCGGCCCCGACGTCGAATGGATCGACACGATCGATTACACCGTCGACCCGGCGCGCGCCGCGAAATTCTACGAAGCGATCCGCACGTATTGGCCCGCGCTGCCTGACGACGCGCTGCAACCGGGTTATGCTGGCATCCGCCCGAAACTCGCCGGCGGCGGCACGCACGGCGGGGGCGATTTCGTGATCCAGGGGGCACGCGGGCATGGCGTGAGCGGGCTCGTGAACCTCTATGGGATCGAATCGCCGGGGCTGACCGCCTCGCTCGCCATTGCGGACGAAGTGGTCGAATGCCTGAACCTGAACTGAACGCACTAGCGAATCACAAGGAGAACATGATGGTCTACGAGATGGCGCATATCACGGTGAGCGCAGGCAAGAACGCCGAATTCGAAGCGGGCGTGGCGCAGGCGCTGCCGCTCTTTCATCGCGCGCGCGGCTGCCTTGCCGTGGAACTGCAACGCGGCGTGGAAGAGCCGAACCAGTATGTGCTCGTCGTGCAGTGGGATACGATCGAGGACCACATGGTCCACTTTCGCGAGTCGGAGGACTTCCAGGAGTGGCGGCGCCTTGTCGGCCCGTACTTCGAAAAGCCGCCGGTCGTGGGGCATACGCAAGTCGTCGTGAAGTAAGACGCTGAACGCGACGCAGGCTGCGCTGCCACGCCACGAGCGGTGCCGCGCGCAGCCTGCGTACGCTCGCTTGATTGGTATGCGTCCAATGTACACACGTGTATTTACATTTGCTCTGTCCCAGGCTAGAGTACATCCATGTACATCCATCGGTTGGAGCGGCGCATGCATACGACCAGAGTCTTCAAGAATGGCAATTCCCAGGCGGTGCGCATCCCTGCCGATCTGGCCTACGAACGCGGCGACATCGAACTCGAGATCGAGCGGATAGGCGATGAAATCCGCATCCGTCCGGCGCGCCGCCCGCTCGGCGGCGTCATGAAGAAGTTCGCGAAATTCGGGCCGGATTTCATGGCCGAGGGGCGCGGCGAGCAGGGCCAGGACGATCGCGAGGCGCTCTGATGCCGCAGTTCATGCTCGACACGAACATCTGCATCTATCTGATGAAGAATCAACCCGAGCAGGTCGCGAAACGCTTCGCGCAATGCTATGTCGGCGACGTCGTGATGTCGGCAATTACCTATGCCGAACTCGAGTACGGTGTCGCCGTGTCGGAGAATCGCGCGCGAGAAAAGCGCAATCTGGCCGCCTTGATCGAGGATATTCCTGTCGTGCCGTTCGACGCGGGCGCGGCGGCTGCCTATGGCCCGGTTCGGGAAGCGACGCGCGAGCGCAAGAAGGACCACCTCGACAAGCTGATCGCCGCGCACGCAATCGCGCTCAATGTGGTGCTCGTTACGAACAACGAGCGCGACTTTGCGCATTACCCAGGCGTGAAGGTCGAAAACTGGCTGAACGCCTAGTCGTCGGCAGTCAAGCGCCGCACAGACGCTGAACAGCCGTCCCTCAAGCGCGGATCGCAAACCCCTCCACATACGCCACCGCATCGTCGCCGTCCCACGTGCGGCCGTCCACGAACGGGGCGCTCGCGCCTTCGTCCGGCGTCCCGATTCCCATCGCGCCCGCCGCCTCGCGATAGAGCGCGGTCTGGTTCAGCGCGTGGGCGATCTCGCGGTAATCGCCGCGGCGCGCGAGCATGCCCCATCGCTCGAACTGCGTGAGAAACCACACGCCTTCCGATTCGTGCGGGTAATTCACCCGGCCTTCCTCGAAGAACTTCATGCCCGGCGCGCTCGACCCCGCATCGGCTGCCAGACGCCGGGCGATCAGCGCGGCATCCACGCCGAGCATTTCCGGTCGCGCGAGCCACTGCGAAATTTCCCGCCGATGGCCCTCGCCGTCGAGCCAGCGGCACGCCTCCAGCATCGTCTGCACGAGCGCGCGCGCCGTAGCCGGATAGCGCGCGACGAAGTCGCGCCGGCACGCCAGCACCTTCTCGGGATGGTCCGGCCAGATCCCGCCGCTCGAGATGATCGTGCGGCCCACGCCGCGCTGCTCCGCCAGGCCCGGCCACGGCTCGCCCACGCACAGGCCGTCGAGCCGGTCTTCGGCGAGCGCGGCCACCATCTGCGGCGGCGGAATCACGACGCTTTCGATGTCGTCGAGCGGGTGCACGCCCTGTGACGCGAGCCAGTAATAAAGCCACATGGCGTGCGTGCCGGTCGGGAAGGTCTGCGCGAACACAGGCTTGCGATCGAGCGTGGCGAGCGCGCGCGGCAGCGTGCCGTGCTCGGCGAGCGCATCGGCCAGGCGGTTCGAGAGCGTGATGGCCTGGCCGTTGCGGTTGAGCACCATCAGCACGGCCATGTCCGTTTGCGGGCCGCCGAGACCCAGCTGCACGCCGTACACGAGCCCATAGAGCGAATGCGCGGCGTCGAGCTCGCCGGAAAGCAGCTTGTCGCGCAGCGCGGCCCACGAGGGCTGGCGCGAGAGTTCGAGCGTGAGGCCGTGCGCGTGGCCGAATTCGAGCAGCTTCGCGGCGACGAGCGGCGCGGCGTCGGCGAGCGGCACGAAGCCAATCTTCAGATGGGTTTTCTCCGGCGCAGCGAGAGGGGTGGTGGCGTTCATGGGCAGTGCTTCATTCGTTGCGTTCGTGCGGCCCGGCCGCCGCGACGATCTGGCGGGCGACCTCGGCGAGCTTCAGACTCTGGTTCATGGCCCGCTTGCGCAGTGTCGCGTAGGCGGCGGGCTCGGTCATCTTCTGCTGCTCCATCAAGAGGCGCTTGGCGCGGTCGATGAGCTTGCGCTCGGCCAGTTCGTTCTCGGCCTGCGTGAGGCGCTCGCGCAACTGCGCTTCCTGCGCGAAGCGCGCGAGCGCGACTTCGAGGATCGGCGCGATGCGCTCGCCGGCGAGCCCTTCCACGAGGTAGGCCGTCACGCCCGCGTTCACGGCGGAGCGGATCAACTGCTGGTTGGCGTCGTGGCTGAACATCAGCACGGGGCGCGGCGCAGTGGCGTTCATGACCGCGAGTTGTTCGAGCGTGTCGCGCGAGGGCGACTCGGTGTCGATGATGATGACATCGGGCCGCTCGCGCTCGACCACGCGATGCAGCGCCTGCGGCGTGGCGGGCTCGGCGAGCATGTCGTAGCCGAGCCGCGCGAGCGCGTCGCGCAGGTCGCCAATAGGCTTGTCGGTGTCGGTTACGAGCAGTACGCGCAGCATGGGTATTCGGGGAGTCGTCGGCATGAAATCTTCGACGGTTGATCGGTTCTTTGCTCTCACGCCCGGCGTCTACGCGCCAGACGGGACGGCGGCGTGCCGCCGTCCGGTGCATCGCGCTCCATAGCGGAACATACGGAAGATTCAGCAAGGTGCGTGCCAGTTTGCCTTGCGGCGGGAAAGCCTTGCCGGATGGGATCGACTGCGTGCTGCACGACGCTATGGCGTTCACGGCGTGGTGCACCGCAGCAGTGCGCGGGAAGTCGCGCTGCACCCAACTGGCGCAGAGGGCGCGGCGCATGCACGAAAAAGTGCGGGATGAAAACTGACGTTGGGGCGCGATGCGGCAGTCGAATCGAGGTAGGCAAACCGCGGCAATCAAACCGCGGCAGTCAATTCGTTCCCCTCAGACGATTCACGAAGCAAGGCAGCCGCCGCGCGTTCAATTCAGGATTCCGAAATGAAATGGCCGAAGCTTTGCGTGGTGCAGTGCGCAAGGCACGCGTGCCGGAAAGCGGGCGTTGCGCCGCGACGGTGTGTCCCGAATCTCCGCTATTGTGACGACCATATTTCATCTATGCTGCTTTTTGCACCTCATCGCTCCCACTATCCCCACGGTAGCATGCTCATCATGAACCACCGGCCCATGGATTCGGATAGACCCTCCGCCCCTCCCGGGGCACCCGCAAGCGCCGGCCGGCAATGGCTGCGCTGGCTGCCCGGCGTGGCACTGCTCAAGCAGTATCAGGGCGGCTGGCTTTTCAACGATCTCGCGGCGGGTCTGGTGCTCACCACCATGCTCGTGCCCGTCGGCATTGCGTATGCCGTGGCGTCCGGCGTGCCGGGCGTCTACGGCCTTTACGCGACGATCATTCCGCTGCTGGCGTACGCCGTGTTCGGACCCAGCCGCATTCTCGTGCTCGGCCCCGACTCCGCGCTCGCGGCGCCCATTCTCGCCGTGGTCGTGCAGGTGGCGGGCACGGACCCGTCGCGCGCGATTGCGGTGGCGAGCATGATGGCGCTCGTGTCCGGCACGGTCTGCGTGGTGATGGGGCTGCTGCGTCTGGGCTTCATCACGGAGCTGCTGTCCAAGCCCATTCGATACGGCTATATGAACGGCATTGCGCTGGCGGTGCTCATCAGCCAGTTGCCCAAGCTCTTTGCCGTTTCCGTCGAAGAGCAGGGGCCGATCAGAGACCTGCTCAATCTCTTTCAAGCCGTCGCGCGCGGCGAGGCCAACTGGTACAGCTTCGCCGTGGGCGCGGGCAGCCTCGTGCTGATCCTCGTGCTCAAGCGCTTCGAGCGGGTGCCCGGCATCCTGATCGCGGTGATCGTGGCGACGCTCGCGGTGAGCCTCTTTCACCTCGACAGCCTGGGTGTGAAAGTGCTCGGCAAGATTCCGCAAGGCCTGCCCGCACTGTCGCTGCCGTGGGCGAACAACCTGGATCTCGTCAAGATCGTGCTGGGCGGCGCGGCCGTGGCGTTGATCGCCTTCGCCGACACGAGCGTGCTCTCGCGCACCTACGCGGCGCGCTTTCGCGCCCGCGTGGACCCCAACCAGGAGATGGTGGGCCTCGGCGTGGCCAACCTCGCGGCGGGACTGTTCCAGGGCTTCCCGATCAGCAGCAGCGCGTCGCGCACGCCGGTTGCCGAAGCTGCCGGAGCGCGCACGCAACTGACCGGCGTGGTGGGCGCGCTGGCGGTGGCGGCGCTGCTGATGTTCGCGCCCAATCTGCTGCGCTATCTGCCCAACAGCGCGCTCGCGGCCGTGGTCATCGCCGCCGCGCTGGGGCTGTTCGAAATCGCCGATCTGAAGCGCATCTACCGCATACAGCAGTGGGAATTCTGGCTCTCGATCGGCTGCTTCGTGGCCGTTGCGGTGTTCGGCGCCATTCCCGGCATTGGGCTTGCCGTGGTGATCGCCGTGATCGAATTCCTCTGGGACGGCTGGCGGCCGCACTTCGCGGTGCTCGGGCGCGTGGAAGGCCTGCGCGGCTACCACGACATCACGCGCTACCCGCAGGCCGCGCGCATGCCGGGGCTCGTGCTGTTTCGCTGGGACGCGCCCTTGTTCTTCGCCAATGCCGAATTGTTCCAGCAGCGCCTGCTCGAAGCGGTGGACGCGTCGCCCACGCCCGTGCGTCGCGTCGTGGTGGCGGCCGAGCCGGTGACGAGCGTGGATGTCACCTCGGCCGACATGCTGCGCGAGCTGAGCCAGGGGTTGAGCGAGCGCGGCATCGCGCTGCACTTCGCGGAGATGAAGGACCCCGTGCGCGACAAGCTCAAGCGCTTCGATCTTCTCGATCTGATCGGTCCCGACCGCTTCGATCCGACCGTAAGCAGTGCTGTGGACCGGTATTGCGACGAGGCGGGGATCTCAGAGGATGACGAACCGCCGCCCAAGGGCAGCTAATGTAGCGCTGGTGCGGCGCACCTCGCGCCGCACCGCATGGCCCGGCCGCTCAAGCGCCCGGCTTGAGCACGACGCGAAAGCGCGCCTTGCCGCTCATCATCCGCTCATAGGCTTCTGCGGCACGCGAGAGCGGGTACTCCTCGATCATCGGCTTCACGCCCGACAACGCGCTGAACGCGAGCGTTTCCTGCGAATCCGCCGCGGTGCCGGAGGGCCAGCCCTGCACCGAATGGCGCCCCATGATGAACTGCGTGATCGGCACTTCCACGGGCTCCTCGGACACGCCGACCATGATCATCTTGCCGTTCAGCCCGAGGCCGCCCAGTGCGGCGCTCATGGCCTTGCCGCTCGTCGCCGTGGCGAGTATCACGCGCGCGCCGCCGAGCGCGAGCAACGCTTGCGCGACATTCTGCGAGGCGCTGTCGATGTAGTGATGCGCGCCGAGTTGCTGCGCGAGCGGCGCCTTGTCCTGCCCGCGCGCGATGGCCACGGTCACGAAGCCCATTTTGCGCGCGTACTGCACGCCGAGATGGCCGAGCCCGCCGATGCCGAGAATCGCCACCACATCGCCCGCTCGCGCGCCGCTGTTGCGCAGCGCGTTGAAGGTCGTGATGCCCGCGCACAGGAGCGGCGCGGCGTCGACGTCGGAAAGGTCGGCGGGCATGCGCGCGAGTGCTTCCTGCGGCGCGAGCATGTAGTCGGCATAGCCGCCGTCATAGCTGATGCCGGGGATTTGCCCCTTCTGGCAGAGCACGAAGTCGCCGTGCCGGCAGTGCTCGCAATGGCCGCAATGCCCGCCGTGCCAGCCCACGCCGATACGCTGCCCGACCTCCCAGCCTTCCACGCGTGCGCCGAGCTTGTCGATCACGCCCGCGATCTCGTGGCCGGGCACGCGCGGGAATTGCAGGCCGGGCCACTGGCCTTCCTTCGTGAGCGAATCGCTGTGACAGATCCCGCAAGCCTGCACCTTGACGAGCACGTGTCCTTCGGGCGGCTCGGGTATCTCCCGCTCGACCAGTTCGAGCGGGCCGCCCGGTTTTGCTACCTGCACTGCCTGCATCTTTCGCATCGTCTGCTCCTGGGTAGGGTAGGAACCGTGCGCCGCGCCAGCCAAGACAGGCACGGCGCACGAGGATGGAACGGCACAGCACGCGCGCCCGTCTGTCCACCGGAACGCGCCGATACCGCAACATTGTAGGACGCCGCCGCGCGCCCTTCGCGTTGCGTGTCAGGCGCTGCACAGGCTTTGCGCGGGTATGCGAGAAATTTTTTTGCGCCGCTTCGGGCAGGTCGAGCAGGCTGCGCATCAGAACTTGTGTCGAACGCCGACACGCAGCGAAACCTGCTTGTCGGTGGTCGAGGGCGTCAACCCGGTGATCTGGGCCACGGCTGACTGCCCGAGCGAGTCCGTGCCGCTTGCCTTTTCGTAGACCGCAAGCGTGTAGACATCCGTGCGAGCCGAGAGGAAATAGTCGAGCCCCGCGCTGAAGAGGTTGTAGTTGGCCCCCTCTCTGCCGCCCGCGCCGCCGTTGCGCGTGTAGTCATAGGCCACGCCTGCGAGCAACGAAGCCGTGAGCTGGTACTTCGCATTGATTTCCACGTTATTGAACGCCGCCGTGCCCTTGTAGTGCAGCGTGTTCGGGCCCGATGCCGAACCCATGTCCTCGAAACGCGTGTTGGAGTAAGCGAGGTTCACATTGAGCGAGCCGAGCGTCACCCCGGCGCCTACGCCGGCAATCTCCAGACGGTTCGCGGACGCGTAACCCGCAAAGACAGGATTGCTCTGCGGACTTGTCGCGCTGCCGAAGCTGCCCAGGTTGTTGGTCGTCGCCGGGCCGGCGTTCGGATTCGCGCCGAAGAACGAGGTGTTCGGATTGCGGATGTTCAGGTAGCCCGCACCGAGCGAGAAAGGGCCATGCGAGTAAGTGGCGCCGGCGCCCCAGATCCAGTTGCTGGAAAACGAGCCGGGCATGCCGCCGAGGTTCATCATGGCCTCGACGCTCAGCCCGTGGTAGTTCGCGCTGCGGAACTTGATCGAGTTGTTGATGCGCCGCGTGTTGAGCGCGTTGTCCAGATCGCCTGGGTGTGAGGTCATGTAGCCGCCCCACTGCGGCGCGGCGAGAAACGGCCCGTAATTGTCGACTACCGGATCGTACTGGCGACCCAGCGTGACAGTGCCAACCGGATTGCTCAAGCCGACCCACGCTTGTCGCCCGAACATCGCGCCGCCTTGATTGAGCACGCCGTTGTTGCTGTAAAAGCCGCTTTCGAGCACGAAGAGCGCCTTGAGGCCGCCGCCCAGGTCCTCGGAGCCGCGCAACCCCCAACGGCTGCCCTGCAAACCGGCCGAGCCGCCCTCGATCATGGCGATCTGATGCCCGCCCTGTAGACCGGACGCGGTCTTCGCCGTTTGCACATTGTTCGTGTAATTGACGCCGGTGTCGATAATGCCGTAGAGCGTCACGCTGCTTTGCGCATGAGCGAGGCTACCGATGGCGCTAAGTACTGCGAATGAAATTAGCGACTTCTTCACGAATGGATCTCCACTGAAACGCATATTGTTGGTTTGGTACGTTCCCCCCGCATGCCGGGCGTCTCTTCCGGCGTACCGGGGGGAAGGACTACTGGCTTTGATTGGCGAGCGCGCCGTGCGTATCACCAGCGCGCCGCTCGTTGACGCGGATAAAAACGGTCATCAGAAACGCGGCGACGAGCAAAGCCGCCAGAAACAGCAGACCCGGCGTCGCGCTCTTGCCGGAGCCCTTGATGTAGCCGATCGCAAACGGGCCGACAAAGCCGCCCAGATTTCCCACGGAATTGATTACCGCAATGGATACCGCTGCGGTCGAGCGGGTCAGGAACAGCGTGGGCAATGCCCAGAACGGCGACTTGAACGCATAGAGTCCCGCGAGACTCAGGCTGATCATCGTGATCGACACGTACGGGTTCGTTGCGAGCCCCGCGCCCAGCAGTGCCAGTGCGGCGACCCCGAGCGGAATGGCCGAGTGCAGGCGCCGCTCGTTACGCCGGTCGGAACTGCGCGACCAGAGCACCATGACGATCGTCGCAAAGAGGTAAGGCACCATCGCGATGAGTCCGACCTGCGTGTGGCTCAATGTCCTGGAGAACCCCTTGATGATCTGCGGCATCCAGTAGCCCACGCCGAGGCTGCCGCACTGGTACACGAAGTAAATGAACGAGAGGTACAGCACTTTCGGGTTCGTCATCGCCTTGAGCGAGCCGAAATGCTTCGCGTCAGGCCGGGCTTTTCGATCGTTGGCCAACTCGTCCAGCAGCCAGTCGCGCTCTTCGGGCTTGAGCCACTTTGCGTCGGCGGGCCGGTCGGTGAGCCACAGGAAGCACATGACGCCGCCGATCACAGCGGGCGCGCCTTCGAGCACCAGCATCCAGCGCCATCCGCTCCACTGGAACCACTGGACGTTGTCCATCACCCACGTGCTCAGCGGCGCGCCGATGATGTACGAGACGGGAATCGCAGCCGTGAAGAGCGCAACCGTGGTGGCGAGTTCCTTCGCCCTGAACCAGTAAGTCAGATAGACGATGATGCCGGGGAAGAACCCGGCCTCGGCCACGCCAAGCAAAAAGCGCAGGACGTAAAGCTGCGTGGTGTTCTGCACGAACGCGGACGCCACGGAAACGATGCCCCACGTCACGAGAATGCGGGCGATCCAGACGCGCGCTCCGAACTTGTTGAGCATGACATTGCTCGGCACTTCGAAAAGAAAGTAACCGATGAAGAAGATGCCCGAGGCAAAGCCGAATGCTTCACTCGTGAGCGCCAGATCATGGTTCATCTGCAACGCCGCGTAGCCAATGTTTGCGCGGTCGATATACGAGATCACATAAAGGACGAAGACGAACGGAATGATGCGCCAGGCGATCTTGCGCACGAGCGCGCGTTCGTCGATTGCGGGTGTGGGGTGCATGGAGTTCTCCGCCGGCGGCTGTGCCCGCCGGGTTTCGCGTGAATCGAGGGTGCGTGTCAGGTCTGGTGTTGCGAGAACACCATGCAGACGGGGCTGCCCGACTGGGCGGCGAAGCCCGTTGGCGTCAGGCCGCCCGAGTGCGCATCGACGGAGAACGCGACGATGGTGTCGCTGTCCTCGTTGAGGGCGTACATGAAGCGCCCGTCAGGCGTGGTCGTGAAGAATCGCGGCGTCTTGCCCTGCGAGGGAACCGCGTTCACGAAGTGCAGATGACCGTTGGCGGGATCGATGCGGAACACCGCAATGCTGTCTTCGCCACGATTCGACGCATAGACGAAGCGCCCGCTGCGATCGACTTCGATTTCCGAGGCACGGCTGTTGCCCGTATAGGTGTCCGGCACGCTAGAGAGCACCTGCAACGGAGTAAGGCCGCCGTTTGCGGCGTCGTAGCGATACGCCGTGACCGTCGAATCGAGTTCGTTGACGACCCACGCGAACTGGCCATTGGGATGGAACGCGAGATGGCGCGGCCCCGCACCTTCGCGCGACACGACAAAGGGCGGATTGGCCGGCGTGAGCTGGCCGTTTTCGAAGCGGAACGAGAACGTGCGGTCGAGCCCCTTGTCGGGGACGATCACGAACCGGCCCGAGGGATCGAACGGATTGAAGTGCGGCTTTGCCTGCTTCTGTTCGATACGGTGCGGCCCGATCGGACCGTCGAGATGCACGAGCTGCGTGAGCGGTTCGAGCGAACCGTCGGCGGCGATCGGCAGCACGGCGAGACTCGCGCCAATGTGGTTCGACACGACCACGTAGCGTCCGCTCGGGTCGATCGCGAGGTGTACGGGGTTCTTGCCCTCGGTGCTCTGCTTGTTCAGGAACGTGAGCGTGCCGCTCGCCCGGTCGACCTTGAATGCGCTGATATCGCTCAGATCGCCGTGCACGGTGTAGAGGCGCTCGCCGTTGGCGCTCAGGGCGAGAAACGACGGATTCACGAGATCCTTGACGAGCTGCACGAGCGCGAGATCGCCGGTCTGCGCATTGACCTGATAGACGCTGATGCCGTCGCCGCGGGCGTTGCGTTCTCGCGTGGTGCGCGAGCCGACGTAAGCAAACATGGGGTTCATTCCTTTTAAAACTTGATGGCGCGAGGCCGGTTCAGCACTGAAGACCGACCGTGGCATGACACCGGACATGGCAAGTGCACCCAGTGCCGCTCCTGCCTGCACAAGGCGACGACGTGCCTGATCCGGGTGTGCCGGCAGGGGGTTGCTCACGGCGGTCTTCTCCACGATGTCTCCTGATTTTTGTATTTCGGGTTTCCACTGGATTGCATTTTGACCTGGATAAGTGCAAAAATACACTCATGGAAAACACTGACACCCCCACCATCGGCAGCCTCGACGTCTCCGGCGTCGCGCTGCGTTATGTCGATCTGCCCGGCGCGTTCGGCGCGGATCTGCGTGAACTGCCTGTCGTGCTGCGCCTGCTGCTCGAAAACGTGATTCGTAATACGGAGGGCGAGGAGCGCGAGCAGGCCGTCGCGGCGATCCTCGCGTGGCGCGAGCGCGCGACGAGCGAGCACGAAATCGCGTTCCAGCCCAATCGCGTGCTGATGCACGACACGACGAGCACGCCTGCGCTAGTGGACATCGCCGCCATGCGCGACGCCCTCGCGGAGGCCGGCGCCGATCCCGCCGCGCTCAACCCCGTGCTGCCGGTGGATTCGTCGGTGGACCATTCGCTCGCGGTCGAATACTTCGGCAAGCCCGATGCCGCGCCGCGTAACCTGGCCCTTGAACTGCGCCGCAACGAGGAGCGCTACCGCTTTCTGCGCTGGGCTTCGCAGGCGCTCACGGGCGTGCGCATCCATCCTCCCGGCACGGGCATCATGCATACGATCAACCTGGAGCAGCTCGCGACGGTGGTCACGCGCGTGAAGCGCGACGGCGAGGAGTGGGCGGTGCCCGACACGCTCATCGGCACGGACAGCCATACGCCGATGATCAACGGCATCGGCGTGCTCGGCTGGGGTGTGGGCGGCCTCGAAGCGCAGACGGTGATGTTCGGCATGCCGGTGATGCAGCGCATTCCCGACGTGATCGGCGTGCGCCTCACCGGCGCGCTGAAGCCGGGCGTGCTCGCCACGGATCTCGCGCTCACCGTCACGCAGCGTCTGCGCGCGATTGGCGTGTCGGGCGAGTTCGTCGAGTTTTTCGGGCCGGGCGTCGCGACGCTCAGCGCGGGCGAGCGCTCAGTCGTGGCGAACATGGCGCCGGAATATGGCGCATCCACCGGCTTTTTCCCGGTCGATGCGCGCACGCTCGACTATCTGCGCGCAACGCATCGCAGCGAGGAAGCCGGGCAACTCGTGGAAGCATTCACGCGCGCGACGGGCCTGTGGTTCGATCCCGAAGCTGCGCCGCGCTACACGCGCACGATCGACATCGACCTTGCGAGCATCGGCATGCATGTGGCCGGGCCGCGCCGCCCGCAGGATCTGCTCGATTACCAGGCGCTGCCTGCGACGCTCGCGAAGCTCGAATTCAAGCCGAAAACGCAGCATGCCGGGATGCCGCGCCATGCGGTGGCGATTGCCGCGATCACGAGCTGCACGAACACGTCCGACCCCGCGTTGCTGATCGCTGCCGGCCTCGTCGCACGCAAGGCGCGTGAAAAAGGGCTTGCGGTTCCCGCATGGATCAAGACGTCACTCGCGCCCGGATCGCCCGCCGCCGCCTCGTATCTCGAACGCGCGGGGTTGATCGACGATCTTTCCGCCGTGGGCTTCGACATCGTCGGCTTCGGCTGTACGACCTGTATCGGCAACTCGGGCCCGCTCACGCAAAGCGTGCGCGCGGCGCAGGCGGAAGGCAGCATCTATCCCGTCGCGGTGCTCTCCGGCAACCGCAATTTCGCGGGCCGTATTCATCCCGATCTCGATCTCGGCTTCATCATGTCGCCGCCGCTCGTCGTGGCGTTCGCGCTGGCGGGCAATGCGGAAACGGATCTGAGCCGAGAGCCGGTGCAACTCGCCGCCGATGGTACGCCGGTGTTTCTGCGCGACCTGTGGCCCACGCGCGAGGAAGTGGCCGCGCTGGTCGCCCAGTCGGCGGACCCCGAGGATTACCCGCGCGCGTTCGCGGTGGCGAGCCGCAATCCCGTGTGGCACGAACTCGAGGCGCCTTCGTCGGCGCGCTTTCCGTGGGACCCGAAGTCGACGGCGCTGCGGCGGCCGCCGTTCGCGGCAGCCGATCAGGGCAGTCAACTGGGAAGCTATCGCGCGTATCCGCTGCTCGTGCTCGGCGACGACATCACGACCGACCACATCTCTCCCGCGAGCGCGATTCCCAAGGACAGCTTTGTCGCGGACTTTCTGGTTTCGCGCGGAGACGACCGCAACGACCTCAATGTGTTCGCCTCGCGCCGCGGCAACTGGGAGGTGATGATGCGTGCGGCGTTCCATAGCAAGACGCTTGTGAATCGCCTGAGGCAGGGCATGCCCGTGGCGCACACGCTGCACGTGCCGAGCGGCGACGTCCAGCCCATCTTCGAGGTCGCGCAGCGTTACGCCGCAGCGGGAGATTCTGTCGTCCTCGTCGCAGGCGAGCGCTACGGCACGGGCTCGTCGCGCGACTGGGCGGCGAAGGGTCAGCGTCTCCTTGGCATTCGCGCGGTGCTGGCCGCGAGCTTCGAGCGTATCCACCGATCGAATCTCATCGGCATGGGCATCCTGCCGCTGCGCTTTGCGCCGGGGATCCATCCGGATACACTCGCGCTCGGGCCGGGCGACAGGCTCGAAATCGACGCGGACGCTGGTACGATCAGTCCGCGCTGTGCCGTGCCCGTGCGCATTGTGCGCGCCGACGGCCGTGTCGAGGCGATCGACGTGCGCGCGGCCGTGGAAACGCAGCTCGAATGTGCTTTGCTGCGTTCGGGCGGCGTGATTCCGCTGATCCTTCACCAAAATTTCGCGACACAGGGGGTTTGACAGGAGCCTTCCGCGCCGCGCTGCTGGTTGACCGAAATGATTGACCGATCGATTGCGACCCAGATTGTCGAACTCATCAAAAGCGAAGGCCTCGAGGCCGGCGCGCATTTGCCTGCGCAAATGCTGGCCGACCGCTTGCGCGTGTCGCGCTCGCCCGTGAACGAGGCGCTCGCCCTGTTGCATGAGAAGGGCGTGCTCACGCGCGAAAAAAATCGCGGCTTTTTCGTGGCGCGGCCGGTGGCGCAATCGCTGTCCGACGTGGTGGCGGAACTCGGCCTCGGCGAGATGGACGTTGTGACGAGCGTGTACTTCCAGATTGCCGATGACCGCCTGAAGGGCGAACTGCCCGACACGTTTTCCGAGCAGATGATCCGCACGCGTTATGGATTGACGAGTGCGCAACTGACGTCGGTGTTGGGCCGTATCGGTCAGGAAGGCTGGGCCGAGCGAAAGCCGGGTTACGGCTGGGAATTTTCGCCCATGCTGACCACGCCGGACAGTCTGCTCAAGTCGTACCGGCTGCGTCTCGCACTGGAGCCGGCCGCGCTGCTCGAACCCGGCTACCGGCTGGAACGCAAGGTGCTGGAACGCTGCCGTGAAGTGGAAAAGCATCTGCTTGCGGGGGGGATCGAAACCGATACCGCCGACCAGTTGCACGAGCGCGGCGTGCGCTTTCACGAGTCGCTGGTCGAGGCGTCCGGCAACAGTTTTTTCATCGACACGATCCGCCGCGTGAATCGCGTGCGCCGCCTGCTCTCTTATCGCTCCATGCAGCATCGCGAGCGTTATGTCGAACACGCGAAGCAGCATTTGCATGTGCTCGAACTGCTGGAGCGCGAGCGTAACGAAGAGGCCTCGGAAGCATTGCGTCAGCACCTGCTGCACACGCTCGAAGCGCTCGCCCGTATTCGCGAGATTTTCGAACCCTGAGTTTTTGCACCCCCGGAACCCACCATGAACATCGATTCCGCTGTCGTCAATGCCTTCGCGCCGACCGGCACGTTACGCGCCTCCATCAATCTCGGCAATCCGATTCTTGCAAATCGCGATCCGCAATCGGGTGAGCCGTTCGGTGTGTCCGTGGACCTCGCACATGCTTTCGCGGAGCGTCTGGGCGTGCCGCTGGAACTCGTCGTGTTCGATGCGGCGGGCAAGTCCGTCGAAGCCGTGAGCGACGAACGCGCGGACTTCGGCTTCTTCGCGGTCGATCCGAAGCGCGGCGAGACGATTGCTTTTACGGCGCCTTACGTGCTGATCGAAGGCTTCTATCTCGTGCGTGACGAATCGCCGGTGCGCACCAACGCCGATGTCGATCAGCCGCATAACCGCGTAGCGGTGGGCAAGGGCAGTGCGTACGATCTCTTTCTGACGCGCGAATTGAAGCAAGCGCAGATCGTGCAGGCGCCGACCTCGCCGACCGTCGTGCAGACGTTTCTCGAACAAGGTCTGGAAGTGGCCGCCGGCGTGAAGCAGCAGCTCGAAGCCGACGTCGCGAAGGCGGGCGGTTTGCGACTGCTCGACGAACGCTTCATGGTGATCCGGCAGGCAATGGGTGTTGCCAGGAGCCGGGGAGAAGCCGCAGCGCAAATGCTGCGCGTTTTCGTCGAAGACATGAAGCGATCCGGGTTCGTTGCGCGCGCACTTGAACGTCACCATATCGGTGGTGCATCGGTTGCGCCGCTGGAGTGACTGGTTGGCGCATGCAAGGCTGCGCCCCGCGCCGGGGCGAACTACGCACGCAGAGTCGGATTCAACCGCTTCGCGACGACTCGCTGGCGTAATCGCCCGGCCGGGCTGCCGATCGGAGTGACCGGGTCAGGCGATGCTGCGGGCAAGCATGGCGCTTTCCCGGGAACGCAGTGCGAGCAAAATCGCGCCGGTAACGAGCACCGGCATCGCGAGGGTGGAGGTCACTGCCCAGAGCGGATAACCCAGGTTCAGCAGCGCGCCGGCAATGATCGGACTCAGCGCGGCCCCGCCTCGTCCCACGCCCATGACAAAGCCGAGCCGCCCGGTCCGAATCACGGTCGGGAAGCTATCGATGAGGATCATGATCAACAGGCTATTGGCGGACTGGTTGAAGAACGTCGCAGCGATCATCACGGTCGTCAACGTCAACAGCGTCGGCGTCACGAAGCCGAATGCTGACACGCCAATGGCCGTGAGCGCCATAACGGGTACGGCAAGTTTTCTGGGATTCATCTTCGTGGCGAGCCAACCTGTCACCAGGAGCGCGGCGAGCTGGCCCACGGTTCCCCAAACCAGCACCGAGCTGCCACTCGATGCACTGAAGCCCAGATCGGCCACAATCTTCGGAGACCACTTCAGCAAGAAGTAGTAGGTCATGCAGTCGAAGAAATACGCAGTCGCGAGAGCCGCAGTGAGGCCGTACAGCATGTTTTTCCTGCCACCGGCGAAACTGTCAGACGGTTCTGCGATGGGGGGCAGACGATCAATCGGATCGTGCTTGAGAAACGCCAGAACCTTGTTCGCGCGGTTCAATGCATCACGGGGCTGCCTTTCGAGCAGGTACGATACCGACTCCGGCAACGCGAACCATGCAACGGGAATGAAGAGCGTGCTGATGGTGGCGCCGGCGATGAATACGTGTCGCCAGTTGGCCAGCGTCACGAACTCGGCGGCAATCGAGCCACCTACGATGGCGCCAATTGGCCAGCCAAGGCCGACGCACGCAATCGCGAAGTTCCTGCGTTTGCTGTTGGCGAATTCGGAGCCGGTCGAGTGAGCCGTCGCAATCATGCCGCCAATGCCGAGACCCGTTGCGAAACGAATCATCGACAGCATGGACACACTGGCTGCCTGCGTGGCGGTCCACATACCCAGGGTGGTGACGAAGAGGCATGTCAGGACGACGAATCGTCTGCCGCGACGGTCGGCGAGGTATCCAAACAGCACGCTGCCGATGGTCATGCCGATGAGTTCCATCGAGAGCACGACGCCGAGTTCGGCCTTGTTGATGGCCCACTCCGCGGCAATGCCCGGCGACGCGAAGCTGATCGCAAGAATGTCGATGCCGTCAAAGGCATTCAGGACGCAGCACATGGCGATCACCATGATCTGCCGGCCTGTCATGGGCCTGTCGGCCCATAGGTTGCTTGCTTGGTGCATGTTGTCTCCTTGTCGTTATAGCTTTGATGTAAGAGCGGAGTCCGCCCGGAGGCGGGCGGATAGCGGCGGCCCCAAAGGGGCGCATGGCGCAGCGCGGTCGATTGCCGGCGAGCGCCGCACGCGTCGCAAGATGAGGCAAAGCCGGCGTGTACGCGCCTGCGCCCTGGGTTAGATCGATCGGCCGCCGTCTACAGTCAAAAGCAAACCGGTCACGTAGCTCGCCTCGTCCGAGGCGAGGAACAGCGAGGCATTGGCGACGTCCCATGGCGATCCCTGACGTCCCATCGGACACGAAGCATCCCGGCGGGCCATGACTTCCTTGAACTGGTCATCGTCGAGATGACGATAGAGCGTGCGTACATGAGGTGTCGCCATCATTCCGGGGACCACCGCATTGCAGCGGATCTGCTTGCCGGCATACTGCGCGGCAATGACCCGGGTGACGTGATTCACGGCCGCCTTCGATGAACTGTATGAAAGGAACGTCTCGGTACTGGCTCGCAGGCTGGCGGTCGATGAAACGTTGATGATCGAGCCGCCGCCCTGCGCCTCCATGTGCGGAATGACATGTTTGCAGGCAAGAAACACGCTCTTCAGATTGACGGCATGGACGCGGTCCCATTCGCTTTCGGGCGTATCAACCGGGCCGCCGAGATATTCGATGCCGACGTTGTTGTGCAGGATATCGATGCGACGATAGTGTCCCGTCGCCTGCTCGACGACTTGCTTGACGTCCTCCGCGCGGCTCACGTCCGCGGCGATGGCGATCGACGTGCCGCCTTGCTCTCTCACGAGACTTGCGGTTTTTTCCGCTGCGGCGAGCGACAGATCGACCGCGACGATGGTGGCGCCCTCGCGTGCGAAGGTCAGCGCCACGGCTTGCCCGTTGCTCACCCCGTTGTCTTCCTGTGATGAGCCGGCACCCATGATCAGCGCGATCCGGCCTTCAAGTCGCTTTGACATCTTCTTTCCTTTGCAAAATTTCCGATTCGTTGCCGGCGCACCTTTTCGCTAGCGTGGAAGGTGCGCCTGGCGGTGTTTCAAAGGGGCTCAGGCCTTTTCGCTCTCCACACCGGCGTCGAATTTGAAGCCCAGTTCCTTGAGGTTGTCGAGCACGCCAGTTCCGTAGGCCGATTCGATTTCCGTGCCGACGACCGGCGCGTAGGCAACGCGATCCTGTTGTTCGCCCGAGGGTTGAATGACAACGAACAGTCGCCCGATTTCTTCGGAAATGTTGACGAACCGACGGCTGACGCCGGGAGGGACGGAAACAAAGTCGAGCGGTTCGAGGATCATCGAATCTTCGCCGTTGTCGCCCCATTGCAGTTCAAACCGCCCGCTGAGGCAGAAGAAGTTTTCCACGGTCGTCTCATGGCAGTGCAGGCCCGGACCGTCGCCGGGCGGACATTCTGCAATCGAGATGACGGCGCCGGGCACGCTTTTAATGGGCGCCATTGCGCTACGGCCAACATAGTTCGCCGGCGCCATGATCGAGTAGACGCGGTGAGCGGTCAACTTCTCCATGACCTCCATGGGAACGCCGCCGCCGCCGGAGTGCTGTCGGCTGTACGGAACCAGGTCCTTGAATCTGGCAGTGCGTCGGCCCATTTCCTCCGGGGTAACCTTGATCGTTTTCATGCGTGCTCCTTTTTCAAAGATGGTGAATGGCCTGCCGGGCTTTAATTGCTGCCGGTCCAGACCGATGGTGGGATAGGAAAAATGCGCTCACAGCGGGCGTGCGCTTTCGCGCTGCGGTGCCATGCCAGGAGCCGGCGAGGCGCGAACCTCAGCCAGCGAACCCGCAGGAAGACGCAAAACCGCCAAAAGGGAAAGGGCAGCCGCAGTCATCACATAAAAGGCCGGAGCGAGCAGACCCGCGAAGCTGCCGAGCCAGGTGAGAATCGCAGGCGAAAAGCCGCCGAAGATCACCACCGCCATGTTGTAGCCAATGGAAACGCCGGTTGACCGGTTGTGCGCCGGGAACAGTTCGAGCAGGGTGGACGCCGCCACGCCGCAATAGCTGCCAGTCAACGCGCCGAACACGAACTGCACGGCCAGCAAAGTCTCAAGTGTTCGGTGAGTCGATAACCAGAGCAACGCCGGATACACGAGGCATATCGAAGCGCACGCGCTTACCAGCAAAACGGCGCGTTGACCCACCCGGTCAGCGCAGCGCCCCCCGAGCCATGCCGTTACGAGCACCACGACATTGCCAAGCAGCGAGGCTGCATAGGCCGAGCCCGCGCTGAAGCCGAGCCGAGCCTGTGAATAGGTCGGAAAGTAGAGCACCAGCACGCCGAGCGTTGCCGTCCAGAGAATCGTGACCGAAAACGCCATGGCGACCGGCCCAAGGTCGTCACGAAACAGCGACGCCAGTGGCGATACGCGGTCGGTCTGCCGCTGGCGCTGCAACATGATCTGCTTGAATTCATCGGTTTCGTCGAGGTTTTGCCGCAGATACAAGCCCACCGGAACAATCAACAGGCCCAGCGCGAAGGGAAGGCGCCATGCCCAGCTTTCCAGCGCAGCCTGGTTGAAGCTGTAGGTGACGGCCGTTGCCGCAAGGGTGCCCAGCACGTTCGCGCCCGCCATGCCCATCTGGACGAGAGCCGCGGTCGAAGCGCGCCTGTCCGGCCGTGCGTGCTCGATCAGAAAGGCCGCTGACCCGCCTGCCTCGCCGCCGGATGAAAACCCCTGGATGAGTCGTGCGACCAGGATGAGCGTAGTCGCGAAAGTCCCGATCGAGGCGGCCGGCGGCGTGAGGACGATGATCAGGGTCCCCGCCGCCATCAACGAAAAGGTGAGCAGCATGGCCGGCTTGCGGCCGCGCGTGTCGGCGAACGCGCCGATGACCACGGCCCCGACCGGGCGGGCCAGATAACCCAGCCCATAGACCACGAAGGCTTGCAGCAACTGGGCAGTGGGATTCGACGAAGGGAAGAACTGTCTCGCGATATAGGACGCAAAGAAGGCGTAAAGCGTGAAGTCGTACCACTCCAGCACGTTGCCGATCGTCGCACCGAGCAACGCCCTTCTGCGCGCGCCGACGTAAGGGCGTGCCCCTGTCGATCCAGCGTTTTGCATCTGTCCTTCTTCAGGAGAATGGCGATTCATCTATGGGGTCCGAGATTAGAAACGTTTCCAAAATTTCAAATTTCCGCCAGTCTACAATCGTCGGATAGCACATTTTATTGGGGTTAACGCTGTTTGAAACGTTTTTAGTATTCGCGCATCATGCGGACCTTCACGTAATGGAGGTGGAATCGATGACTACGGCGTATGGTGGCCGCGCAGCTCGCACGGCAATCGTGACGGGTGCGACACGGGGCTTGGGGCAGGCAGTCGCGCGGGGATTGCTCGAGGACGGGTACAAGGTGGCGCTTTGGGGGCGCGATCGTCGCGCGATGCAGGCCGCAGTCGATCAGCTTCCGTCCGGTGCGCTCTGCCTGCCCGTGTTTGCCGATCTTCGCGAGGAAGCCGAAGTGAGGCGAGCATTCGCCGAGAGCCGTGAATTCCTTTCAGACATCGACGTACTCGTGAACAATGCAGGCGCCATCGGTCCGCGCATGCCCCTGGAGGAAGTTGCGCTCGCGGACTTCAGTGCGACGATGGACGTCAACCTGACCGGAACTTTCCTCGTGCTCAGGGAGGTGCTGCCCCATATGAAGGCCCGCCGTGCCGGCAGAATCGTGAACATTGCTTCGGTGGCAGGCAAGGAGGGCAATGCGCTGACCGCGGTGTACTCGGCGTCGAAGGCTGCGGTGATTGCGCTAACGAAGTCGCTCGGCAAGGAGTTGGCCGGGCACGGCATTCTGGTGAACTGCGTGACACCGTCGGCTTCCCGCACCGACATATTCGGGGAAATGACACCGGCGCTGGAGGCAAAGCTGTTGTCGCGCGTGCCCCTCGGGCGCTTCGTGCAACCCGATGAAGTCGCGGCGATGGTCCGCTGGCTCGCGAGCGAAGCATGCAGCTTTTCCACCGGCGCGACGTTCGACATATCGGGGGGGAGGGCGACCTACTAGGTCGGGCCGGAGTTCGCCGGGCGCAGGGCCTACGCCGACTGGCGTTCTGCCCCGAGGCTACGCGGCCTTCGGGTATGCTTCGTCTTTCGCGTGCACGAGTGGGGCGGAGCAACGGGCGCGGTACGGACCCAGGGCTTTCGGCGAATGCTTTCCCTGACCTGGCGCATTCAGGGCTCGCGAGCGAGCTTGAAACGATTCAAATGGGAGTATTTTCCCAGATTGACGCGTTGCGATGGGTAGCTATACCATCTCTGAAAAATCGATATTGAAACGTTTCCAGTGCATGACTAAAACACCTACTCGCCGGATCACCATTCGCGATGTCGCTGCCGCCGCCGGAGCGTCCGTCGGCAGTGTCTCCCGGGTGTTGAACGGCGGCCCGAACGCGAGCAAGGACCTGAATGACCGTGTCATGCGCGCCGTGGCGCAGCTCGGGTACGAGCCCGACAGCGTCGCGCAAAGCATGCGGCTCAAGTCGACCCAGACGATCGCCTGCATGGTTCCCGACGTGGCGAACCCGATCTACGCGGAGTACATCAATGCACTCGAGGAGCACGTTCAGTCAGCCGGTTACCTGCTCATGCTGATCTCGACGCGCCATGACATCGCGCGCGAGGCGGCGGCGATGTCGCTCATCCGGCGGCGTCGCGTGGACGGGTTGATCATGATCGGCGGAAGCGAGTCGCACCACGAAATCACTTCCGCGCTGGAGAGTCTGGAGTGTCCGGTAGTCCTCGTTGACAGGGATTCGCCAAAGCGGGATACGGTGTGCGTGGATCACCGGGGGGGGGCGATTGAAGCGACCCGGCACCTCGTGGCCCTCGGGCACAGGCGGGTCGCGCTGCTCGTGCCCGGCGAAGCCGTCAAGCCCGCGCGTGAGCGCACCGCGGGCTATCGCGCCGTGCTCGAAGAAGCCGGCATCAAGTACGACCCGGAACTCGTCGTGCCTCAGCCTGCGTCGACGAGCTTCGCCTATAGCGCGGCGTCCTCACTGCTGGAACTCGAGAATCCGCCCACGGCGATCATCACCCTTGGCACTCACATGCTCGCGGGTGTCATGAAGGCGGTGTCGACGAAGGGCCTGACGGTTCCAGACGATCTTTCGATCGTTAGCGTGGGCGACACTGACCTTACCCAGTACGCCAACCCGTCTGTCACGTCGCTCAAATGGGATGTGCCGCAGATAGGGCGCGTGGCCGGAGAGCTTTTGATGGCCAGATTGAGCGGAAAAAAGACGGGCCAGCCGCGTTACCAGAAAATCACGATGCCGACTGAGCTGGTCATACGCAAGTCGGGCGCAGCGCCTAGAAAATAGGCGGCCACAGAAATTTCAGAAAAAAAGCGTTATGGTCTCGGCAGTAAAATGTTGATAATAATAAGGAGTCGATAGTAACGGGTGTCGTGGCTATTGCAGCGCGACGCGCAGCAGCCGGGTTCAAACCGTCGCGCCCTGAGGTTGGGGTTGCGATGCCTGTGGTTCATCGTGCCTTCGCGCTTGCTATTGCGAATGCCCGTCAAAAAGTCATCGAATTCGTCAAGCGGATCAACGCATATCGCGTTGTAGTCGCGCTCGTCACGCAAGCGGTACACCTGCATGAAATTCAAAGTGTAGTAACCCCGTATTTTCTCAATCAATAAGGACTACAAAAATATGAAATATCGTCAAACTGCCGTGCTGTTGGCTACCGGGCTTGGTTTTGCCCTGGCTGGGCAGGCGCGCGCGCAAGACACGGTCTTGCTGTATGGATTGATTGACGAGGGTTTTCTCTTCAACGCAAACGCAAAGTCGGATCGTCAGTACCAGTTGGCGTCGGGCAACCTTCAGGGGTCGCGGTTCGGACTGCGTGGCGCACACGACCTGGGCGCAGGCTGGAGCACCATTTTCATTCTCGAGAATGGCTTCAACCTCAACAACGGTGCGTTGGGCCAAGGCGGCAACCTTTTTGGCAGAACGGCGCTTGTCGGCGTCAATGGGCCGGTCGGCTCGTTGACGCTTGGCAGGCAATACGAGCTGGTGGGCGAGTACATTGGCGGCTACACGAGCGCCAATGCCATGTCGCAGCGTGTGGGGGTGGGGCAATGGGCGAGCGCCTATGGTGCGCATCCTGGCGATGTCGACAATCTCGACGCCACCAACCGGCTCAACAACGCGATCAAGTACGTCAGCCCGGCCTTTTCCGGCTTCAATGTCGCGGGCATGTACAGCTTTGGCGGCGTGGCAGGGTCGGTTTCACAGAACCAGGGGTGGTCGTTTGCAGGAGCCTACAACGGCGGAGCGCTCAGCGCAGGCGTTGCGATTACGCACGTCGACTCGCCGAACTACGCCTTCTTTGGCAACAACCCGGCCAGCAACACGGCGACTTCGGCGAATGCGTCGAACATGTCCAGCCCCGTTTACAGTGGCTACGCGTCGGCGGGATCGCAGCAGATTCTCGCGGCCGGTGCGACTTACGTCTTCGGCAAGGCGACGGTGAGCGCCGTCTACTCGAACGTGCGCTTCAACGACGTGGGGGCGGTGGGCGGTGCCGGCCTCAACCCCGGGAATCTTCATGGCGCGGCCGTTTTCAATATCGGTGAAATCAACGCGACCTATAGGGTAAGCACGCCGTTGCAACTGGGTGTCGCTTATCACTATACCCACGCGAAGTCCCCGAACGATGTCAGTGCGCGGTATCACCAGCTGAATTTCGCAGCGGACTACGGCTTGTCGAAGCGCACGGATCTGTATGCCGCGTTGATTTATCAGCTTGCGCGCGGCATCGATTCAACGGACAAGCCGGCGGTTGCGGCGGTCTATGCAATCACGCCGTCCGCGAGCGATCACCAGCTCGCGGCGCTGGTTGGCGTCCGCCACAAGTTCTGACGATTGGCGATCGTTCACGGGCTTCGAACATCCACAATTAAAAACGTTTCAAATTCACGCTTGCCAGTTGACTCCGCAGAAGTCATACTGTCTCGACAGAAATGTAGCAGAGCTCACTTGGCTAGCATTAAAAACGTTTCAAATATGCTCGTGAACCGTAGTTCGCAAGCCCGGCGTTCGTCGGTCGCGACGCAACCGGCGTAGGCGGCCCGCCTGGCCGGCGGCAGGCATCCCGGCCCGCGGGCCGCACAACCACCTATATCAACATTATCGGGACAGAAAATGCACACGATCACACTGGGAACGACCACCATCGACCGCGTGGTGGAATACGAAACCATTTTTCTCAACGCTAGCTGGATGTACCCCAACGTCGAGCCGGACATGCTCAAACGTGCGCGCGCCGAACTCGGTCCGACCTTCATCGACGAGTCATGCGAGAACCTCGCAATCAGTTTCCATAGCTATCTGATCAGAACGCGCGGGAAGAATATTCTGGTCGATACGTGCAACGGTCAGCACAAGCCGCGTGGCCCGAGGATGGCGTGGCAGCACATGCTCGATTCGCCGGACTACATGCGCAACCTCGCGAGCTTCGGGCTGCAACCGGAAGATATCGACTATGTGCTCTGCACCCACTTGCACACGGATCATGTGGGCTGGAACACCCGGCTCGTGGACGGCCGCTGGGTGCCCACGTTCCCCAACGCGAAGTACGTGATGGCGCGCCAGGAATTCGATCACTTCAACCGGCTGAATGCCGCCAGGCCCGACTACCCCGTCAACCACGGGGCGTTTGAAGACAGTGTTTTGCCGGTCGTGGAGGCGGGCCAGGCGCTGTTCGTGGACATGAACCATCTGGTCGAAGGCACGCTGGACGATGGCGTCTGGATCGAGCCTGCGCCTGGCCACACAGTTGGCCACGTTACCGTGCATGTGAAGGGTGGCGGCGTTGAGGCGATCATGACGGGAGACATGTTTCATCACCCCATTCTTTTCCTCGAGCCAGGTCTCGAAACGCAGCACGACTACGACGTCGCACTGAATAACCAGTCGCGAAAGAAGGTGCTCGATCGCCTGGCGGATACCGGGGACTTATTGCTTACGGCTCATTTTCCGTCGCCGACGGCAGGGCGAATCTGTTCATGTCCGACTGGTTTTCGTTTCAGGTTCCTTGAAGACAAGTAACGCGGCGATCACGGTTTAATCTCTGGAAACGGGTATGCAAGTGCAAAACAACACGCGAGATTTTCGTCTTGCGGCAGGGAAGGTCGTGATGATTACCGGAGCCGCCCGCGAGCGCGGCATTGGCCTTGCCACCGCGAAGCTCTTTGCCGATCATGGCGCCAACGTCGCGATTTGCGATCTGGGGCAGGAGGATTCTGCCAAGGCGGCGCGAGAACTGGGCGAAGGGCATATGGGCGTGACCTGCGACGTGACGGACCCGCAATCGTGCACTGCGGCCGTCGAGTCGGTCCTGTCACGCTTCGGTCGGATCGATTGCCTCATCAATAACGCGGGTCTGACGCAGCGCCGCAGCGTAATGGAAGTCACAACCGAAGACTACGCCCTCGTGACGGAGGTCGTGCTGCACGGCACACTGCTCATGTCCCAGGCCGTGATCCCGCAGATGAAAAAGCAGGGCGGCGGCAGCATTGTGTGCGTGAGTTCGCTCTCCGCATTGCAGGGCGGAGGCGTGTTCGGGGGAGCGCACTATTGCGCGGCCAAGGCGGGAGTGCTGGGTCTTGCGCGCGCGATGGCGCGCGAACTGGGCCCCGACAATATCCGGGTCAATGCCGTGGCGCCGGGCCTCATCTTGACGGACTTCTCGCGCGGCGCCAATCCGGACGTCAACAAGCATGAAGCGGCGCGATCATTTCCGCTGCGACGTGTCGGGATGCCACAAGACATCGGTGGTGCATGCCTCTATCTCGCGAGCGACCTTGCGTCGTTCGTAACGGGCATCACCCTCGATGTGAACGGCGGGGCGTTTCTGCGTCCCTGAACTTGCAGGGGGGCGCTTGGCACGTGCGATTGCGATCGGGATGTTGCGGTCGCGCTGAGCGCCTCCCCATGTCTTTTGATTTGACCTTCGTGATTCGATCGTAAATGGAAGAACACTTCATTACGCGCGGCGAGGATGGCGGGAAACTGTATCTGCGCCGGAAAATGCCTGCCGGCGCTGCCGACCTTTGCCCTCCCGTTCTGCTGGTGCACGGTTCGACGCTGCCAGGAAGCGTCGCTTTCGACTTGCCGCTCGATGGCTATTCCTGGATGGATCATCTTGCGCGTGCCGGGCGGGACGTCTGGAGCCTGGACATTCGCGGTTACGGATCGTCGACTGTCGGTGAGGCAATCCTCAACAGCGATTCCCCGATTATTGTTGCCGATACCGAACAGGCGATCGAAGATCTTTCCGACGCAATCGACTACATCTGCCGCGAGCGTTGCTCGCAGAAGGTGGATCTGATCGGCTGGTCATGGGGGGCAACGGTTTGCGGGGTGTTCGCGAGCCGTTCGGACCGGCACGTCCGCTCGCTGGCTTTATACGCTCCGCAATGGCTGCGCAACACGCCGTCGCCGCTTGTTACGGAGAAGACACTTTCGCAGGCCTCGCGCATCGTCGATCCGGAGCGCTTTCTCGATCGGTGGTACCTGGGGCTTGCGCCGGCGATCCAGAGCATCGTGACCCGCGCGGGATGGAAGCAGATGCTATTGAATGCGCTCGCGACGCGTGAAGGGCAGCCGATGTCTGTGCCAAACGGATCGATCCACGACATCGCCCGATTCTGGATGGCGGGGCGACCGCTTTACCAACCCGAATCGATCGCCGTATCGACGATGGTGGTCGTTGGGACCGACGACAAGGATACGCCGCCGGATATCGTTCAAGCGCTCTATGGTCGACTCGGATCGTCGAGCAAGCGCATCGAGCTGCTGGAAGGCGGGACGCATTTCCTTTTGTTCGAACCAGTCCGTGAGGCGTTTTTTGAATTGATCGAGGAATTCCTCTCGACGGTGGATGCGGGAAACGGTGAGTAAGGACCGCAGCGGTTTGATGCACCTGACGAAGATGTCCGCGCAAACCAATCGTGCGATTTATTTTCGATCGGTATGTCACACGCCGCCCAGGCCATCTCGTCATGTCATGGCAACCCACCGAAAGGAGATGAAACCATGACAGCCAAGCTCGACCTGTTCGCCGCCGCTCCGGCCCTGATGAAGTCCTGGATGGGCACCTCGCTCGCCGTGGCCGGGAGCCTCGAACCCGGCCTCATCGCGCTCGTGGAAGTGCGTGCCTCGCAAATCAACGGCTGCGCGAATTGTCTTAACATGCATACCGCCCATGCGCGCGAGCAAGGCGAGACCGAACAGCGCCTGTATCTGCTTTCCGCCTGGCGCGAGGCGCCGTGCTACACCGACCGGGAGCGCGCGGCGCTCGCCTGGACCGACGCGCTCACGCGGCTTTCCGAGGGCCCTGTGCTCGACAGCGCGCGCGAGGCGCTCAAGGACCACTTTACCGAGGAGGAGCAGGTGAAGCTCACGCTGATGATCAACGTGATCAATGGCTGGAATCGCCTCGCGGTCGGCTTTGGCCTGTGGGTCGATCCAGCGGCGGCGAAGGCCATGGCCAGGCAGGCGGCCGTCGCATGACCGGCGCGGGCATGAACGAAGCCGCGGCGAGTTTCGACCCGCTGCGGCGCAAGCTGATACGCGTGGCGTATCGCATGCTCGGTTCGGTGGCCGACGCCGAGGATATCGTGCAGGACGCGTTTATCCGCTGGATGGACGTGGAGCGCACCGAGGTGCGCGTGCCCGAGGCCTTCCTGCGCCGCATGGTCATGCGCCTGTGCCTCGACCAGCTCAAGTCGGCGCGGCATCGGCGCGAAACCTATATCGGTCCATGGCTGCCCGACCCGGTCGTGGAGGAGGACGAGCAGGACGACGTCACGCTGCCGCTCATGCTCACGCTCGAACGCCTCTCGCCGCTCGAACGCGCGGCGTTCCTGCTGCACGACGTATTCGGCCTTGAGTTCGAGGAGGTCGCGACCACGATCCAGCGCGAACCGGCGGCATGCCGGCAACTGGCGGCGCGGGCGCGCACGCATGTGAGGCAAGCGCGCCCGCGTTTTCATGTCGAAAAGGCGCGCGGACTGGCGCTTGCCCAGGCGTTCTTCGCGGCCTCGCGCAGCGGCGACATGAGCGCGCTCGGCGCCATGCTCGCCGCCGACGTGAGCTTGCACGCGGACGGCGGCGGCAAGCGTTCGGCCATCGGCCATCCGGTATTCGGTTTCGATAGCGTGATGAAGTTGCACGCGCAACTGGCGGAGCTGTTCCGCAAGAACGGCTCGACGCTCGTGCGCGCGGGTTTCATCAACGGGCTGCCCGGTTTCGTCACGCGCGAGGCCGACGGCGAGCTGCAAACCACGGCGCTCGACATCGAGAACGGCAAGGTTACGGCCATCTACGTCATGCGCAACCCGGACAAGCTGCGCCATCTGCACGAGGCCGCGGTCTAGCGTGCGCGTGCACAAACGTTCCAGACAGCGAGCCCCGCCGCGTGGATCATGAGCGCCTTCCACAAGGAGGCAAGATGTTCGATACGAAAGTGGCGCTGGTCGTGCGGGAGAATCTCGCGGTCTGGCAGAAGCTCAATGTGACCGCGTTTCTGGCGACGGGCATCGCGGCGGCGGCGCCCGACGCGCTGGGCGAGCCCTACGAAGACGCGCGTGGGCAGCGCTACGGCCGCATGCTCGGCCAGCCGATGATGATCTATGGCGCGGATGTCGATGGTTTGCAGGCCGCGCTGCGGCGCGGCCTGTCGCGCGAACTCACGATCGTGCCGTATGTGCACGCCATGTTCTCGACGGGGCACGACGCGGCGAATCGCGAGGTGTTCCGCGCCGAGGACCCCGAGCGTCCCGATCTGGTGGGGATCGCGCTATATGGCCCGAAGAACGCGGTGGACAAGGCCGTCAAGGGACTGGCGCTGCATCACTGAATGGCGCAGTCGTTGAATGCAAACATCCGGTGTCGCATGATGCGGCTCTTGTATTGCAACTAACCGCCAAGCCCGCCACCCGCCCGCGAGCGGGGCGGCGAGCCGGTCAACCGGCCTTGCGAACGGGCGGATAGCGCCGTTTGCCATTGCCTATCGAAATGCGGCGGAAGCGCTCCTTCTTGTGCTCTTCCTCGAAATGGGAAAGGGAGAGCTTCACGAGATCGCTGCGCGAGACGATGCCCACGAGCCGCCGCGACTCGCGGTCGGCCACCACGGGCAGACGCTCCAGCCCGTGGATCGCAAGACGCGTGGCGATCTGGCGGCAGGTTTCCTCCGGCAGCGCCACATCGGGAGAACGTTGCGCGAGCAACGAGCCGAGCGGCGTGTCGAGTTCCTCGGTCGCGGCGCTCGCGCGCACAGCGTCGAGCATCGCGCGATCCACCACGCCGAGCACCGCGCCGTCGCGCACCACCGGGAACGCGCGGCGTTGCTGCGTCGCGCCGAAGTGGCGCGCGAGGGCGTCGCGCACGGTGACGTTCGCGTCGATGGTGTCGACCTTGCGCGTCATCACTTCATCCACGTAATGACGCTCCAGCGGATCGACGCCGTACTCGCGATAGATGTGATAGCCGCGCCGCGCGATCTTCTCGGTCATGATCGAGCGCTTCATCACGATCGTGGCGAAGCCGTGCGCCACGAGCGTGGCCGTGAGCAGCGGCAAGAGCGCGTTGGTGTCGTGCGTGAGGCCGAACGCGAACACGATGGCCGTAAGCGGCGCGCCGAGCGTGGCGCCGAGCGTGGCCGCCATGCACACGAGCGGCCACAGCGCCGGGTCGCTGCCGGGCAGCACGTGGCTCAGCACCGAGCCGAGGCCCGCGCCGAGCATGAGCAGCGGCGCGAGCACGCCGCCCGAGGTGCCGGAGCCGAGCGCCACGACCCAGATCACCGCCTTCACCACCAGAATCGCAATGGCGACTTGCAGGACGATGTGCTGATGGAGCAGGTCGCCGATCACGTCGTAGCCCACGCCGAGCGCGCGCGGTTCGATAAAGCCGCCGATACCCACCACGAGACCGCCGATGGCGGGCCACCACGACCAGTGCAAGGGCAGATGGCCGAACAGATCCTCGACCTTGTAGAGCGCCGCCGAGAGCCCTGAGGCCAGCGCGCCCGCGAGCAGCCCGGCGATCAGGCACGAGAACAGCGCGGTGGCGTGCGGCGGCAGCGTCTGCATGGGAAAGAGCGGGCCCGTGCCGAAGAACGTCGCGCGCGCGAAGCCTGCCACGGCGCACGCGAGCGCCACGGGCAGGAAGCTGCGCGGACGCCATTCGAACAGCAGCAGCTCGACCGCGAGCAGCACGGCCGCAACGGGCGTGCCGAACACGGCCGTCATGCCGGCGGCGGCGCCCGCCACGAGCAGCGTCTTGCGCTCGGCGGAGGTGACGCGCACGCACTGCGCGAGCAGCGAGCCGAGTGCGCCGCCCGTCATGATGATCGGGCCTTCCGCGCCGAACGGGCCGCCGCTGCCGATCACGATGCCCGACGAAAGCGGCTTGAGCACGGCCACCTTCGGCGACATCTTGCTCTTGCCGAACAGGATCGCTTCGATGGCTTCGGGAATGCCGTGGCCGCGAATCTTCTCGGAGCCGAAGCGCGCCATCATCCCGACGATCAACCCGCCGATCACCGGCACGACGATGACCCACGCCCCGAGCGTGTTGAGCGCGGGCGAGCGGTCGGCGAACGAGAACTGGCCGAAGAAGAACAGGTTCGTGAACCAGTGGATCAGGCTCAGCAGCACGAACGCCGCGAGCGTGGCCAGTGCGCCGATCACGGCGGCGAGCGCACTGATGCCGGGCAGGCGTGCGTTCGCCGAAAAGTCGCGCTTGTGGGAGTCGTCGGAATGCATGGTTAAAGATCGATTTGCGGGATGGTGAACGCGCCGTCGAGCGAACTCAGCTCGGCGCGGTGCAGTTCGGCAAGACGCGCGAGCAGCTTCTCGCCGGCGGCGAGCAGGTGCACTTCCACCTGGCGGCGGTCACGCTCGCTCACGCGGCGCTCGACCAGCTCGATTGCTTCGCAGCGCGAAACGAGCGCCACCACGCCGTGATGCTGCGCCTGCAAACGCTCGGCCAGCTCGCCGATGGTCGCCCACGCGCGGCCCGGATAGCCCTTCACGTGCAGCAGCAGCAGATATTGCAGCGGCGTGATGCCCTCGCCCTGCGCCGCCTGCTCGGAGAAGCGTTCGAAGCGGCGCATCTGGTAGCGAAATTCGGAGAGCTGCTCGAAGTCGACCTTATTCAGGTCACGCGTGCTTTTTTTCATTGGGTGTCCATGGAACGTTTCTTTCTCCGAATATATCACAACGTGATATTTATGACCGGAAATGCCCGTGTAGCGGCCAACCTCGTCCCGTGTAGGCAGGCGTACCCGCTCAGGCGGGTGCGCGCTGCGGCGTCTTCGCCTGCTGATAGAGGCCCGAGATCAGGTCGGCCTGCGTGATGATGCCCGCGAGCCGCCGCTCGCTGTCCACGACCGGCACGTGATGGTGGCCGCGCCCCGCGAAAATGCGCACGAGCTCGGTGATCGGCGTCGTGGCCGCGACGGTGAGCACGTGGGTGGTCATCAGCGTGGCGACGGGCTGATCGGCCTCGGCGCGCGGGCGAATCGCGCGCGCGATGGCGAACGCCACAAGACGCAGCGGATGACGCTCGCGCCCTTCGTCGGCGAGGTCGGCGCGCGTGACGATGCCCTTCACGTGACGCTGCGCGTCCACCACGGGCAGCGCTTTCACGTCGTGGCGCTTGAGCAGCGAACGCGCTTGCCCCACGGTCGTCGCGGGCGTGATGCTCACCACATTGGCGGACATGACGTCGGCGCAGATCAGCTCGCCGAAACTGCGCGCGTAGGCGCGGATTTCGGCGTCGCGCAGGATCGTTTCGAGGTCGTCGGTGTCGATGTCGAGCAGCTCGTCGCGATCGTCGAGCACCGCTTCGAGGTCGGCGCGCGTGAAGCCGGCCTGCGCGGCCACGGGCCCCGCGACCTTGGGTGTGCGCACCGCGTGTGGATAGCGATGCCCCGTGGCCGCGTGATAAACGAGCGCGCTGCCGAGCAACAGGACCGATTGCAGCGCGACGGGCGCGAACACGAATTCATAGCCGAGCGCATGCACGGCCGGGCCGCCGAGCACGGCGGTGAGCGCCACCGCGCCCGAAGGCGGGTGCACGCAGCGCAGCGTGAACATCGCGATGATCGCCACGCCGATGGCGACGGCGGCGGCCGGCACGAGGTCGGGAATCCACATCGCGGCGGTGACGCCCACGATCGCGGATACGAGATTGCCGCCGATGATCGACCACGGCTGGGCGAGCGGGCTGGCGGGCACGCCGAAGAGCAGCACGGCCGAAGCGCCCATGGGCGCGATCAGATAGGGAATGCTCGGGTTGCCGCCCAGCAGCCGGTGTGTGACGGCGCCGGTGAGGGCGATGCCGAACAGCGCGCCGAGGCCCGCGCGCAGGCGTTCGCGCTTTCTGACGGTGACCCGGGACGGGGTGAAGCGGGTGAGCCAGCGGAGGACTTTGAAGCGTGACACGATCGGGAGCGCAGGATAGAAACGGGACCGGGACGCCCGTTGCGGGCGTTTTCGGACGGCCGCAAGCCGCCCAAAGAAACGAGATTATATCGCAACGTGATATATGTCGCGACAGTTTGTCGCGTCGGGGGCGCGGGGGGGCGGAGCGGTCTGGGCGGGGAATGGGGGGCGCAACGGTTTCCCTCGCGCCTGGGGGAGGCGAAGGGAGCAGACGCCGCCGCGCCGGGCGGCGTGGCGGCTTGCGTCCGGATTAGCCGGCGTGCGGGGGCTGGCCCGCGAAACGCGGCGCGGGCGCGGCGTTGGGGTGGCTTTCCGGGTGGCCTTCGGGGCGGCGATGGCGGCCCGCATCGGCGCTGCGGATTGGCGGCGGCGGGCGGTGCGACGCCGCTTGCACTGCGTGCGCAGGCGGATGCCCGGCGGGCGGCGGCCGGTGACCGTGCGGCTGCATCGTCACGCGCACGCGAGCAGCCGGCTCGGCCATGTGAACGCGCTGCATCGGCAGATGGCCTTCGTTGTGAGCCATCACCACGCGCAGTTCGGAGCGGCGGTGCAGGACTTCGCCGCGCAGGTCGCCGTGGCCATAGTAGTGGCGATGGCGATGGCCGTCCGAGCCCACGATCCAGATATAGGTGCTGCCGCCCGTGTAGACGATGTCGCGATCGAGCGCGACCGAAACGTACGCATCGTATTGTTGCGGGACATAAACAGGCTGGGCAACGACGACGGGCGGCGGCGGGGGCGCGGCAACCACGGCCGTGGCGCGCGCGGGACCGGCGGCGACGCGCGCGTCGGTGACGCAGCCCGTGATGAGCGGGGTTCCGAGTAAAGCCAGTGCGAATGGGAGAGCGCGTAGTTTCGCGTTCAAGCGGGACTCCGGATTGGGTTGTTGGCGGTCCCGTGTGTTAACGGCACATGCGAAAGGCGCTTGAGAAAACGGCGCGCGATACCGGTATGCGGATCGCGCCATGCCATCCGTTTTTCGCATACCAGAGTTCCCAATTTGTGATTTTACGATGGCATATCGGCTTCCTATACTCGGCCGCGAAACGTCAAGATTTCGCACCGATTCCGGAGACAGCCCCGCCATGAACGCCCCCGATCGCTCAGCCGTAGAAGCCGCGGCGCAAGCCGCATCCGTTTCACTCGACGACAAATACACGCTGGAAAAAGGCCGCGTCTACATCAGCGGCACGCAGGCGCTGGTGCGTCTGCCCATGCTGCAAAAGGCGCGTGATCGCCAGGCGGGGCTCAACACCGCGGGCTTCGTCTCCGGCTATCGCGGCTCCCCGCTGGGCGCGCTGGACCAGTCGCTATGGAAGGCGAAAAAGCATCTCCAGGCGCATGACGTGGTGTTCCAGCCCGGCGTGAACGAAGACCTCGCCGCCACCGCCGTGTGGGGCACGCAGCAGATCAACCTCTGGCCCGGCGCGCAGCGTGACGGCGTGTTCGGCATGTGGTACGGCAAAGGCCCCGGCGTCGATCGCACCGGCGACGTCTTCAAGCACGCCAACTCGGCGGGCACCGACGCGCGCGGCGGCGTGCTCGTGCTGGCGGGCGACGACCACGCGGCGAAGTCGTCGTCGGTCGCGCATCAGTCGGAGCACGCGCTGATCGCGGCCGGCATTCCCGTGCTCTATCCCGCGAACGTGCAGGAATATCTCGACTACGGTCTGCACGGCTGGGCCATGAGTCGTTACTCGGGCCTGTGGGTCGCCATGAAGTGCGTGACCGACGTGATCGAATCGACCGCGTCGATCGACCTCGACCCGGATCGCGTGCAAATCGTCACGCCCGACGACTACACGATGCCCGCGGGCGGCCTGAACATCCGCTGGCCCGACGCGCCGCTCGCCCAGGAAGCGCGTCTGCTCGACGAGAAGTGGTACGCCGCGCTCGCCTATGTGCGCGCGAACCGGCTGAACCGCGTGGTGATCGATTCGCCGCGCGCGCGCTTTGGCATCATGACCGCGGGCAAGGCCTATCTCGACGTGCGCCAGGCGCTCAGCGATCTCGGTCTCGACGACGAAACCTGCGCGCAGATCGGCGTGCGCGTGCTGAAAGTGGGCTGCGTCTGGCCGCTCGACGCGCAGGACGCGCGTGCGTTCGCCACGGGCCTCGACGAAATTCTCGTGGTCGAGGAAAAGCGCCAGATTCTCGAATATGCGCTCAAGGAAGAGTTGTACAACTGGCGCGAGGACGTGCGCCCCAAGATTTACGGCAAGTTCGACGAGCGCGACAACGAGGGCGGCGAATGGTCGGTGCCGCGCGGCAACTGGCTGCTGCCCGCGCACTACGAACTCTCGCCCGCGCTGATCGCCAAGGCCATCGCGCGGCGTCTCGCGCGTGCGGACGTGTCCCATGCGGTGCCCGAGGAAGTGCGCGCGCGCATGCTCGCGCGCGTGGCGATCATCGAAGCGAAGGAGCGCGACGCCGCGAAGCCGCGCGTGAGCGTGGAGCGCAAGCCGTGGTTCTGCTCGGGCTGCCCGCACAACACGTCCACCAATGTGCCCGAGGGTTCGCGCGCGCTGGCGGGCATCGGCTGCCACTACATGTCGATGTGGATGGACCGCAAGACCGAAACGTTCAGCCAGATGGGCGGCGAGGGCGTGGCGTGGCTCGGCCAGATGCACTTCTCGGGCGACAAGCACGTGTTCGTCAATCTAGGCGACGGCACGTACTTTCACTCAGGACTACTGGCGATTCGCGCGGCCATTGCGGCGAGCGCCAACGTCACGTACAAGATTCTCTATAACGACGCCGTGGCGATGACGGGCGGTCAGCCCGTGGACGGCGTGCTCACGGTGCCGCAGATCGCGCATCAGGTGCACGCCGAAGGCGCGAAGCGCATCGTCATCGTCACCGACGAGCCGCAGAAGTACGACGCCGGCGTCGTGCTGCCGGCCGGCGTGGACGTGCATCATCGCGACCGGCTCGATTTCGTGCAGCGTACGCTGCGCGACGTCGCGGGCACCACCGTGCTGATCTACGACCAGACCTGCGCGACCGAAAAGCGCCGCCGCCGCAAGCGCGGTACGTATCCCGATCCGGCCCGCCGCGCGTTCATCAACGACGCCGTGTGCGAGGGCTGCGGCGACTGCTCCGTGCAGTCGAACTGCCTTTCCGTCGAGCCGCTCGACACGCCGCTCGGCACCAAGCGCAAGATCAATCAGTCGTCGTGCAACAAGGACTTCTCGTGCGTGAAGGGCTTTTGCCCGAGCTTCGTGACGGCCGAGGGCGCGCAGTTGCGCAAGCCGCGCGCATTGGGCCTATCGGGCGCATCGGGCGCCGCGTCCGTCGATTTCGGCGCGCTGCCGGTGCCCGCGTTGCCCGGCCTCGCGAAACCGTACGGCATTCTCGTGACGGGCGTGGGCGGCACGGGCGTGGTGACCATCGGCGGGTTGATCGGCATGGCCGCGCATCTCGCGGGCAAGGGCGTGACCGTGCTCGACATGGCCGGTCTCGCGCAAAAGGGCGGTGCGGTGCTCAGCCACGTGCAGGTGGCGGCCGCGCCCAGCGCCTTGCACGCCACGCGCATCGCCACGGGCGAGGCGCGTCTCGTGATCGGCTGCGATCCGATCGTTTCCGCTTCGGGCGACGTGCTCTCGCGCACCCAGCATGGCGTGACGGTGGCCGCGATCAACAGCGGCGCGACGCCGACAGCCGAATTCGTCAAGAATCCTAAGTGGGTGTTTCCCGGCGCGCAAACCGAGTCCGAACTGCGCACGAGCATCGGCGAAGGCTGCGCGTTCATCGACGCCAACGCACTGGCGCTCGCCCTGCTCGGCGACACCATCTACAGCAATCCGCTGCTGCTCGGCTTCGCTTGGCAAAAGGGTTGGCTGCCGCTGGAGCTCGCGCATCTGCAACGCGCGATCGAGCTGAACGGCGTGTCGGTGGAGAAGAACCAGCAGGCGTTCAACTGGGGGCGCTATGTCGCGCATCACGGCGAAGCCGCCGTGCGCGCGTTCGCGAAACCCGCGGCCGACCCTCAAGCCATCGTGCTGGCCATGCCCGAGTCGCTCGACAAGACGATTGCCGCGCGCGAGGCCCTGCTCACTGCGTACCAGAACGCCGCCTATGCGCAGCAGTATCGCCGTGTGGTCGATCGCATTCGTGTGAAGGAAACGCAGCTTGGCGGCGATGCGAAGCTGCCGCTCACGCGCGCGGTTGCCGTGAATCTCGCGAAGCTCATGGCGTACAAGGACGAATACGAGGTGGCGCGCCTCTACGCCGACCCGGCGTACCTGCAAAAGCTGCGCGAGCAGTTCGAAGGCGAGCCGGGCCGCGACTACACACTGAACTTCTGGCTCGCGCCGCCGCTTTTCGCGAAGCGCGACGAACACGGTCATCTCGTGAAGCGGCGCTTCGGCGCGTGGATGCTGCCGGTGCTGCGCGCCACGGCCCGCATGAAGGGCCTGCGCGGCACGCCGTTCGACGTGTTCGGCAAGACCGAGGAGCGGCGCGAGGAGCGCCGGTCGATCGTGGAGTATGTCGCGCTCGTCGACGAGTTCTGCGCGAGCCTCGACGCGCCACGCCTTGCCGCCGCGCTGCAACTGGCGGCGCTGCCCGACGAGATTCGCGGCTTCGGCCACGTCAAGGCGCGCAATCTCGCTGCGGTGGCGAAGAAGCGCGAGCGCCTGCTGGCGGACTACCGCATGCCTGCCGCGATGCGCGCCACAGCCTGAGCGGCGCTCAGGGAAACAGGCGCCTGCCGACGAGCAGCGGCAGGCGCAGCGCGAAGCCGCTCACGAGCCGCAAATGCATGCCCGCGAGGAGCAGGTTGTCGCGCACGTAGTTGAAGTGCGAGACGCCGCCTTCACCGGCGCTGAAGTAGCGCACCGGCGCCTCGATGCGGATGGGCCGCACGCCGGCCCAGCACAGGCGCACGGCGGCTTCGGGATCGAAGTCGAAGCGGCGCATCCACATCTGGCGCTGCATGATCGCCGTGAGCGGCGCGATCGGGTAGACGCGAAAGCCGTACAGCGAATCGCCGATGCCGGCCCACAGCGTTTCGACGTCGGCGAAGAGGTTCGAGAGGCGGCGTCCCTGCACGCGCAGTTGCGGCGCGCTCGCATCGAACTTCGGCAAGCCGAGCACCATGGCTTCGGGCGCGGCCTGCGAGGCGGCCATGAACCCGGAAATCAGTTGCGCGGGGTGCTGGCCGTCGGAGTCCATCGTCAGCACGTGCGTGAAGCCGCGCGCCGCGGCGGCTTCCATCCCCGCGAGCACGGCGCCGCCCTTGCCGCGGTTGGCGGGCAGCACGATCACGTGCAGGCCGGGGTCGCGCTCGGCCATCGCTTGCAGGCGCGCGGCGCTGCCGTCGGTGCTGCCGTCCACGACCACCCACACGGGGTTCCATTGCGCGCGTGCGCTGCGCACGGTTTCGTCGAGCTTCTCCCCTGGGTTGTAGCTCGGGATCAGGACGAGATGCGTGGACGAAGGCGTGTCGGACGCGGTGGAAACGCTGGGCGTGGACATGGCAACGGCCGCTTGCGCAGCGGGAGACGTTGAAGAAATTCTAGGTCGCGCCGCCGCGCCCGCGAGGTTTTCGTAACAGGATGCTTCGCCGCCCGCGCCCATGCTTGCGCCGGGCGCGCCGCGCGACTGCCGCTTTGCGTCGAAGGGTTGCACAGACACTCGTATTCCCTCAGAAGGATGGCGCGCCGCCGGGCGCGTCAGGCCAGGCCGCCGTTGATCGAGAGCACTTGCCCTGTCACATAGGCGGCCGCGTCGGAGACCAGATAGGCGACCATGCCCGCCACTTCGGCGGGCTGGCCGGCGCGCTGCGCGGGCACGAGCTGCTTGATGCGCTCGGCGGGAAACGCGCGCTCGACCATCGGCGAGGCGATGATGCCCGGCGCGACGGCGTTCACGGTGATGCCGCGCGAGGCCAGTTCCAGCGAGAGCGATTTGGTCGCGCCGATCAGCCCGGCCTTGGCGGCCGCGTAGTTCGCCTGACCGCGATTGCCCATCACGCCCGCGAGCGAGGCGATGTTGACGATGCGCCCGCGCCGCGTGCGAATCATCGGCATGAGGAGCGGTTGCGTCACGTTGAAAAAGCCGTTGAGCGAGACGTCGATCACGCGGCGCCATTGCTCGCGCGTCATGCCCACGAGCGGCGCGTCGTCGTGAATGCCCGCGTTGTTCACGAGAATCTGCACGGGCGTGTCTTGCACGAGCTGCGTGAGCGCGGCTTCGGTGGCGTCGGCGTCGGTCACGTCGAAGGCGATGGCGTGCGCGCTGCCGCCCGCCGCCTCGATACGCTGCGCGACGGCCTCGGCCGCGTCGAGATGCCGGTTGGCGTGCACCCAGACTTCGTGGCCCGCCTGCGCGAGCGCTTCGCTAATGGCCTGGCCGATTGCGCCGCTGCCGCCTGTCACGAGTGCCCGCATGAGCGCTTCTCCTCTTGATCCTCTCAATCCTTGCAATCCGCTCGATCAACGCACCCGGTGCGCCTCGACATAGGCGGCCAGCGCGCCGAGCGTCGCGAAGATCTTTTCGTTATCCGGATTGTCCGAGCGCAGCTCGAAGCCGTACTTCTTCGAGATCAGGAGGGCGATCTCCAGAATGTCGATCGAGTCGAGCCCGAAGCCTTCGCCATAGAGCGGCGTTTCGGCGTTCACGTCGTCGAGCGAGACATCCTCGAGATTCAGCTCCTCCACGATCAGCGTGGCGAGTTCTTTTTCCAGTGGGTTCATCATGCGTGGTCTCGTCGGGCATGCCGGCGGTAGCGTTCGCCGCCCGATTTTAGGGTTCGTTTGATGTAAAAGTTACGCGGATTCTAGTCGATGGGTATCGGTGCGTATACCGTGCTCCCTCGCGAAAGGGTTACAGAGGGTCGGCGCTCGCCGCCGCGCATTTTGGGACCGGAACGCGCGAGATGCTTGCGCGGCTTTGCGCCCATCTGGATTGCATGGGCGCCGCCGCGCGCGCGACTCCAAACATTCAGTTACAAACGGGCCGCCGTCCGCCCGGATGTTCGCCGCCGGGCATCTTAAAATGTGCATGCCTCGATAAGTCTGCAAGAAACCGGCCTGAATATTGCGTTTTCGTATGACGATTGATGGCGGATTGAAGGCAATCCGCCGCGTCGCTGCGAATCCTCCGATGTTTGCCAACATGCTTTTGCCAACATGCCTGACCAGTTCATCCCGCCCATTCATTTCGCATTGGGTTGCACCGTAGCCGCTGGCCGGCCGCGCCGCAAGGCGCCCGGCTTCCGGCGTGACGGCGCGCGCCCGCGCGGGGGCCGCAGATGAGCCACACGGCGAACGCGGCGCGCGCGGCCCTCGCCGTGGCGGCGGTGGCCGCCTGGCAGGCGGGGGCGCACTACGCGGTCGCGACGCCGGGCGCGCACGGCTTCGGCCTCGCCATGGCGCTCGTGCCGCCGCTGCTGCTCGCGCTGGCCGCCGCCGCGCGTTCGGCGCGCCGGGCGTGGCTGCTGCCGCTCTGGGCGCTCGTCGCGCTCGCGCTGTGGCTCGCACGCACGTCTCTTGCTTCACATTTCGAGTGGGGGCTGTATCTGGAGCATGTGAGCTTCAACCTCGCGATGGCGCTGCTGTTCGGGCGCACGCTCGCGGCGGGGCGCGTGCCGTTGTGCACGCAGTTTGCGTCGATGATGCACGCAGGCGCGCTCTCGCCGGCCGTCGCGCGCTACACGCGCCAGATCACGCTCGCCTGGACGCTCTTTTTCGTCGCGATCGCCGGCGTTTCGACGCTGATGTTCGCCATTGCACCGATCGTCGCGTGGTCGACGTTCGCCAACTATCTGGCGCTGCCGCTCGTCGCGGTGATGTTCGTCGCCGAGCACGCGTGCCGGCGCTTTGCGCTGCCGGGCGAACCGCGCGCCGGCATGCTCGACGCGATCCGCGCGTACCGGCACACCACGCGGCACACCACGCAGGCGCACGCGGAGCATCGCTGAACCATGGATGCCGCCACGCCGAACCAGGAATCTGTATCGACTGAAGTTATGCCGACTCATCCGCTTGTTTTTCATTCGTCGCCCGACCAGGTCGTTGCCTGGCGCGACGGCGCGCCCGTCACGGTGCGCACCTTCCTCGCCGACGTGGCGCGCGTGGCCGCGGCGCTGCCGGCGGGCGGCCACGTGTTCAACGTGTGCCGCGACCGCTACCGCTTCACGGTGAGCCTGTGCGCGGCGCTCGTCGCCGGTCGCATCAGCCTGCTGCCTTCCACGCATACGCCCGAGACGGTGCGCCAGCTCGCCTCGTTCGCGCCCGACGCATTCTGCCTGCACGACGCGCCCGACTGCGCGATCGACCTGCCTCGCTTCGCGTATCCGGAAGCGACGCAGGCCGATCCGGACGCAGGAGCGGCTCAAGCGGCTCAAGCCGCCGCCACGGACGCGCCTTTCGTCGTGCCGGAAATCGACGCCGCGCGCATCATGGCCTATGTGTTCACCTCGGGCTCGACGGGCGCGCCCGTGCCGCACCGCAAGACCTGGGGCTTTCTCGTCGCCAACGTGCGCGCGGCCGCCGCGCGTCTCGGCCTGCTCGACGCGCGCGCCTGCACGATCGTCGGCACCGTGCCGCCGCAGCACATGTACGGTTTCGAATCGACGGTGCTGCTTGCGCTGATCGGCGGCCTCGCGTTCAGCAACCGCCTGCCGTTCTACCCCGGCGATATCCGCACGGAACTCGAAGCGGTGCCGCAGCCGCGCGTGCTCGTCACGTCGCCGATCCATCTGCGCGCGCTGCTCGCTACCGACCAGCCGCTGCCCGAAGCCGAACTCGTGCTGTGCGCCACCGCGCCGCTGGCGGAAAAGCTCGCGCTCGAAGCCGAGACGCGCCTCACGGCGCCGCTCATCGAAATCTACGGCAGCACCGAAACCGGCCAGATCGCCACGCGCCGCACCGCGCAGGGCGCGACGTGGGAGCTGTTCCCGCGCATTCGCCTCGAAGCGCGCGCGAGCGAAACGCCGGAAAGCGACGACAAGGGCCCGACGGTATGGGTCTCCGGCGGCCACGTGGAAGAACCCGTGCCGATGGGCGACGCGCTCGAACTGCTCGACACGCGGCGCTTCCTGCTGCACGGGCGCAAGGCGGACCTCATCAATATCGCGGGCAAGCGCACGTCGCTCGCCTACCTCAATCATCAGCTCAACGCGATTGCGGGCGTGGTGGACGGCGTGTTCTTCATGCCCGAGCATGAGGAACACGAGGGCGATGGCGAGGGCGTGAAGCGCCTCGTCGCGCTGGTGGTCGCACCCACGCTCGCCGCCGCCGACTTGCAACGCGCGCTGCGCGAGCGTATCGATCCCGCTTTCATGCCGCGCCCGCTTGTGTTCGTCGATTCGCTGCCGCGCAACGACACGGGCAAGCTGCCGCACGACGTGCTCGCGGCGCTCGTCGCGCTGCACACGCGCGGCGCGGGCGCGAAGGCGCCGCGCGCGCTCTCGTTTACGATCGCCGCCGACCATCCCGCGTTGCCCGGACACTTCCCGGGGCATCCGGTCGTGCCCGGCGTGGTGCTGCTCGATCACGTCATCGACGCGATCGGCACCTCGCTCAACCGGCCGATGGACGCGTGGAAGCTCAGTTCCGCGAAATTCCTGAGCCCGGCCGCGCCCGGCGAAACGTTCGACCTCGCGTGGGACGAAGGCACGGGCGGCGCGATCCGCTTCACGCTGCGCGCGGGCGCGCGCGACGTGGCGAGCGGCGTGATCGCCGGCGCAATGAGTGGCGGTGCGACGGCGCGCGCCACGAACGACGGAGCGCAGCCATGACGAAGCGCACCGACTGGGCCAGGCAACAGGAACGCAGCAACGCGCTGCTGCTGCGTGTCATGACGTGGATCTCGCTGCGCCTCGGCCGCCGCGCGGGGCGCGCCGTGCTGCATCTGATCGCCGTGTATTTCGTGCTGTTCTCGCCGCGCGCGTGCGCGGCCTCGCGCGACTATCTGCGCCGCGTGCTGGGCCGCCCCGCGCAATGGCGCGATGTGTATCGCCATGTGTTCACGTTTGCCGCGACGATCCACGACCGCATCTATCTGATGAATGCGCGTTTCGACCTGTTCGACATCCGCCCGCATGGCCACACGCTCGTGGACGCCACGCTCGCGAAGGGGCGCGGCGCGTTCCTGATGGGCGGCCACCTGGGCAGCTTCGAGGTGGTGCGCGCGCTCGGCCGCACGCGGCCCGACCTGCGCGTGGTCGTGACGATGTACGAGGAAAACGCGCAGCGGATCAATGCGACGCTCGCGGCCGTGAACCCGGCCGCGAAACCCGAGGTGATCGGTCTCGGCCAGGTCGATTCGATGCTGAGGGTGCACGAGCGTCTGGACCAGAACTGCATGGTCGGCATGCTCGCCGACCGCACGCTGCTCGCCGACGACGCGGCCACCATGCGGCGCATGGCCTTCCTCGGCGAGCCGGCGGCGTTTCCGCTCGGGCCGCTCTACATGGCCGCGATGCTCAAGCGCCCGGTGCTCTTCATGACGGGCCTTTACCGTGGCGGCAACCGCTACGACGTGCACTTCGAAACGCTCGCCGATTTCACGGACGTGCCGCGCGAGGCGCGCCAGCGCGCCATCGACGCGGCGCTCGTGCGCTACGTCTCGCTGCTGGACCGTTACTGCCGCACGGCGCCGTACAACTGGTTCAACTATTTCGACTTCTGGCAGGTCGGCAGGAAGAGCGCGCAGGCGGCGAGCGCCGCCAATGCCGCCAACGCTGCCAACGTCGGAGCGCCCGCGCCGGTCCGTTCCCCGTCGCCCGCTGCGGCGGCTCCCGTGCGCCGCCGCGAGCGCATCGAGCGACGTGAAGCGCGTGCCGCCGCCGCCGAGCTGCCCGTGCATGAGGTAACCGACGCATGAACGCGCTCCGTCCTTCCTCGTTCTTGCGCGCGGCGGCGAGCGCTGCGCTCGTCGCGCTGGCGCTCGCGCCGTTCGCGCAGGCGCAGGCAGCCGATGCCGGGCAGTCCGCCTGGACGCTCGACCGCCTGATGTCCACGCTCGCGCAGCACAAGTCGGGCCGCGCGAGCTTCACGGAAACGAAATACCTGTCGATCGCCACGCAGCCGCTGGAATCGTCAGGAGAACTCGTGTTCGTCGCGCCCGATCATCTGGAAAAGATCACGCAGAGCCCGAAGCCCGAGCACCTCGTGGTGGACGGCGACATGCTCACCGTGCAGCGCGAGAACCACAAATACACGCTTTCGCTCGCGCGCTATCCCGAGCTGGGCGCATTTATCGAGAGCATTCGCGCGACGCTCGCGGGCAACCGCTTCGCGCTCGAACAGGTGTACAAGGTCGCGCTCGCGGGCCAGGGCGACGACTGGACCCTCACGCTCACGCCGCTCGATTCGCGCATGCGCAAGGTGGTGAGCGCGATCACCATAGACGGCACGCGCGACGCGTTGCGCAGCGTCGCGATCCAGCAGGCCGACGGCGATCATTCGCTGATGCGCCTGCACGCCCTTGCCGCGGACACGAACTGATGGACCCGCAAGCGCGCCCCAACGCCATCGCACGCGGCCTCGCGGCGGTGCAACGCCACGCCGTTGCGGTATGGCTGCTGTGCCTCGTGGCGTGCGCGGTGGCGATCGGCCGCGCGAATTTCAGCGCCGACCTTTCCGCGTTCCTGCCGCGCTCGCCGAGCGAGACGCAACGCGTGCTCGTCGACCAGTTGCGCGACGGCCTCGCTTCGCGGCTGATCCTCGTCGCCATCGACGGCGGCTACGAGAGCACGCGCGCCACGCTGTCGCGCCGTGTGGCCGCGACCCTGCGCGCCGATCCGCAGTTCGCGGCCGTGCACAACGGCTCGGGCGAGAGCGACGCACGCGACGAGCAGTTCATGTTCGCGCACCGCTACGTGCTGAGCCCGGCGGTCACGCCGCAGCGCTTTACCGCCCAGGGCATGCACGACGCGCTGGGCGAGAGCCTCGATTTGTTGAGCTCGTCGGCGGGGTTCGTTGCCAAGGACCTGCTGCCGCGCGACCCCACGGGCGAAGTGGCGGCGCTGGTCGGCCAGCTCGACAGCGCGGCGCAGCCCGTGAGCCGTGGCGGCGTGTGGGCCTCGCGTGACGGCCGGCGCGCCGTGCTCGTCGCGCAAACGGCCGCCGCCGGCTCCGACACCGACGCGCAGGCCCGCGCGATCGAGGCCGTGCAGCGCGCCTTCGAAGCCGCCGCACGCACCTTGCCGAATGCTTCGGCCTACCAGGTGTCGATGACGGGGCCGGGCGTGTTCGGGGTCGCCACGCGCGACGCCATTCGCCACGACGTCGAGCGCCTCTCCACGCTGAGCCTCGTGCTCATCGTCGCGCTGCTGCTCACGCTCTACCGCTCGCCGCGCACGCTCGCGCTGGGCCTTCTGCCGGTGCTTTCGGGCGTGGCGGCCGGCATCGCGGCGGTCGCGCTAGCGTTCGGCACCGTGCACGGGTTGACGCTCGGTTTCGGCACGACGCTGATCGGCGAGGCCGTGGATTACTCGATCTACCTGTTCGTGCAGTCGTCGCAGGACGCGAAGCAGGGCAAGGACACGATGCGCGCGTGGCTCGCCGCCTACTGGCCGACTATCCGCCTGGGCGTGCTGACCTCCGTGTGCGGTTTCGCCTCGATGCTGTTCTCGGGCTTCCCCGGCCTCGTGCAACTCGGTCTCTTTTCGATCGCGGGCCTCGCGAGCGCCGCGCTCGTCACGCGCTTCGTGCTGCCGAGGCTGTGCGGCGGCACGATCGCGATTCGCGACGTTTCGCGCATCGGCGCGGTGCTGGCGCGTCTCGCGCAGGGGGCGCCGCGCTTGCGCTGGCCGCTCGCGGCGCTCGTGCTCGGCGCCGTGGCCACGCTGTGGCTGCATCGCGGCGACCTCTGGAGTCAGGAGCTTGCCACGCTGAGCCCGGTGCCCGCCGCGAGCCAGGCGCTCGACACACGCCTGCGCGCCGACGTGGGCGCGCCCGACGTGCGCTATCTCGTGGTGATTCCCGCCGCGAGCGAGCAAGCGGCGCTCGAAGGCGCGGAAAAGGTCGGCGCGCAGTTGCAGCCGCTCGTCGATCGCGGCGTGCTGGGCGGTTTCGAGAGCCCGGCGCGCTATCTGCCGAGCGACGCCATGCAGCGCGCGCGTCTCGCGAGTCTGCCGGAGCGCCAGGTGCTGGCGGCGCGCCTGAACGAAGCCATCCAGAACCAGCCGGTGAGCGTGAAGCCCGACGCCTTCGCGCCGTTCCTCGCCGATGCCGAAGCCGCGCGCGCCGCGCCGCTCGTTACGCGCGCGGACCTCAAGGGCACGTCGATGGCGCTGGCCGTCGACGGGCTGCTGACCCGGCGCGACGGCCAGTGGACCGCGATGCTGGCGCTGCGTGCGCCGCAGGCCGCAGCGGCCGTAAACATGGCCACAAACACGCCCAGCCTCGACGCGACGCCCGTGAGCGACGCCGTCGCTCGCGCGAACGTGCCCGGCGCGTTGTTCGTCGATATGAAAGCCGAGGCCGACCGCCTCTACGTGAACTACGTGCACGAAGACATTCGCCTGTCGCTGGCGGGCTTCGCCGCCATTGTCGTCCTGCTCACGCTCGCGTTGCGCTCGCCCGTGCGCGCGGCGCATGCGCTCGCGCCGCTTGTGGCGGCCGTGCTGGTCGTGGCGGCGGGCTTCACGCTGGCGGGCGTTCAGCTCACCATCCTGCACTTGGTGGGCATGCTGCTCATCGTGGCGGTGGGCTCGAACTATGCGCTGTTCTTCTGCAAGCAGGCGCGCAACGACCGTACGCAGCGCGCGACGCCGCGCACGCTGGTCTCGCTGCTGGTCGCCAATCTCGCGACGGTGGCGGGTTTCGGCCTGCTCGCGCTTTCCCATGTGCCGTTGCTCGAAACGTTCGGCCTGACGGTCGGGCCGGGCGCGATGCTCGCGCTCGTGTTCGCGGCGATTCTTGCGCCGCCGCTCGCGCAGGCCAGCGCCGCCGCGCGCGTTCCCGCACGCGCCTCCGGCGATTCCCTCGCGCAGCGCCGGCCCGCCCGCGCGCGCGAGGAACACGCGCATATGAACCATTCGCACGGAGGCAGCGCATGAGCACGCCCATGCTGCCCTCCAGGCCGTCCGCGGTCCCGACGCCCGCGTGCGCCACGGCGCGCCGCTGGAAACCCGCGCCGTCGATCTACGGCGCGGCGGCGGTGCACGCGGGCGCGGCCGCCGCGCTGCTTGCGCAGCCGCACGCCTGGCCGTGGGCCGCAGGCGGCGTGGTCGCCTCGCATCTCGCGTTGACCGCCGCCGGGTTGTGGCCGCGCAGCGCGCTGCTCGGGCCCAACTGGACGCGTTTGCCCGAACATGCGGGCGAGTGCATCGCGCTCACCATCGACGATGGTCCGGACCCCGAAGTAACGCCGCGCGTGCTCGACCTGCTCGACCGTTACGATGCGCGCGCAACGTTCTTCTGCATCGGCGACCTCGCGCGCCGGCATCCGCAGTGGATCGAGGCGATCGTCGCGCGCGGCCACGCGGTCGAAAATCATAGCCAGCGCCACCGTCACACGTTTTCGCTCACCGGGCCGCGCGCGATGAAGCGCGAAATCGAAGCGGCGCAGCGCACGCTCACCGAGATCGCGGGCACCGCGCCGCGTTTCTTTCGCGCGCCCGCGGGCCTGCGCAATCCCTTCCTCGAACCCGTGCTGTGCGACCTGGGTCTGCACCTCGCGAGCTGGACGCGGCGCGGCTTCGACACGCGCGCGAAAGACGCGGGCACGGTCGAGCGCCGCCTGCTCGACGGCCTCGCGCCGCGCGACATCCTGCTCGTGCACGACGGCCACGCGGCCCGCGACGCGCGCGGCGAACCGCTCGTGCTCGACGTGCTGCCGGCGCTCCTGCGCGCTGCCGCCGAAGCCCGCTTGCCGTGGACGACGCTGCGCGCGTGCCTCGACGACCAACCCTGATTCCACCGCTGCGCCACCGGACACGATCGACGTGAAACCCCTGATTCTTTCGCACTTCACCGCCACCAGTTGCCTTGGGCGCGGGCTCGACGCGACGCTCGACGCGCTGCGCGACCGGCGCGGCGGCCTCGCGCCGTGCGACTTCGAGCGCGCGGAACTCGACACGTGGATAGGCGCGGTGGCCGACGTCGAATCGCAAACGATGCGCGCCGATCTCGCGGACTACGCGTGCCGCAACAACCGTCTCGCGCAACTCGGTTTCACGCAGGACGGCTTCGCACAGCATGTCGAAGCCGCCGTCGCGCGCTATGGCGCCGCGCGCGTGGGCGTGTTCGTCGGCACCAGCACCTCGGGCATCCTCGAAACCGAATACGCGTACCGGCGGCGCGACCCGCCAAGCGGCGCGCTCGCGCCGGGCTTTCACTACGCCGAAACGCACAACCCGTATTCGCTTGCCGCCTTCGTGCGCGCCTGGTTCGGGCTGCGCGGACCGGCCACGTCGATCTCGTCGGCGTGCTCGTCGGGGGCGAAGGTGTTCGGCTCCGCGCGCCGCATGATCGAAGCGGGGCTGATCGACGCGGCGGTGGTGGGCGGCGTCGATTCGCTGTGCCTGACAACGCTATATGGCTTCAATTCGCTGGAACTGCTCTCGCGCGACCCGTGCCGTCCGTTCGACGTGAACCGCAACGGCATCTCCATTGGCGAGGCAGCGGCGTTCGCGCTGCTCGAACGCGCGCCGGATACGCCGGACGACGATGCGGTCCTGCTGCTCGGCGTGGGCGAATCGAGTGACGCGCATCACATGTCGTCGCCGCATCCCGATGGGCTCGGCGCGCGCGCCGCGATGGAGCAGGCGCTCGCGACCGCGGGCGTGAGCGCGGGCGAGATCGACTATATCAACCTGCACGGCACGGCCACGCCGAGCAACGACGCCGCCGAAAGCCGCGCGGTCGGCGCGCTGTTCGAGCGCACGCCGTGCAGCTCGACCAAGGGCGCGACCGGCCATACGCTCGGCGCGGCGGGTGCGCTCGAAGCCGTGATCGCGGCGCTCGCGCTGCGCCATCGCTTCATGCCCGCGGGCGTCAACACCGCGCAGCCCGATCCCGCGCTTGGCCTCGACTATGTTCTGGAGAGCCGCGAGGCGCGCGTGGACGTGGTGCTCAGCAATTCGTTCGGCTTCGGCGGCACGAACTGTAGCCTCGTGCTCGGCCGCGCGGATCGCGCACGCGGCGGGAATCCGGCACGTCCGGCACATCGGGAACAGACGTCATGAGACTTTCCGCCTTTATCGAAAGCGTTGGCGTGATCGGGCCGGGGCTCGCCGACTGGCCGCATGCCGCCGAGGTGCTCGCCGCGCGCACGCCGTACGTGAGTGCGCAGACGGCGCTGCCGCCGCCCGCCGGGCTGCCCGCCGCCGAGCGCCGCCGCACGGGCGCCGTCGTCAAGACCGCGCTTGCCGTGGGCCACGAGGCCGTGGCGGCGAGCGGGCGCGACGCCACCACGCTGGCCGCCGTGTTCGCGGCCTCGGGCGGCGACGGTCACAACTGCCATGTGATTTGCGAGGCGCTCGCGGGCGACGATCGCCTGCTGTCGCCCACGCGCTTTCACAACTCCGTGCACAACGCGCCCGCCGGTTACTGGAGTATCGCGGCGCGCGCGCGGGCCACGTCGAACGTGCTTTGCGCGCACGACGGCAGCTTCGCGGCGGGACTGCTCGAAAGCGTGTGCCAGGTGGCGGTGGACGGCGTGCCGACCCTGCTCGTCGCTTACGACACCGACTATCCCGAGCCGCTGCATGCGGTGCGCCCCATTGCCGATGCGTTTGGCGTGGCGCTCGTGCTCGCGCCGCAAGCGAGCCCGGCGGCGCTTGCGCGCATCGACGTGACGCTTGTCGAGGCGGAGGCGAGCACGCTCGCCGCAACCGAACTGGAGGCGCTGCGCAGGAACAATCCCGCCGCGCGCGCGCTGCCGCTGCTCGAAGCGCTGGCCGCACGCCGCCCGGGCCGCGTGGTGATCGACTATCTCCCCGAAAGCGAAACGCGCGTGCAACTCGAGGTGTCGATGCCCGAGACCTTCGGAGCGCAGCCATGACGACCCAGGCCGGCCTGCCGGGCGCGCTTGCGAACGTGCTCGCCCATGCCGCTTCGAACGGTCCTCATGCTGTCGCGAACGCGCCGCTGGACCACGCGTGGATTGCCGCGCACATCCCGCACGGCGGCGCGATGTGCCTGCTCGACACCGTGCAGGCGTGGGACGACACGCGCATTTGCTGCACGGCGACGAGCCATCGCGACCCGCACAACCCGCTGCGCCTGCGCGGGCGTCTTTCGGCGGTTTGCGGCGTGGAGTACGCGGCGCAGGCCATGGCCGTGCACGGCGCGATACTGGGCGTGCTGCAAGACTCGCAAGCCTCGCACGACGGCGCGCCGGCCGGCCGCCCGCGCGTGGGCTATCTCGCGAGCGTGCGCAACGTCCAGGCGCACATCGAGCGGCTCGATACGCTCGACACGCCGCTCACGATCGACGCCGAGCGCGTGAGCGGCACCGGCAACAGCATTCTCTACGCCTTTACGGTGCGCGGCGACGACCGCGTGCTGCTCACGGGACGCGCGGCGGTGATGCTCGACGCGTCCGCGGTCATTCGATAACAACCTCAAAGGGAGCCTACGATGAAAGCCAAACGGTTCATACTCGCGGCCCTCGTGCTCGGCATGGCGAGCTCGATGGCGCACGCCGATCTCCACGAAGTGAAGGAGAATATCAAGCACGATTCGAAGGAGGCGGCCACGAAAACCGGCCACGCCGCGCGCGACTTCGGCCACGCCACCGCGAGCGCGGCGAAGGCCGTGGGCCACGGTATCGCGCATGCGTCGCGCGAAGGTTACGAGGCCACCAAGCGCGCGACCAGGCGCGTGTTCCACAAGGATGGCAAGGACGAGCGGGGCGAGGCTTAACCCCTCCCTGCGCGCCGACGCTCATCCCCGCTTCCCTCCCGCCGCGGCTGGGCGCTTGACGCTCCCCGTCGTTTGTATTTCCCCCACGCTTCAAGATCCCGCCGCCCCTGCCGTTAATGCAGGGGCGGCCCCATCGCTCGCCTGGCGGCAGGCGGTGCGCCGCGCACCACACTTGAGATCGAACCGGGTACGGGCTTCAGGCGCGCGGTGCGCGCCACGGCAACAAGAGGGGACGAGGGTATGGTCAATTCCGAAGCGGCGGGAGCGTTCGGCGCAGCGGGATCATGGGACGTTCAGGCGGGAGTGCAGGGAGCGTCGAACGGCGTGAACCGCGCGAGCGGGGCTGACGAGGCGCTCGCCTCCGAGCGCGGCGTGCTGCGCCTCGTGTCGCGCGGCATGCCGCTGCCGGAGTTGCTGGCCGAGGTGTGTTGCCGCGCCGAGCGGCTGCTGGGCGCGGGCGCGAACTGCTCGATCCTGCGGCTCGACGGCGACGGGCGGCGCTTGCGCATCGGCAGCGCGCCGTCGTTGCCCGCGCACTATCACGCCGCGTTCGACGGCACGCCCGTGGGGCCCGGCACGAGCCCCACGGGCACGGCCATCTACGAGCGGCGCACGGTTTGCGTGGAGGACTTCGAGGCGGCGCACACGTGGGGCGAATACCGGCGCATCGCGCTCGACAGCGGGCTGCGCGCGGTCTGGACCACGCCGCTCGACGACGACAACGGCGGCGTGCTCGGCGCGCTCGCCGTCTACCAGAACCGCCCGTGGCGGCCCAATGCGGCCGAGGAGGCGCTGCTGTGCGACATCGCCCGCAGCGTGGCGGTCATGCTCAACCAGCAGACCATCGCCGAGCGGCTCGCGCGCAGCGAGGAGCACCACCGCCTCGTGGTGGACCACCTCAACGAAGGCGTCGTGATGCAGTCGCGCAACGACACCGTGCTCGCCTGCAACCGCAGCGCACGGCGCATTCTGCGCCTGCCCGAGGACGCCATCGGCCGCAGCATCCTGCATCTGATCCCGCGCGTGCTCGACGAAAACGGCGTGCCCTTGCCGCTCTCGAAGCGTCCCAGCATGCGGGCGCTGGACACGGGCGAGGCCGTGCTCGGCGAGACCGTGGGGCTTGAGCTTGCCGACGGCGAGGTCGTGTGGGTGAACGAGAACGTGCTGCCGATCTTCCGGGCGGGCGAGAGCGAGGCGATTTCCGTGGTGGTCTCGTTCACCGACATCGGGCCGGTGCGCGAGGCGCAGCAGCAACTGCGCTACCTCGCCACGCGCGACGCGCTCACGGGCCTCTACAACCGCACCTTCCTCGCCGAGCGCATGCATGCGCTGCTCGAAAGCGCGAGCGGCACGGAGCGGCCCGCGCTCCTCTTCGTCGATCTCGACGGCTTCAAGAAGGTCAACGACACGGGCGGCCACGAGGCGGGCGACCTGCTGCTGCGCGACGTGGGCCGGCGTTTGACCGGCTGCGTGAGCGAGGCCGATACGCTCGCCCGCGTGGGCGGCGACGAATTCGTGATCGCCGTGCGGCGCTTCGACGACGTGGCCGAGCTGGTCGCGCTCGCGCAGCGCGTGCTCGACGCCATTGCCGCGCCGTTCGCGGTGGCGGGCAACGAGTATTACCTGGGCGCCTCCATCGGCATCAGCGTGTATCCCGACGACGGCCGCAGCGCCGCCGCGCTCATGCGCAACGCCGACTCGGCGATGTACGCCGCCAAGCAGCGCGGCACCAACCAGTTCCAGTTCTTCACGACCGAGCTGCGCCAGCGCCTGCAACGCCGCTTCCAGGTGGAGCGGGGTTTGCGCCGGGCGCTCGCCGCGGGCGAGCTGCGGCTCGTCTATCAGCCTATCGTCGACGGCGCGAGCGGCCTCATGATCGGCGCGGAAGCGCTGTTGCGCTGGGAAAGCGGCGAGCTTGGCCACGTGTCGCCGGTGGAGTTCATCCCCGTGGCTGAGGACACCGGCATGATCGTGCCCATCGGCCAGTGGGTGCTCGAACACGCGTGCCGCCAGGCCGCGCAATGGCGGCGCCTGCTCGCGCCCGACTTTGTGATGGCCGTCAACTTCTCGCCGCGCCAGATCGCCGACGGCGTGGTCGAGCAGGTGCAAAGCTGTCTCGCGAAATCGGGCCTCGCGCCCGAGGCGCTCGAAGTGGAGATCACAGAGGGCATCCTCATGAGCGACAACCAGAGCGTGCTGCCCATCCTGCGCGCGCTCGACGACATTGGCGTGCGCATCTCGGTGGACGACTTCGGCACGGGCTATTCGTCGCTTTCGTATCTGAAGCGCTTTCCGCTGCATCACCTGAAGGTCGATCGCACGTTCGTGGCGGGCCTGCCGGACAATCGCGACTCGGTGGCGATCACCCAGGCCGTCGTGGCGATGGCGCACTCGCTCGGCATGCGGGTGACGGCCGAAGGCGTGGAAACGACCGAGCAGTCGTCGTTTCTGCGCTCGCTTGCCTGTGAGCGTCAGCAGGGCTACCTGTTCGGCAAGCCGGTGAGCGCGCAGGCCTGCGCGGCGCTGCTGCGCGAGCATGGCGCGCAGCGCGTGCGGGAGGACGCGTGAGTCAAACTTGATCCGGCACGGGCGGCCTTGCGCACAAGCCTCAAGATTTCCCGTGCCAGGCCGTAGACGATTGAGGTGCCGGACGCATCACATCACACGACAGAGACACGAGGGAATCATGGAAAGCGGCTTCGCAATCGACGAACGAACCCGCCTGACGAGCACGAACCAGTTCGAACTCTTGCTGTTCCGGCTCGGCGCGGCGCCGGGCAGCGAGGTGGGCGAGATTTTCGGCATCAACGTCTTCAAGGTGCGGGAAATCCTGAGCATGCCGGCGATCACGCCGATCGCGGCATCGTCCCCCTATGTGCTCGGCGCGGCCAACATCCGGGGCCAGGTGATGCCCGTGATCGACCTGCCCAAGCTGATGGGCTGCGAACCGGCCACGGGCCGCAACATTTTGCTCGTCACGGAATTCGCGCGCTCCACGCAGGGCTTCGCGCTCGAAAGCGTGGACGAGATCGTGCGGCTCGAATGGAGCCAGGTGCTCACCGCCGACGTGACGATGGGCAACCGCGTGACGAGCATCGCGCGGCTCGGCAACGATCCCGAGAGCACGAAGCTCGTGCAGGTGGTGGACGTGGAGCAGGTGCTGCGCGACGTGTTCCCGGCGCAGCATGGCGCAGTCGTGCCGGAGGAAGTGGGCGAGCCCGCGGTGATTCCGCCGGGCGCGAAGGTGCTGGCGGCCGACGACTCGGGCTTCGCGCGCGAGCTGATCGGGCAGAGCCTCAGCGCCCTGGGCGTGGAGTACACGATGGCGAAAACGGGCCTCGAAGCGTGGAAGCAGCTCGAAGCGATCGCGACGAGCGCGGAGCGCGAAGGCTTGCGCGCGAAGGACCGCATCGCGCTCGTGCTCACCGACCTCGAAATGCCGGAGATGGACGGCTTCACCTTGACGCGCAAGATCAAGGCGGACCCGCGCACCGTGGACATTCCCGTGGTGATCCACTCGTCGCTCACGGGCACCGCGAACGAAGCGCACGTGAAGAACGCGGGCGCGAGCGGCTATGTGGCGAAATTCGCCGCGGGCGATCTCGCCGGCGCGATTCGCAACGCGCTGGCGGGAAAAACGGTTTACGCCTGATCGCATCGCCATGATGCATGCGCCGGAGCGCGACGCTCCGGCGCGCTCCTTCTTTCCGTCTCCCGTTCGAACACACGAACGCTTTCCTCAGATGAGTACCGCCCAGGTACGTCGTATGCGCATCCTTTACCGCGTCATTATCGGTAAATATATCACGTTGTGATGTATTGACTATAATGCACGAAGGTGCACTTATTTTGCGCGCATGCGGCCGTGCAACGGGTTGCCGACCGGCGCAAGGAGGACAACCATGGGCGGCAAGCTTTCCAATCCGGCGCCGTTGGGCCTCGCCGGTTTCGCATTCACCACGTGGATGCTCAGCATGATCAACGCGGGCTGGTACAGCGCCGATGCGATGGGCCTCGTGCTCGCGCTCGCGTTTGCATTTGGCGGCACCGCACAGATGATCGCGGGCGTCATGGAGTTTCCGCGCGGCAATACCCTCGGCACCGTGGCGTTCCTGAGCTACGGCGCGTTCTGGTGGTCCTTCGCGCTTTTCGTCGGGTTCCTCGGCACGAAGGTGCCCGAGTCGTTCGTTGGCTGGTATCTGCTCGTTTGGGGCGTGTTCACGTTCTATATGTGGATTGGCTCCATGCACACGAGTACGTCGGTGCAACTCGTGTTTCTCGCGCTGTGGATTACCTTCGGACTACTGGCCATTGGCATCTGGACCGACATGACGGCCATCACGCGTCTGGGCGGCTATGCGGGGCTCGTCACGGCGGCGCTGGCGTTCTACGCGTCGGCGGCCATGGTGATCAACGAAAGCTTTGGGCGCACCGTGCTGCCCACGCATCCCTACATCGAACCGCATCCGCACGCGGCTTGAGCGTTTCCGGCGCCGCCGCGCCATCGCGCCCGGCGGCGCTTCATCCCGAGGAGCACGTCATGGATGAGCATCTGGTCTTTCCGCCTTCCGCGGAATGGGCCGCGAAGGCATGGGTCGACCAGGCCGGTTATGAAGCGATGTACCGCCGCTCGACCGAGGACCCCGAAGCGTTCTGGGGCGAACAGGGCAAACGGCTCGACTGGATCAAACCGTACACCCGCGTGAAGGACGTCTCGTTCGCGAGCCGCGACCTGCACATACGCTGGTTCTACGACGGCACGCTCAACGTATCGAGCAACTGTCTCGACCGGCATGTGGCCGCGCACGGCGAGCGGCCCGCCATCATCTGGGAGGGCGACGATCCCGCGGTGAGCCGGACCATCACGTATCGCGAGTTGCATGCCGAGGTGTGCAAGTTCGCCAATGCGCTCAAGTCGCTGGGCGTGAAGCGCGGCGAGCGCGTGACGATCTATATGCCGATGATTCCCGAGGCCGCGGTGGCGATGCTCGCCTGCGCGCGCATCGGCGCGATCCATTCGGTGGTGTTCGGCGGCTTCTCGCCCGAGGCGCTTGCCAACCGCATTCAGGACTGCGCTTCGACGCTCGTCATTACGGCCGACGAAGGCGTGCGCGGCGGCCGCACGATCGCAATGAAGGCCAGCGCCGACGCCGCCATGGCGAAATGCCCCGAGGTGAGCGCGTGCGTGGTGGTACGGCGCACGGGTGGCAAGATCGACTGGCGCGAAGGGCGCGACCACTGGTATCATGAACTGATCGATCGGAGTCCTGCGGATTGTCCGGTGGAGGAAATGAACGCCGAAGATGCGCTGTATATCCTCTACACCTCCGGCTCGACGGGCAAGCCCAAAGGCGTTGTCCACACCACGGGCGGCTACCTGACCTATGTGTCGCTCACGCATCAGTACGTTTTCGACTATCACGACGGCGATGTGTACTGGTGCACGGCCGACGTGGGCTGGGTGACGGGGCACAGCTACATCGTCTACGGGCCGCTTGCCAACGGCGCGACCACGCTCATGTTCGAAGGCTTGCCGAACTATCCCGACAGTTCGCGCTTCTGGCAGGTGTGCGACAAGCACAACGTGCAGATCATCTACACCGCGCCCACGGCCATTCGCGCGCTCGTGCGCGACGGCGAGGGGCCGGTCAAGCGCACTTCGCGCAAGTCGCTGCGCCTGCTCGGCACGGTGGGCGAGCCGATCAATCCGGCGGCGTGGCTCTGGTATTACGAAGTGGTGGGCGACAAGCGCTGCCCCGTTGTCGATACCTGGTGGCAAACCGAAACGGGCGGCATCATGATCACGGCGCTGCCGGGTGCGACCACGCTCAAGCCGGGCTCGGCCACGCGGCCGTTCTTCGGCATCCGCCCGGCGATCGTCGACGAAAAGGGCAACGTGCTCGACGGCCCGGCGGCCGGCAGCCTCTGCATGCTCGACTCGTGGCCGGGGCAAATGCGCTACGTCTACGGCGACCCCGAGCGCATGCGTCAGGTCTATTACAGCCAGTTCGAAGGCAAGTATTACACGGGCGACGGCTGCTACCGCGACGCCGATGGCGACTACTGGATCACGGGGCGTATCGACGATGTGGTGAACGTCTCGGGGCACCGGTTGGGGACGGCGGAGGTGGAGAGCGCGCTGGTCTCGCACCCCGACGTGGCGGAAGCGGCCGTAGTAGGCTTTCCGCATTCGCTCAAGGGGCAGGGCATCTATGCCTATGTGACGCTGAAGGCGGGCGTGGAGCCGAGCGATGCGCTGCGCGCGGCGCTCGTGGCGCGCGTGCGCCAGGAGATCGGGCCGATCGCGAGCCCCGATTTCATCCAGTGGGCCCCGGTGTTGCCGAAAACGCGTTCTGGCAAGATCATGCGTCGCATTCTGCGCAAGATCGCCGATGGCGAGTATGAAAACCTGGGCGATGTTTCGACGCTGGCCGACCCGCGCGTGGTGAAGGAGTTGATCGACCATCGCGTGGCGCACTGAGAGAGGCGAATGCGCTCAAAAACGTTCACAAACGTCTTTGAGCGCGCCGCGGTGCAATACCGCAGATAGCTTCGCCCGGCACGGCGGTCCCCATTCTCCCGCTCTGCGCGTGTATACAAAGTTGCCTCGCGGCGCTCCGCGCGCACGCGGTTTGTATACGCGCATACCCTATACCAGTTAAACGGTCGCGGGCACCTATCATGGATAAGTCATGATGCGCCGGGTTCCCTTGCAGGCCGCACGCCATGAGCGCGCGACGTTCGCGGGGTCTCGTACCGGACGAATTATTTCGTTTTGCTAACTGACCGCGCGGGCTCGCCTGCGTTGCGGCATCGCCCGGTCGGGTCCATAGTCAGGAGCCGCTCACATGAATCTTCAGAACAATGGCACGCCCGACGCACCCCGCCAGCGGGGCACGTTGCACGCAACGTTAGGCGCCGCCCTTTTTGCGCTGGCCGCGCTCGCGCCGGGCCTCGTGCCGGGTCTCGCGTATGGCCAGACCATCAAGATCGGCGTGCCCGTGCCGCTTTCGGGCAGCAGCGCTGCTGCCGGCACGGATATCGTGAACGGCGCGAAGCTCGCCGCCGCGAAGATCAACGCGGCGGGCGGCGTGCTCGGCAAGCAGATCGAACTCGTGCCCGAGGACGACGCGTGCGACGCGCAAACGGCGGTACAGGCCGCGCAGAAACTCGTGGACGCGGGTGTGGTGGCCGTGGCGGGCGGCTATTGTTCGAGCGCGGCGCTGCCCGAGTTGACCGCGTTCCACCGGGCCGGGATTCCCTACGTGCTTGACGCCTCGACCAATCCCAAGCTCACCGAAATGGGCTACGACACGGTGTTTCGCACGATAGGCCGCGACGACCAGCAAGGGCCCTTCGCGGCGAGCTTCATGAAGAACGCGCTGAACGTGAAGCGCGCGGCGGTGATCGACGACAACACGACCTACTCGAAGGGCCTCGCGCAGAACACGGTCGAAGCGCTCAAGAAGATGGGCGTGGACGTGGTCTACGCCGACTCGATCACGCCGGGCCAGATGGATTATTCGCCCACGCTCACCAAGGTTTCGTCGCTCAAGCCGGACGTGATCTACTACACGGGTTATTTCTCCGAAGCGGGCCTGCTCGTCAAGGAAGCACGCCAGGTGGGCCTGAAAATGACCTTCATGGGCGGCGACGCCACCAACGACCCGACGCTCATGAAGACGGCGGGCCCGGCCGCGGACGGCATGATCATCACGACCTCGCCGCTCGCGCAGTTCCTTTCGGGCGCGCACGACTACGTGGACCAGTACACGAAGACCTATGGGCAAGGGCCGGGACCGTATTCCGTGTATGAATACGACGCCGTGGGCGTGACGGCCAAGGCGATTGCCGACGCGAAATCGACCAAGCCCGCCGATATCGCTGCGGCGCTGCACAAGATCACGAATTATCCGGGCCTCACCGGGCAGATCGGCTTCAATCCGAAGGGCGATCGCAGCCGCGCCGTGTACATCACGATCATCGTGCGCAACGACCAGTTCGAGCCGTATCAGCGGCAGGATGCAAGCGGCAAGTGGGTGGCGATGAAGTAAGCGCCCCGGGCCGCCCATGAGCACCTTTCTCCAGTTCGTCGTCGAGGGGCTGACGATCGGCTCGTTCTACGCGCTCGTCGCCCTCGGCTACACGATGGTCTACGGCATCATCCGGCTCATCAACTTCGCGCACGGCGATCTCTTCATGGTGGGCGCGTTCGTGGGCTGGACCGCGCTCTCCACGCTCGCGGCCGGGCGCCTGCCGCTCGCGCTGGCGCTGTTCGTGGCTTTCGCGGCGGCCATGCTGGCCACGGGCGTGCTGGGCGTGGCGATCGCACGGGTGGCCTACCAGCCGCTCTTGCGCGCGCCGCGCCTGTCCATTCTCATCACCGCGCTAGGCATTTCACTGCTGCTGGAGAACGGCGTGTTGATCGCCTATGGCGCGGGCTTTCGCACCTATCCGCATCTGCTCACGCATACGGGCTTCGACGTGATGCAGGTGCACGTGACCTTCGCGCAGATCGGCATCGTCGCGGCGAGCTTCGCGCTCATGATCGCGCTCTATTTGTTCGTACACCATACGTTTATCGGCACGGCCATGCGCGCGCTCGCGATCGACCAGGACGCGGCGCGCCTCATGGGCATCGACGTCGAGCGGCTCATCCAGCTCACGTTCTTCATCGGCTCGGCGCTGGCCGCCGTGGCGGGCGTGATGGAAGGTCTCTTCTACACGCAGATCAACTTCTTCATGGGCTTCGTGCTCGGGCTGCGTGCGTTCACGGCGGCGGTGCTGGGCGGTATCGGCAACATTCCGGGCGCGATGGTGGGCGGCTTCCTGATCGGGCTGCTGGAGGCGTTCGGCGCGGGCTATGTGTCCTCGCAATGGACCGACGTGTTCGTGTTCGGCGTATTGATCGCCGTGCTCGTGGTGAAGCCGACGGGGTTGTTCGGCGAGCGCGTTGTCGAGAGGATGTGAGCGATGCGCGCGCGGGCTTCGCAGACCTCATGGGTCGCCGCCATCGTGCTGATCGCGGCGGCGATCGCGATTCCCTCGTTCGCGAGCGGCTATATCGTCGATGTCGGGCTCACCATCATCACGTATGCGATCCTCGGCCTCGGGCTCAATATCGTGGTGGGCTATGCGGGGTTGCTCGACCTCGGCTACGCGGCCTTCTTCGCTATCGGCGCGTACACCACCGCACTGCTCGAAACGCTGCTGCATTTCACGTTCTGGGAAACGCTGCCGTTCAGCATCGCGTTCGCGGGCGTTTCGGGCATCGTGATCGGCTATCCCACGCTGCGGCTGCGCAGCGACTATCTCGCCATCGTCACGCTCGGTTTTGGCGAGATCACGCGTATCGTCGCGACCAATCTCGACATCACGGGCGGACCGAACGGCATTTACGGCATCGAGCCGCCCAGCCTGTTCGGCTACGAGATCAGTTCGCCGCGCGCGGTGTATCTGCTCGGCATGGCGTTTTTCATCGTGGTGCTGGTGTTCGCGGTGCGCCTTGGGCGCTCGCGCCTGGGGCGCGCGTGGACCAGCATTCGCGAAGACGAGGCCGCAGCGGAAGCGGTGGGCGTCGCGACGCTGCGCGCGAAAATGCTCGCCTACGTGATGGGCGCGCTGATCGGCGGGCTGGCGGGCAGTCTCTTCGCCGCGCGCTTCGGCACCATCGATCCCACGGCGTTCACCTATCTCCAGTCGGTCACGATTCTCATCGTCGTGGTGATGGGCGGGCGCGGCAGCATTCCCGGCGTGATACTCGGCGCGGTGATCGTGGCGGGGCTGCCGGAGCTGCTGCGCTTCCTGAACCTGTGGCGCATTTTCGGCTTCGCCGTGGCGCTCGTCGTGCTCATGTTGTTGCGCCCGCAAGGATTGTGGCCCGCGCACGTGCGGCGCGCGGCGCCCCGGCCCGAGGAGGAGAGGGTGGCCCACGAGGCGGAGGCGGCGGAAGCGGCGGGGCACGAAAGCGCGCCGGCCGTCGCCATTGCCGACACCAGCGCGATCGACGCCGCCACCGCGCGCGAAACGCTGCTCGAAGTGCACGGTCTCGAACGCCGCTTTGGCGGCGTGCGCGCCATAGGCGGCATCAGCTTCGAGGTACGCAGCGGCGAGATCCTCGCGCTGATCGGCCCGAACGGCGCGGGCAAGACCACGGTGTTCAATTGTCTGACCGGCGTGATCCGGCCCACCGGCGGACGCCTTGTCTGGCGCGGCGAGCCGCTTGTGGGCGGCGCGCCGCACCGCAACGTGCATCGCGGCATCGCGCGCACGTTTCAGGGCATCCGCTTGTTCAACCACATGAGCGCGTTCGAGAACGTGCTGATCGGCATGGATCACCGTCTGCACACGCCCTTCGTGGCGGAACTGCTGGGCACGCGCGCCGCGCGCAACGAAGCGGCGGAGCACGGGGCGCTGGGCCAGCGCTGGCTCGATCTAGTGGGGCTCGGCGCGCGCGCGAGCGAATATGCTTCGGACCTGCCGTATGGCGATCAGCGCAGGCTCGAAATTGCGCGTGCGCTGGCGAGCCAGCCGCGCCTGCTGCTGCTCGACGAACCGGCCGCGGGCATGAATCCCACTGAAAAGCACGCGTTGATGGCGCAGATCCGCCGCATTCGCGACCTGGGCGTGACGGTGCTGCTGATCGAGCACGACATGGCGCTCGTGATGGGTGTGTCGGACCGCATCATCGTGATGGACCACGGCGAGATCATCGCCGAGGGCGCGCCCGCGCAGATCCAGAACGATCCCGTGGTCATCGACGCCTATCTGGGTACAGCCGAGGAAGACGACGGGCCCGATGCCACCGGCGGGGAGAAGTCGCTATGGAGCTAGGCGCGGGCAACCCGCTCCTCGACGTTCGCGACCTGCGCGTGAACTACGGCAACATCGAAGCGCTGCACGGCATCTCGCTCGATGTCGGGCCGGGCGAGATCGTCGCGCTGCTCGGGGCCAACGGCGCGGGCAAGACGACGACGCTGCGCACGATCTCCGGGCTGCTGCGCCCGCGTGGCGGCACGATCGCGTTCGAGGGGCAGGCGCTCGTCGGGTTGCCGTCGCATCGCGTCGTCGCGCTCGGCATCGGGCACGTGCCCGAGGGGCGGCGTATTTTCGGCGGCCTCACCGTGGAGGAGAATTTGCGCCTGGGCGGCTACCTGCTGCGGCGCGACGCTGCCGCGCTCGATCAAGGGATTGCACAGGCCTACGAAACATTTTCACGACTGCACGAGCGCAAGGACCAGCTTGCCGGCACGCTGAGCGGCGGCGAACAGCAAATGCTCGCCATTGCGCGGGCGCTCATGCTCAAGCCGAAGCTCGTGCTGCTCGACGAGCCATCCATGGGCCTGGCGCCCAAGCTCGTGCGCGGCATTTTCGAGGTGATCGCGCGCATCAGCAGCGCGGGCACAGCCGTTCTGCTCGTGGAGCAGAACGCACGCCAGGCGCTGCGCATCGCGAGCCGGGCTTACGTGCTGGAGGGCGGCCGTGTGGCGCTTTCGGGTTCGTCGAGCGAGCTGGCGGGCGACAACCGCGTGCGCGCGACGTATCTGGGCGGCAGTGCGTTACCGCCGGGGCAGGCGTAGCGCATCGCGCCCAAAGCCGCTCACATCTGCTCACATCTGCCGGAACAAATGCGCGTACTGGCGGCTCACCGCGAGCGCGCCGGCGTGGCCGCGCAGGCGCAGCGTCATCTTCCCGAGCGCGCTGACCGAGGCGCTTTCCACCTGATCCACGTTGACCACGGTGCTGCGGTGCACCTGCCAGAAGCGCGCGGGGTCCAGTTGCTCGCACAACTCGCGCAGGCTCGTGCGGATCAGCAGCTCGCCGCCGTGCGTCGTGACCACGACATATTTGTCGGCGGCTTCGAAGTACAGAACATCTTCCACCGGAACCATGCGGATGTCGTTGCCGCTGGAGGCGCGCAGATAACGCAGCGGCGCCGGGCCTGAACGAGCCTGCGCGCCCGCACGCGCTTCGCGCACGTCCTGCGTGATCGTTTCCAGTTGGCGCAGCACGCGCTGAAGGTCGGCTTGCATCTGCGGAGCGGTTCCCGGCTCGCCCGCCGCGCTCCCGGAAGATCGCGCGAGCCGCTCTCGCAGCCGCTCCACCGTGCGCGCGAGCCGCGCCGCCTCGACGGGCTTGAGCAGATAGTCGATGGCCGCGGCGTCGAAGGCTTCCAGCGCGTAGGCGTCGAAGGCCGTCACGAACACGATTTGCGGCGGCGCGGCGAGTTGCGCGCACGCGCGCGCGACGTCGAGGCCGCTCGCGCCCGGCATGGCGATGTCAAGGAAGGCCACATCGGGCGCGAGCGCGCCAATGCGCTCGATGGCGTCATGGCCGTTGCCGACGCTCGCCGCGATATGCAGATCCGGCCACGCGTGCGCCAGTTCGCGTTCGAGCGCGGCGGCGATCAGCGGCTCGTCTTCGGCGATCAGCGCGGTGGGCGCGGTGGGCGCGGCATGGGCGGGCGCGCGGCGTTTCATGGCGTGGTTCCCGTGGCTCCCGCGTTGCCGGGCGCGCCGGAGTTGCCCGCGTCGTCCGCATCGTGAGCGGGCAGCCGCACGCGCGCAATGAGTCCGTGCGGCGCGTTCTCGATCAGCGTGAGCGAGGCGTTCTCGCCATAGAGCGCCGCGAGCCGCTCGCGCACGTTCGCGAGGCCGACGCCCGCGCCCTGCGTGCCGGGCGTCGCGCCAAAGCCCGCGCCCGTGTCCGCGACGCTCAGTTCGACATGCGAGCCGTCGCGCCGGGCGCTCACGTCGATCCGTCCGCCCTGGACCGCGCCCTGAATGCCGTGCTTGAGCGCGTTCTCCACCAGCGGCTGCAACAGCATGGGCGGCACCGCGAGCTTCACGCAATCGCGTGGCAAATCGAAGGCGTAGGCGAGGCGCGGGCCGAGCCGCATGGCATGCACGGCGAGCATCGATTCGAGCACCGCGAACTGGAGCGCGAGCGTTTCGCTTTGCGTGCGGGAGGCCTCCAGCGTCGCGCGTAGAAAGCGGTTGAGGCTCGCGAGCAATTCGCGGGCGCGCGGCGGGTCGGAGGCGATCAGGCTGTCGAGCGTCGCCAGCGTGTTGAACAGAAAGTGTGGTTCGATCTGCGCCTGAAGCGCTTGCAGGCGCGCGCCGAGCGCGGTGCGCTCGGCGGCTTCCTTCTGCCAGGCGGTGCGCGCGACCTGCTCGCTCAGCTCCGCGATGCGCGTGCGCGACCAGCCGTACCACGTGGCGATCAGTGTGGCGCTGAGCGCGATCCAGCCGGTCAGGGCGAGATCCTTCGCCGCGAACGTCCGGCGCACGTCGAGCCCCAGCAAGAGGCTGGCGATGCCGCGCCCGAGCGCGGCGCCGAACACGATGGCGAGCACCATCACCAGGGCGAGGCGCGGGACCGTGAGCGCATTGCGGCGCTGTAAAACGAAGCGGCCGACGCCGAGCAGCAGCATGATCGAGATCCCGATCGCCTCGCTGAACACGAAGTTGTCGAAGAAGCCTTTGCCTTTGCCGATGCCGGCGGCCGTGAGCGCGAAGGCGATCAGCGCGTTGCCGATCACGACGATCACGCCTTCGCGCGCGAACCCGGCGAGCAGGACATGGGCGGCCGGCGGGCTCAGGCGGGCGGCGGCATTCGGAAACTCGACGTGCGTGCCAGGCATCATGCAATCCAGCCGGTGACGATGAGGTTGAGCAGCCGGTGCGGCGTCGCGACGGCGGCGACCCCGGCCGCGACGAGGGCGAAGAACGAACCGCGCATGGCCCGGCGATGGCCGCGCACGTTGCCGTGGCGGATCGCCCAGATCGCACGCGCGAGGCTCGCGAACGTGAGCAGCGACAGCCCGTGTACCCAGGACAAATGCCCCGGATGCAGCTCGCGGATGTCGAACGAAATGAGCGCGGTGGCGCACATCGTCAGCGCCCAGAGGCGGCCGAGCCATTTGTGCCGTGCGCCGCCTTTTTCGGTCAGCATCACGGCGGTTCCGAGTATGACAGAAAGTGTCGCGGTGACGACGTGTGCGGCAACGATGACAGGCATGCTGGCCCTCCGTTTGCAGGTCGAGGAGACTCGATGGCCGCAGTGTGGAGGGCGGGGGAAGGGCGGGCGAGCGGTTTGCGACGAAGCGCGGGAAAGGCGGCGCGAAGGGTGGGCGGCAGGGCGCGAGTGGATCGATGAAGCGAGTCAGGCGGGCGGATAGGCGTCGAGCGCCTTTGCCATCTCGGTCGTCCCGCTCCACCCGAGACCTTGATAAAGCGGCCGCCCCTGCTCGGTGGCATGCAATATCGCGTACGTCACTCCGCGTTGCGCGAACGCTTCGTCGGCGAGTGTCATCAGCGTGCGCGCAAGGCCGCGGCGCCTCGCCTCGGGCTCCACGTAGACGTTGAGCACATACCCGCGCTGATCCGTTTCGGGATGCAGAGGATGCGGCGGCCAGTCGATCAACATGAGCCCGATGCCCGCGAGCGCCGCGCCGCGCTCGCTCAGCACATAGCCGAAATACGCGCCGCTGGCCAGACGCGGCGCGAGCCATGCGCGAAAGTGCGTGGTCATCGAGCGCAGTGCGGCCTCGTCGCGGCCCGCCTCGCGGAACATCGCTTCGCGGTGCCGGCAAATCAGTTCGAGGTCTTGAACGTCGATCGGGCGCACATCCATGCGGTCTTCCCCGGAAGAAGGAAACTCAGGAAACGGACCGCACAGCGTACCTCAGCTAGACCGGCGCTCTGCCGATTTCGCGCAGGATTTCGTCGAACGACGCCGGTTTGACGAGATGCCGGTCGAAACCCGCCTCGCTCGCGGCCTCGCGGTCGCGCGCCTGGCCATAGCCCGTGAGCGCGATCAGCAGCACGCGCGCGGTGGCGGGCGCGGCGCGCAGCGCCTTGGCGACGGCGTGGCCGTCCATGCCTGGCAGGCCGATGTCGAGTATCGCCACGTGGGGCAGGAAGCTTTGCGCGAGCGCGAGCGCGGCCGGGCCGTCGTGGGCCACGCGCACGTCGTGGCCTTCGAGTTCGAGCAGCATGAGCAGCGACGCCGCCGAGTCGATGTTGTCGTCGGCGATCAGCACGCGGCGGCGCGGCGGCTCGGGTTGCGCGGCGGTCTGGGGCGACTGGGTGTTTGCCGACGCGCATTGCGGCGCTTGCGCGATCGGCAGGCGCACGACGAACTCCGAGCCGCGGTCGATGCCGTCGGAATGCGCGCGCACCGAGCCGCCATGCAGCTCGGCCAGCTCGCGCACGAGCGCGAGACCGATGCCGAGGCCGCCGTCGGCGCGCTTGAGCGCGTCGCGCGACTGCATGAAGAGCTCGAACACGTAGGGCAGCTCGTCGGGCGCGATGCCGATGCCGTTGTCGCGCACGTGGATCGCCACCTCGAACGCGTCCGATTCGAGCCGCAGCGTGATCGCGCCGCCTTCGGCCGTGTACTTCGCGGCGTTCGAGAGCAGATTGCTGATGATCTGCGCCACGCGGATCGCGTCGCCCGTCACGTGGCAAGGCTGGCAGTCGATCTCGACCGTGAGTTGCTGCGACTTCGCGTCGAGGAACGGGCGGCTCGTTTCCACGGCGATATCCACGATCTCGCGCAGGTCGAGCGTGCTCATTTGCAGCGCGATCTTGCCGTGCGAAATGCGCGACACGTCGAGCAGGTCGTCGACGAGACGGCCGAGGTGCTGGACCTGGCGGCTTGCGATCTGCCGCGCGTCGGCGCGCATGGCGTCGTTCGCGCCGTGGCGCGGGTCGAGCAGCTCGATCGCGTTGCGAATGGGCGCGAGCGGGTTGCGCAACTCGTGCGCGAGGGTCGCGAGAAAGCTGTCCTTGCGGCGGTCGGCGTCGCGCAGCGCCTTTTCGGCGGCGTAAAGGCGCAGCAGCGCGCGCACGTTGGCCACCAGCTCGGCGGGATCGACGGGCTCGGTGAGGTAGCTGTCCGCGCCGCCGTCGAGCGCCAGGATCTTGTCGCGCGTTTGCACCGCCGCAGCCGAGGTTTGCAGCACGAGCGTCGAGTTGGTCAGCGGGTCGGACTTGATGAGGCGGCACACTTCGATGCCGCTGACGTCGGGCAGCTTCACGTCGAGCAGCACGAGCGCCGGCGCCTGCTCGCGCACGGCTTCGAGCGCGCCCTGGCCGGTGGCGGCCTCGATCACGGCGAAGCCCGCGTGACGCAGCACGCGCGACTTCACGTAGCGTGCGCCCTCGTTGTCGTCGACGTTGAGGATCAGCGTGGTAGGCGCGTTCATGGCGTGGCGCCGTCCGACGTTTCAGGTTCGTCTTCGACCGGCGCGGCAAGGTGCACCGGCACGCTCACGCGAAACGTCGAGCCAACGCCTGGCTCGCTGTCCACGCCCACTTCGCCGCCCAGCAGCGCGGCGAGCTTGCGGCACAGCGGCAGCCCGAGGCCCGTGCCCTTCACGCGTTGCTGGAGAAGATTCTGCACCTGGCCGAATTCCTCGAAGATGATCTGGTGGTGTTCCGGAGCAATTCCGATGCCCGTGTCCGCCACGAAGAACGTGATGTGCTCGCCAGGCGCTCCGCCGGGTTCGCCAGATTCGCACTGCGCGCCCACGCGGATATGGCCGCGCTCGGTGTACTTGAGCGCGTTCGAGACGAAGTTGCGCAGGATCTGCGTGAGCTTCGGTTCGTCGGTGTAAAGGAGCGGCAGGCCTGCCGTGGCGGCGAATTCGAGCGTCACGTGGGGCGTGTCGAGCAACGGCGTGAGCATCGTGCGCAACGCGGCGAAGAGGTCGGCGGGGTCGAACCACGCGGGCGAAACTTCGGTCTTGCCCGCTTCGATCTTGGCCAGGTCGAGCAGGTCGTTCACGGTTTCGCCGAGCGTTTCCGCAGACGAAAGGATCAGCCGGACCTGGCGGTCCTGCTCCACGCTCAGCTCGCCGTCGAGCCGGTTGAGCAGCAGGTTGGCGAGCGCGCGGATCGAGCTGAGCGGCGTGCGCAGCTCGTGGCTCATGTTGGAGAGAAAGCGCGTTTTCATCAGGTCCGCGCGGCGCAGTTCCTCGGCGCGCTCGTCGAGCTCCGCATAGAGCGCGACCACGCCGCGATTGGTCGCCTCCAGCTCCTGGGTGAGGCGCGCGAGTTCGTCCTGGCGCTCGCGCAGTTCGTCGAGCGTCGAGACCAGTTCGCGGTTCTGCTGCTGGACTTCGGCCAGCGAATCGTCCCGTGGATCGCGCTCGCAGACTTCGCGCAGGATACGCTCCAGCTCCGCGCCGCGCACTTCGGCCCGCTCGGCGGGCAAGAGGCGCGCCATCGCGACCGTCGTGCCCGCGCCCGGCTCGGAACGGATGTCGAAGCGGTCCATGAGACGGCGGCTGCCCGTAATGCCGAGGCCCGGGCCCGGACCGTTCATCGGCGTGCACGCTTGCGTGCCGTCGAGCACGGCCGCGAGGTCGCGCACGCCGGGGCCGCGATCGCGCACTTCCACGCCGAGCGCTTGCCGCGGCCCCTCGCCTTCGAGTGCGAAGGTCGCTTCGCCGCCGCCCGCGTATTCGAAGGCATTGCGGGCGATCTCGGAAACGGCGCTGGCAATACGGGTCTGGTCGAGCGGCGAAAAGCCGAGCCCGGCCGCGAGCTCGCGCGCGCGGCGGCGCGCGACCACGACGTCCTGGGCGGTGTCAAGCCGGATGCGCAGCAGGGGCGTATTCATGGGTCAACTGTACTCCGGGGCGGGCGCGCACCACGACGACGGTGGCGTCGTCGCGGCGGCGCGCGAAGTCTCGGTAGAGGACGGCCGCGATCACGACCGCCGGCTGGTTGGCGAGGCCGGGCCACGCTGCGAGGTCCCAGCGCGTGCCGATGCCGTCCGAGTGCAGGATGAGGAGCGCGTTCGCACCCCAGGCAACCTCGAACTCCTGGGTGCCGCGCATCGTATGGCCGACGATGCCGTTGCGCGACACGAGCTGGTAGCTTTCGCGCGCGGCGGCGTTCGCACCGGCGCTGCCGCTCGCGGAACGCGCCGCGCGGCTTTCCACGGGGTGGCTCGTGCCGTACGCGACGGCCGAGATGTTGCCGGTGCCGCAAAACGCAAGCGCGCCGCGCGCGAGATCGAGGCGCACGAGCGCGAGCGCCGCGCCGCGCGTGGGGCGCAGCGCAGCGTGCGAAAGCTCCATGAGCGCCGCGGGCGCGAGGCCCGCGCGGCGGCGCAGCACGTCGAGCGCGGCGGCTGCGGCCTCGTGCGCTTGCGCGCCGTGGCCGAGGCCGTCGGCGACGGCAAGCGTGAAGCCGCTCTGGTCGGCCTGCGCCTGCCAGCCGTCGCCGCAGACTTCCTCGCCGGGGTAGGGCACGCACACGGCGCCGATCTCGGGGCTGGCGCGCGCGGCATGCGTCGCGCCCGCGCCGCTCGCGTGCACGAGGGCGCGCAGCACGACGCCCGCGCCCGGCTGCGAGTAAAGCGCGAACTGGCTGGAGAGCCGCCGGATCGCGCCGAGCCCCGTGCCCGCCGTGCCGGCCGTGGAGTGGCCGTCGGTGAGCGCGGCGCCCAGGTCGGTCATGCCGGGGCCCCGGTCGAGCGCGATCAGTTCGACCGCGCCTTCGAGCGCGCGCACGAGCAACTCGCCGTGCCCGGCGTGCTTGAGGATGTTGGTGGCCGCTTCGGTCAGCACGATCGCGAGACGTCCGGCATCGGTCTCGTTGAGCGCGGCGCTGCGCGCGGCCTCGGCCGCGCCGCGCCGCGCATAGGCCACGCTGCTCGCGTCGCTGATCTCGAAGGATCGATGCATGCCGCCGCCGGAGCCGGCCGCAGTGTCTAGCGTACTTTCCATTTCGTGATGGTGACTGTCGTGCCGTTGCCCGGCGCCGATTCGATCGTGAACTCATCGCACAGGCGCCGCGAGCCGCCTAAACCGAGGCCGAGGCCATTGCCGCTCGTGAAGCCGTCCTTCAGCGCGCGCTCGATGTCGGCGATACCGGGGCCCTGATCGACGAAGGTGAGCCGCAGCCCCACGCGCACGCCGCTCGCGAGCACTTCGAGCCGCGCGTCGCCGCCGCCGCCGTGCTGCAACGTGTTGCGCGCAAGCTCGCTTGCCGCGGTCACAAACTTGGTTTGCTCGATGAGCGAGAAGCCCTGCTCGATCGCGGCGTCGCGCACGATCTGCCGCAGCCGCACGATTTCCTCATCGGAGCGCAGGCTCACTTGCGCCGCGAGCCGTTCGTTCATGTCGTTGCTATTCATGATCGAATGCAAGAGACGTGCTAACGCTAACGCGGCTGGCGCTGCTTGAGCAGCGCCATGCCTTTCTCGACGTTCAGTGCCGTGCGCACGCCCGTGAGCGTGAGGCCGAGTTCGACCAGCGTGATCGCCACCGAAGGCTGCATGCCGACGACCACTGTTTGCGCGTCGAGCACCATGGCCATGGCGGCCGTGTTGCTGATCATGCGGCCTATGAACGAGTCGACCACGTCGAGCGCCGAGATGTCGATGAGCACGCCCTTGGCCGACTCCTTCACGATGCGCTCGGTCAGGTCGTCCTGGAGCGCGATCGCGAGGCGGTCGTGCATGTCCACCTGAATCGCGACGATCAGGCAGTCGCCAAGGCGCAGAATCGGAATGCGTTCCATCGTGGGCGTTCCGGGTTCGTCAAGCCGCGGCCTTCGGCGTGCTGATGGTCGCGCCGATGCGTTGCAGCGCGATCACGAAGGCGTCGGCGAGCGTGGACTTGGTGGTGACGTTGGTGAGATCGACGCCCAGATGCACGATGGTCTGCGCGATCTGCGGGCGAATGCCGCTGATGATGCAGTCCGCGCCCATGAGGCGCGCGGCGGCCACGGTCTTGAGCAGATGCTGCGCGACGAGCGTGTCCACGGTGGGCACGCCCGTGATGTCGATGATCGCGAGGCCCGCGCCCGTGTCGACGATCTTTTGCAGCAGGCTTTCCATCACGACCTGGGTGCGCGAGGAGTCGAGCGTGCCGATGAGCGGCAGCGCGAGGATGCCTTCCCATAGCTGCACGACCGGCGTGGAAAGCTCGAGCAGTTCCTCCTGCTGGCGCGCGATGATCGCTTCGCGGCTGCGCTGGAAAACGTCGGTGGTGTAGAGGCCGAAGCCGTCGAGCAGCAGGTTCACCTGCCAGCTCAGCTCGGCGAGTTCGCCTGGCCTGCCGGCATACGCCTCGCGCAGGCGCGCGTAGACCGGCTCCTTGAGCGAGAACACGAAGGTGGCCGTCTCCACTGGCGTGTAGCCCTGGCGCGCGCGGTGCGCCGACATTTCCGCGAGGAACGCGCGCACCGGCTCCCACTCGGGGCGGCTTGCATCGAAGGTGTCGGCGTTCGGCAGGGTGTCGAGGAAGACAGCGAGGAAGGTGGTGAACTGCTCGCGCACTTCCCCTTCCATCGCGAGGCCGCGGCGCAGCGCGTTGGGTAGATGCAGGCGCAGCCAGTCGGTGAGAAGCGTGTCGCGCTGCTGGCCGAGTACGTCTGCAATGCGGGCTTGTTCCGGTGTGTCCATGCGATCTCCTGGGCGATGAGCCTGGGCAACGAGCCTGGGCAATGAGCCGCGCCTCTCGCTGCGAGACGAACCGCTGAACCTTACACCATCGTATCGATTGAAGCGATTACGTGGGCAAAAAGCGAATGCGGGCGAGCGCGTGTGCGACCGTGTGCTTTTTGCGTGCCCGGGGGGTGTCCGGCGCTCCGCGCAACCGCCGCCGGGCCGCGCGGCACACGGATGCGCCGCTTTGCCGTGGCGCGCTTGTAGTTTTTACACGCGCTATGCATGCCGGGTACGCGGGTTGCGGTTGCCGTCGCGACCGCTGGCGCGGGTTCGACGGGTGGTATGCGACTTGCTTCACAGCGTGCGTCAACAACGATCCGATCGACAATGAGGAGCACCGCAACCATGGAGCCCGAACCCGCTTCGACCCAGCCATCGCCATCGACCTTCCCCGCTTTGCTCTCGCGCCTGTCGTTTTGCCTCGCCTGGCTGTTCGGCCTGGAGGCGTTCCTCGCGGACGACGACCCTTCGCACGCCGGCCGTCCGGGCTAAGGCGCGCGCCGCGCACGACCGCACAACGATTCGCCGGTCGGCCCGCCGACCCGTTAGACTGACCTCTGGCGTGCGCTTCGCGCCGCGCCGGCGTGCCGCGCGTGGCGCATCCCCGCGTTCGTGCCCGCTTTTTGCCAATCCTCAGAGAATTCGATGACCAGGTCATTCCGCTTTGGCGCGCTGCTTGCGTGCTGCCTGTCGTTTTTGCCCGCCACGGCGGCGTTCGCCGACGTCGACCAGTCCGACCCGCAGGCGCTCATCAAGACCGCCACGCAGCAGGTGCTCGACGAAGTGCGCGCGAAGTCGATCGCGCCCGACGATATCGGGCGCATTCAGGACATCGTCAATCGCGACATCCTGCCTTACGTCGATTTCAGCCGCACCACGCGCCTCGCCATGGGGCCGCACTGGCGCACGGCCACGCCCGAGCAGCGCACGCAGATCGAGCAACAGTTCCAGTTGCTGCTGATCCATCTCTACTCGGGCGCGATCGCGCAGCTGAAACCCGACCAGAAGATCGACTACCCGCCCGTGCGCAGCTCGCCCGGCGACACCGACATCGTGGTGCGCACGCTCGCGCAAACGAGCACCAATCCGGTTGAAATCGATTACCGCCTTTACAAGGCGCCGCAGGGCTGGCGGCTTTACGACCTGAACGTGCTCGGCGCGTGGCTGATCCAGACCTACCGCCAGCAGTTCAATGAAAAGATCCAGCAGGGCGGCGTGGACGGGCTCATCCAGTTCCTCACCGCGCGCAACCAGGAGCTCGTGTCGGGCAAGGCGCAGTGACGCCGTGATCCGATGATGCGCGACGGCGGCTTCGCCTGCCGGCGCGCATGAGTGTGGCCCCGGCACGCGTGCAACGGCGTTTGCCGCGCGCGCGCCATCTGCGCGCAGTACCATTTCGAGGCGCGTTTTGTGCGCGTGAATGGGTCGCGCGTTTGCCTTTGCCGTTCGTTACCTATTTTTCCGATTCGATCCGACATGAATTTCCCGCTGCCGCCGCAGGGCCGACGCAACCGGGTGTTTCCGCCAAGCCCGCCGACGCTGCACAGCCTCGCCTCCGTCATTACCGGCGTGGTCGTGGTGTGCGGCCTGTACTTCGGGCGCGCGGTGCTGATTCCCATCACGCTCTCCGTGCTGCTGAGCTTCCTGCTCGCGCCGCTCGTGACGACGCTGCGGCGCTTTCATCTGCCGCAGTTCCTCGCCATCCTCGTCGCGGTGCTTTCCACCGTGCTGGCGCTCGCCGGTGTGGGCGCGCTGATCGCCGCGCAGATCTACCAGCTTTCCGCCTCGCTGCCGCAGTACCAGGAGGAGATCGAGCAGAAAGTCGAAACGGTGCAGCAAAAGACCGTGGGCCGCGCCGACTCGCTGATGTCGCGCGCCGCCGCCACGCTGCAACGCGTGACGCCGACGCCGCCGCCCGCGCCGCCGCAGCCGCGCGGGCGCGCGGCGCGCAACCAGCCGCAGCAGCCCATGCCGGTGGAAGTGCACACGCCCGCGCCCACGCCGTTGCAGCTCGCGCAAAAGGCGCTCGCGCCGGCGGTCGCGCCGCTCGAAACGGGCTTTATCGTGCTCGTGGTGACGATCTTCATCCTGTTCCAGCGCGAGGATCTGCGCGACCGGCTCATCAGCGTGTTCGGCTCCAACGACCTGCACCGCACCACCACGGCCATCAACGACGCCTCGCAGCGGCTCTCGCGTTACTTCGTCGCCCAGCTCGGCGTGAACGTGACGGTGGGGGGCGTGATCGCGCTGGGGCTGGCGGGCATCGGCGTGCCGGGCGCGCTGCTGTTCGGCGCGGTGGCGGCGCTCATGCGCTTCGTGCCCTACATCGGCATCTGGATCGCCGCGATCATGGCCACGCTCGTTGCCGCGGCCACGCAGCCGCAATGGACCATGGGCGTCACGACGCTGATTTTCTTCATCGTCGTGGACGTGGTGGCCGGGCAGTTCGCCGAGCCGATGCTCTATGGCCGCCGCTCGGGGCTCTCGCCGCTCGCGGTGGTGGTGGCGGCGATCTTCTGGAGCTGGCTGTGGGGGCCGATCGGGCTCGTGCTGTCCACGCCGCTTACGCTGTGCATCGTCACGCTCGGCCGCTACGTGGACCGCCTGAATTTCCTCACGATCCTGCTTGGCGACCAGCCCGCGCTCACGCCCGCGCAAACCTGCTATCAGCGCCTGCTCGCCGACGACCCGCACGAGGCGCTGCTCCAGGCCGACCGGTTGCTGGCGACCATGCCGCTCATCGACTACTACGAGCAAGTGGTGTTCGAGGGGCTGCGCTTCGCGCGCAACGACGCCTTGCGCGGCGTGCTGCCCGCCGAGCAGGTCGCGCGCATCAACCAGGCGCTGCTCGACATCGTGGAAGACCTCGAAGCCGTCGACGATTCGCGCCACGCGAGGGTCGCGGAGTCGAGCGCACACAAGGCGCTCAGGAGCGGTGGCGACAGGCCGGCGGAGTTCAAGCTGGCGCCTGATGCGGGCGAGGTGCTTTGCGTGCCGGGGCGCGGCGCGTTCGACGACGTGGCGGTGGCGATCGTCGGACAGTTGCTCCTGCGCCATGAGATTCCCTGCACGGCCACGACTTACGACGAAGTGCGCGCCACGCGCGCGGCGATGGTGGACGGGCAGCGTTCTCCGGCCATCTGCGTGGTCTCGCTCGACGCGCCCGAGTCGGCGCCTTACCTGCGCAATCTCGTGCGGCGGCTGCGCGAGCGCGCGCCCGTCGCCACCATCGTGGTGGGCATCGGCGCGATGCTGCGCGACGACGGCGCGGGCATTGCCGACGACCCCGACACGCTCTTTCCGGCTTCGCTGCGCGAGCTCATCGCGCAATGCGGCGCGGCGCTCTCGCCCGAGCGCGAACCGCCGTCGGAAAAGAGGGAGGCAACGCAAGATATGCAGGATCAATACAGCGCCGGGGCGAAATTGTGACAGTCATGCGCGCGTCACATTGAACCCCGAAGATATGCGGCCCTGTGCCCCCTGGTTGCGGCATTCGAGTTACTAGGAGACAACGATGCTGAGTCCGCATGAATTCGCCACGCTGATGCTGGTCCGCCATTCGCCGGACCAGATCGACATGAACCGCCATGAACTGGATACGCTGCTCGAGCGCCAGCTGGTCGCGCTCGAACACTGGACGGAAGGCCATCGCCAGCTCTCGCTCACGAGCGCCGGACGCTCGCTGCTCGAAGCGGTGGGGCGGCTCGACTACGTGACCGGCTTGCCCGGCGCGCTGGGCGGCGAGCCGCTCGCGGCCGGCCTTTGATTGACCCTTCGCGCGCCGACGTCCGCTCCGGCGCGCTGCTGCATTACCGGTTTTCTCGCCGCCGCGACATGCGCCACGCATCGTCTGCTTAAGCATTTATTGAGTAATGCCAGGTAATGGTGCGATGGATCACGTCCAGCGTATTTGAGCGTCTTGTGTCCCTCGTCAGAGGCTGATACGCTCCCTTATTACAGCCGCGCGATCAAGGGATCGCCGCTACGCCCCTTCCTATGGAATGCGAATGATCGTGCCAATCTTGGGACGCGGTATTCAGCACGCATCGAACGTGCATCAAGTGAGCATCAAGCGCGGCAGGGTGCTCGCGGCGCGCGTCTTTCATTCGGCCGACTGGCGTTTTCCTTTACGGGTTTATCCCCATCGCACCGCTTTATGGTGCTCGTCAAACTGACTCCGTCCTCCAGAGTCTCCTCAACTCACCTACCCCCCTAAAGTAAAAGGAGGATCTATGGCTAAGCGTATCGCCTACGTGACCGGCGGCATGGGCGGCATCGGTACCGCCATCTGCCAGCGCCTGCATAAGGACGGCTTCACGGTGGTCGCGGGCTGCGGCCCGAATTCGCAGCGTAAAACGCGCTGGCTCGATGAGCAGAAGGCGCTCGGCTACGACTTTGTCGCATCCGAAGGCAACGTGGCCGACTGGGACTCCACGGCCGTGGCGTTCGAGAAAGTGAAGAAAGACGTGGGCGAGATCGACGTGCTGGTCAACAACGCGGGCATCACGCGCGACGTCGTGTTCCGCAAGATGACGCACGAAGACTGGACCGCCGTGATGGACACCAACCTCACGAGTCTCTTCAACGTCACGAAGCAGGTGATCGACGGCATGATCGAGCGCGGCTTCGGGCGCGTGATCAACATCTCGTCGGTGAACGGGCAGAAAGGCCAGTTCGGTCAGACCAACTACTCGACGGCCAAGGCCGGCATTCACGGCTTCACGATGGCCCTGGCGCAGGAAGTCGCGACCAAGGGCGTGACGGTCAACACCGTTTCGCCGGGCTATATCGGCACGGACATGGTGAAGGCGGTGAAACCCGAGGTGCTCTCGAAGATCGTCGACAGCATTCCGGTGCGGCGCCTGGGCGAACCGCTGGAAATCGCCTCGATCGTCGCCTGGCTCGCCTCCGACGAAGCCGGCTTCTCCACCGGCGCCGACTTCTCGCTCAACGGCGGCTTGCACATGAGCTGAGCGTGCAGGGTGCTTGCGCACCCAACGAGGTTCCGGAAGCGGGAGCGGCGTCATGCCGGCTCCCGCTTCGTGTTTTGGGGCGGCCGCGCATGGTTTGCGCGATTGACGTGAGCGGCGAGGGCGTCGAAAGAAAAACGCGCCGGAAGCGGACTTCCGGCGCTCAAGTTCGACTCTGCGTGGTCCCTGACAGTGAGGGACAGGGTATGGGGCGTGGCGGCGGGCCTGCAAGTCGTTGGGCCCGCCGTCTTGCTCCATAAGTGAATTATCGGCTGGACGCGCCACAAGTTGAGTGCGTGGAAACGCCTATATCAAGGCTTGTTTCAAGGCCTGTTTCCAGGCCTATCCCGCGCTTCACCAGTCGATGCGGTGGCGTGCCTCGGTCTCGCGGTGGCGGCGGTCGTCGTCGCTGTGCAGGTAGAGGCTCGTCGTGGTGAGCGAAGCGTGGCCCAGGTTGTCGCGCACGAGGCGCAGGTCGAGATCGCCGTCGGCCATGTGGGAGCCCGCGCTGTGGCGCAGCCAGTGCGCCGACGCGCGTTCGAGTTGCGCCGCGCGCGCCGCGAAGTCGCTACCCGCGCCCGCTTGCGCGCCGCGCTGGCGCAACCGTTCGGCTGCACCCGCGAAGATGTCTTTCACGATCGCATGGAGCGCCGCGCGTGTGAGCGGCTTCGGCGGTTGGGCTGCCTGGGTTCCCGCTTTTGTGCCGATCGGCAGCACGAGCGGCGTGGTTTCGAGCGCCATGGGCAACGCGGGCAAACCGCGCTCGCGCCGGTAGCGCACGAGTTCCTCCATCAATTCGGCGGTGGCGGGCACGAGACGGCGGCGCTCGCCTTTGCCGAGCACGTCGAGCCACCAGCGCTCCTTGCCTGCCGCGTCGCGGCGCGAGAAGAAGTCGCCCATCGTGTTCGTCCCCACTTCCGAGATCCGCAGGCCGCCCAGATAGAGCAGCGTGAGGAGCCAGCGCGTGCGGCCGTGGTGCTCGCGCTCGCGCGTGCTGTCGCGCGGCAGGCTGTCGACATAGGCCTTCACCTCGTCCCAGAGTTCGCGCTCCAGGTAGCGCGTGATGCGCGGCTGCGCGCGGCGCGCGCGCTGGCGCGAGAGCGAAAGCGGATTGCCCGCGAGATAGCCCGCGCTCACGAGCCACGAGAACAGTGCGTTGAGGATCACCATGGCCTGGCGTTGGCTCGTTGGCGAAAGCGGCCCGTAGAACGGACGCCAGCGCGCGTCGCTGCGCGGGTGCTTGCGCCCGCCGCCCGCCACCCAGCGCGCCGCGGGCTGCGGATCGGCGATAAAGCGCTGATACGCGAGCAGATCCTCGTGCGTGAGCGACGAGAGCGGTTTGCCGAGTTGCACGATGGCCCAGAGCATCAGGCGCTCGGCTTCCTTGCGGTAGTTCTCGAAGGTGGACTTCGAATCGGCCACGCGCGCGAGCCAGGCGCGCACGGCGTCGAGATCGTTCGCGGCGGCGATCTGCATGCGCCCCGGCGCGCGATTCACGCCGTCGTGGCCGTCGAGGTCGGCGGGGAGTTCGAGCGCCTCGATGGGGCGCGGGGCAAGCAGGGCGGTTTGCATGGCGAAGCGGGAAAGCGAAGGCGGCAAAAAGTGTTACAGACTATAGCGGATGAGGCGGGGATGCGGCGGCACGGTTCACACCGTCGCCACCAGAATCGATTCCCCGCTCGCGGGCCGCAATCCATCGCTACGTCCTGCGAAATAACGCGCGGTGAGGTCCGCCGTCGAAACATGCCGCGCCTCGCGCAGCCCCGCTTCGCGCGCGAGCGCGAGCATCTCGTCGGGCGCGAAGAAGCTCACGAACGGCGTGCCCGCCGCGCGGGCGCGCTCGTAGATGGCCGCGTGCTGCGAGCGCTCGGGTTCGTCGATGAGTTCGAGCGGCAACAGGAAGGTCTTGGCAAGCGTCGAGCCCGGCGCAAGCTGTGCGATCTGCCGCAGCGTCGCGAGATTCGCCGCGCGCGTGAGGTACATGGAGACGCCCGTGGACGCGATCACCGCCGCGCGCGCAACGTCGAAGCCGTTGGCGCTCAGTTGCTCCCACCACGATTCACCGCCTTCGAAATCGACCGGCACGAAGCGCTGCCAGTTCTGTTCGCGAAAGCCGAGTTCGTCGAGGCGCTGGCGCTTCCACGCCTGGGTGCCCGGCTTGTCCACTTCGTACACGTGCAGGCGCGAGGCGGTTTCGGGGCGGCGCTGTGCAAACGTGTCGAGGCCCGCGCCGAGAATCGCGTACTGCGCGACGCCCTGCGCCGCCTGCTCGATCACGAGATCTTCGACAAAGCGCGCACGGCCGACGATAGCGGCGCGGTAGCCGCGCGTGCCTGCCGGGTGCATGTCGGGGCGCTCGCGCCAGTTCGCGTCGGGCGCGGCGATCTGCATGCCGATTTCGTCTTCGAGCACATGGGGCGCGTCGTCGACCTGGACGTGCAGCGCGCGCCAGAGCGCGACGCGAATGGCGGTGGAATCGGGAGCGGTGGCGCTTGCGGGCATGGTTCGATCCTCCGGGGTGGCTTTCGTCGGGCGATTATCGCGCGCCGGGCCGCGCCTGGCCCGCACCTGGCCGGCCTGACTTTTGGCCGCGCTGGCCGTAGATATCGGCGCTCACCTGGCGCAACGTCTCGATCATCACGCTCGCGGCCGGCGTGAGCAGCCCGTCCGCGCGCGTGATGATGCCGAAGTCGTCCATCTGGCAGTCCATCGGCACGGGCAGGATCGCGACCATGCCGTGCGCCGCGTAATAGTGCGCCACGTCTTCGGTGAGCACGGCGATCATGTCGCTCTGCTCCAGCACGCGCGTGATGAAAAGGAGCGCGGGCGTTTCCACCACGTTCGAAGGCGGCGCGAGGCTCTCGCGCTGGAACATCAGTTCGAAGCGGTGGCGCAGCACGCTGCCCACGGGCGGCACGACCCACGTGGCGCGCGCGATGTCGGCAAGCGCGATCGGCGCGGCCGGTTTGCCTTCCGGGTCGCCCAGCATGGGATGCCCCGGCTGCACCACGGCGCACACGGGCTCGCCCGCGAGCGGCTCGTAGCGCAACTGGAGCTTGTCGTGCTCGGCGGAAAGGCGGCCCAGCACCACGTCGAGTTTGTCCTGTGCGAGGTGTTCCAGCAGCACGTTGCTCGCGTCGATCTCCACGCTCACGCGCAGGTTCGCATGCGTGCGCTTGACCGCCGCCACCGCGGCCGGCAGCACGCGCACGCCGGGCGAGGTGATCGCGCCCACCGCCACGTGGCCGAGCCGCCCGGCCTTCAGCGCGTTCAGTTCCTCCTGCGCCTGGTCGAGGCTGCCGAGCACGGCGCGCGCGTGGCGAATGAGGGCGTCGCCATAGTGCGTGGGCCGCATGCCGCGCGGCATGCGCTCGAACAGCACCGCGCCGAGCATGTCCTCGAGCTCGCGCAGCAACTTCGAGGCCGCGGGCTGCGTGATGTTGAGCGCCGCCGCCGCGCGGTGAATGTTGCCTTCTTCGGCCAGCGCCACGACCAGCAGCAGTTGCCGCGTTTTCAGCCGCGTGCGCACGTACCAGGGGCTCGTATCGAGCATGTTTTTGCCTGATTTCCCAAATAGTTTTAGGTGTTTATACCAATGCTGATTTCGGTATCGGAAGCGTCCATTTTTTCATTAGAAGGTTATCAGAGTTCTCCATAGACTGTGCCGGACCAATCGCTCGAACTCCTTGCTCTCCAAGACGAACACGATGTCGGATACCAAACCCAAACTGCGCTCCCAACAGTGGTTCGGCACCACGGACAAGAACGGCTTCATGTACCGAAGCTGGATGAAAAACCAGGGCATTCCCGATCACGAATTCGACGGCCGCCCGATTATCGGCATCTGCAACACCTGGTCGGAACTCACGCCCTGCAACGCGCACTTCCGCAAGCTCGCGGAGCACGTGAAGCGCGGCATTTATGAAGCGGGCGGCTTCCCGGTCGAGTTCCCGGTGTTCTCGAACGGCGAATCGAATCTGCGTCCCTCGGCCATGCTCACGCGCAATCTCGCTTCCATGGACGTGGAAGAGGCGATTCGCGGCAACCCCATCGACGCCGTCGTGCTGCTGTGCGGCTGCGACAAGACTACGCCCGCGCTGCTGATGGGCGCGGCGAGCGTGGACGTGCCCGCCATCGTCGTGACGGGCGGCCCGATGCTCAACGGCAAGCACGAAGGCAAGGATATCGGCTCCGGCACCGTGGTCTGGCGTCTGCACGAGGAACTGAAGGCGGGCGAGATCAACCTGCATCAGTTCCTGTCGGCCGAAGCGGGCATGTCGCGTTCGGCGGGCACCTGCAACACCATGGGCACCGCCTCGACCATGGCCTGCATGGCCGAGTCGCTCGGCGTTTCGCTGCCGCACAACGCTGCGATTCCGGCGGTGGATTCGCGCCGCTACGTGCTTGCGCACATGTCGGGCATCCGCATCGTGCAGATGGCGCTGGAAGACCTGAAGCTTTCGAAGATCCTCACGCGCGAAGCGTTCGAGAACGCCATTCGCACCAACGCGGCCATCGGCGGCTCGACCAACGCCGTGATCCACCTGAAGGCGATTGCCGGCCGCATCGGCGTGGATCTCGAACTGGAAGACTGGCAGCGCATTGGCCGCAACACGCCGACCATCGTCGACCTTCAGCCCTCGGGCCGCTTCCTGATGGAAGAGTTTTATTACGCGGGCGGTTTGCCTGCGGTGCTGCGGCGCCTGGGCGAAGCGAACCTGCTGCCGCATCCGGATGCGCTCACCGTGAACGGCAAGTCCATGTGGGACAACGTGCGCGAAGCGCCCAACTACAACGACGAAGTGATCCGTCCGCTGGACAAGCCGTTGATCGAAGATGGCGGCATCTGTATCCTGCGCGGCAATCTCGCGCCGCGCGGCGCCGTGCTCAAGCCTTCGGCGGCCACGCCCGAATTGCTCAAGCATCGCGGCCGCGCCGTGGTGTTCGAGAACTTCGACCATTACAAGGCGACCATCGGCGACGAATCGCTCGACGTGGACAAGGACTCGATCCTCGTGATGAAGAACTGCGGCCCGCGCGGCTACCCCGGCATGGCCGAGGTCGGCAACATGGGCCTGCCGCCCAAGCTGCTGCGCCAGGGCGTGAAGGACATGGTGCGTATTTCGGATGCGCGCATGAGCGGCACCGCGTACGGCACGGTGGTGCTGCACGTGGCGCCCGAAGCGGCGGCGGGCGGCCCGCTGGCGGCCGTGCGCAACGGCGACTGGATCGAACTCGACTGCGAATCGGGCCGCCTGCATCTGGACATCAGCGACGAGGAACTGCAACGCCGCTTGAGCGATGTCGATCCGGCTGCCGCGCCGGGCGTGGCCGAGCAACTGGGCAAGGGCGGCTACGCGCGCCTTTATGTCGATCACGTGCTTCAGGCCGACGAAGGCTGCGATCTCGACTTCCTCGTGGGCAAGCGCGGGGCGGCGGTGCCGCGGCATTCGCACTGACACCATGATCGCGGGCCGGCCGGTGCCCGAAACGCGCGAATGATGCAAACGACGCGAACCGGCCGGCAGCAACACGACAAAAGCTGGGAAGGAGACAGAGACGATGACGAACCCGCAGGTGCTGCAACCCGATAGCCTCGCGTCGAGCGCGAGCGTGGGCGCTGAGGAAAAGCATATCGTCGGCCACATCGCGCGCCGGCTCGTGCCGTTTCTCGCGCTGATTTACGTGGTCGCGTACGTCGACCGCACCGTGGTCGGCTTCGCCAAGCTGCACATGAACGCGGCCGTGGGCCTTTCCGACGCCGCCTACGGCCTCGGCGCAGGCCTTTTCTTCATTGGCTATTTTCTGTGCGAGGTGCCGAGCAACCTCGCGCTCTCGCGCTTCGGCGCGCGCGTGTGGTTCGCGCGCATCCTCTTCACGTGGGGCGTGATCACGATGGCGATGGCGCTCGTGAGCGGCCCGAAAAGCTTCTACGCGCTGCGCTTCTTGCTGGGGGCGGCGGAGGCCGGGCTCTATCCCGGCATTCTGTACTTCCTCACGCACTGGTTTCCCATGCGCCACCGCGCGCGCGTGATCGGGCTGCTCGTGCTTGCACAGCCCATTGCGGGCATCGTCACCGGACCGATTGCGGGCGCGCTGCTCGAAACGCACGGCTTTCTCGGCATGTCGAACTGGCAGACGCTGTTCGTCGTGAGCGGCCTGCCCGCCGTGCTGCTGTGCATTCCCACCTTGCGCCTCCTGCCCGAGTCGCCCGCGCATGCGAAGTGGCTCGGCGACACCGAACGCCGCTGGATCGAGCGCGAACTCGCCGCCGACCGGCGCGCCTACCAGCTCGACACGCATCGCAACCCGTTCAGCGCGCTCAAGGACCGCCGCGTGCTGCTGCTGGCGTTGCTGTTCCTGCCGTTTCCGCTGTGCATCTATGGTTTGTCGCTCTGGTTGCCTACCATTATCAAGGCGTTCGGCGTGAGCGATTCCACGGCGGGCCTGCTTTCCGCGGTGCCGTATCTGTTCGCGGTGGTGGGCTTGCTGACCGTGCCGCGCCATTCGGACAAGCATCGCGAACGCTATGGCCACATCGCCGTGGTCTCGGCCGCCGCGGCGCTGACGATGGCCGCGAGCGCGTGGTTCCACGCGCCGGCGCTGCAATTGCTGTTCATCTGCCTGACTGCTTTCTCGATCTACTCGATTCAGGCCGTGGTCTGGGCGCTGCCCGGCGAGTTCCTCACCGGCGCGAGCGCGGCCGTGGGGATCGCGACGATCAACTCGCTCGCGAATCTCGGCGGCTATCTCGGCCCCTATGGCATCGGGCTCATCAAGGACGCAACGGGCAGCCTGGCGGCCGGGCTTTACTTTCTCGCGGCCACGCTGGTGTTCGCGGTGCTCGTGACGTTCGCTGTGCGCGCCGTATTGCGCACGCCGCAGCGCGCCCCGCAGGAAGAACTGGCGAGCGAATCGTGAGGCGCGGCCTGACACCTTTTCTCAAGCAGGACTGAAGACATGACTACGAGCCGTACGCCCCGCTACCGGGGCATTTTCCCTGTGGTGCCGACCACCTTCACCGAAACCGGCGAGCTGGATCTGGCCAGCCAGAAGCGCGCCGTCGATTTCATGATCGACGCGGGCTCGGACGGGCTGTGCATCCTCGCGAACTTCTCGGAGCAATTCTCGCTCTCCGACGACGAGCGCGAACTCATCACCCGCACCGTGCTCGAACACGTGGCGGGCCGCGTGCCCGTGATCGTGACGACCACGCACTACGGCACGTCGATTGCCGCCGCGCGCAGCAAACGCGCGCAGGAGCAGGGCGCGGCGATGGTGATGCTGATGCCGCCGTATCACGGCGCGACCTTCCGCGTGCCCGAGCAGCAGATTTACGACTTCTACGCGCGCGTGTCCGACGCGATCGACATTCCGATCATGATCCAGGACGCGCCCGCGAGCGGCACGGTGCTGAGTGCGCCGTTCCTCGCGCGCATGGCGCGCGAGATCGAGCAAGTGTCGTACTTCAAGATCGAAACGCCGGGCGCGGCGAACAAGCTGCGCGAGCTCATCAAGCTGGCGGGCGACGCGGCCGAAGGCCCGTGGGACGGCGAAGAAGCGATCACGCTGCTCGCGGACCTGAACGCCGGCGCAACCGGCTCGATGACGGGCGGCGGCTTTCCGGACGGCATTCGCCCGATCATCGAAGCCCATCGCGAAGGCCGCGCCGACGACGCGTTCGCGCTCTACCAGAAGTGGCTGCCGCTCATCAATCACGAAAACCGCCAGGCGGGCCTGCTCGCCTGCAAGTCGCTGATGAAGGAAGGCGGCGTGATCGACTGCGAGCTGCCGCGCCACCCGCTGCCCGCGATGCATCCGGAAACGCGCAAGGAACTCATCGGCATTGCGCGCCGCCTCGATCCGCTCGTGCTGCGCTGGGGCAAGTAAATCATTCGTCATCCATAACAAAAAAATCTCCTCATATGAAGGGGCGGAGGTCGTCATGAAAGCGTCGTATACGTTGGGCATCGTCGGCGTGGGCAAGATCGCGCGCGACCAGCACTTGCCCGCCATCGCGGGCAATCCGGGCTTCGAGCTCGTGGCGAGCGCGAGCCGCAACGCGCAGGTTGAGAACGTGCGCAATTACACCGGCATCGACGCGCTGCTCGCCGCCGAGCGCGACCTCGACGCCGTTTCGCTGTGCGCGCCGCCGCAGGTGCGCTACGCACAGGCGCGCGCTGCGCTCGAAGCGGGCAAGCATGTGATGCTCGAAAAGCCGCCGGGCGCGAGCGTGAGCGAAGTCGAAGCACTGCGCGAGCTTGCGCAAAGGCGCGGGCGCACGCTGTTCGCCACGTGGCATTCGCGCTGCGCGAGCGCCGTGGAACCGGCGCGCACATGGCTTGCCGAGCGCACCATTCGCGCGGTGCACGTGCGCTGGAAGGAAGACGTGCGCCGCTGGCATCCGGGCCAGCAGTGGATCTGGGAGCCGGGCGGCCTCGGCGTGTTCGATCCGGGCATCAACGCGCTTTCCATTGTCACGCGCATCCTGCCGCGCGAAGTCCTGCTGCGCGGCGCGACGCTGCACGTGCCGAGCGATTGCGCCACGCCGATCGCCGCGGAACTCGACTGCATCGACACCGACGGCGTGCCCGTGCGCGCTGAGTTCGACTGGCGTCATGGTCCGGTCGAGCAGTGGGAAATCGACGTCGAAACCACGGACGGCCTGCTTTCGATTTCGGAGGGCGGCAAGCGCCTCGCAATCGCGGGCGAGCCCGTCGCGCTCGAAGCCGAGCGCGAGTATGGGGCGCTCTACGAGCGCTTTCACTGGCTCATCGCCCACGGCACCGACGACGTGGACGTGCGCCCGCTGCGCCTCGTGGCGGACGCCTTCCTGCTCGGCAAGCATGTCGAAGTCGAGGCCTTCGGCCACTAATAACGCTTTGCGCACGCATCAATTCAGCACGACACACACGTAGCAAAACCACACCTGAGGAGACAGGAGCATGACCAGCAAGATTCGCCGCTTGACCCTTCGTGCCGCATTCGCGGCGATGTGCATCGCCCCGCTCGGCATGAACGTGGCGGCGCACGCCGACTCGCCCGTGAAGATCGGCTTCCTCGTGAAGATGCCGGAGCAGGCATGGTTCATCAACGAGCAGAAGGCCGCCACGGCGCTGGGCCAGAAGGAGAACTTCTCGGTGGTGAACATCGGCACGCCGGACGGCGAGAAGGTGCTCGCCGCCATCGACAACCTCGGCGCGCAAGGCGCACAGGGCTTCGTGATCTGCGCGCCCGACGTGCGTCTCGGACCGGCGATTCAGGCGCGCGCGAAGCGCTACAACATGAAGTTCGTGACGGTGGACGACCAGCTCGTGGACTCGTCGGGCAAGCCGCTCGGCAGCGTGCCGCACCTGGGCATGTCGGCGTTCAAGATCGGCAATCAGGTGGGTCAGGCGATCAGCGACGAAATGAAGCGTCGCGGCTGGAAGCCGGAAGAAGTGGGCGCGCTGCGCATTACCGACTATGAGCTGCCCACGGCGAAGCTGCGCACGGACGGCGCGACGCAGTCGCTGCTGGCCGGCGGCTTCAAGAAGGAAAACATCTTCGACGCCCCGCAAAAGACCACCGACGACGAAGGCGGCTTCAACGCGGCTTCGCCGGTGCTGGCCCAACACCCGAACATCAAGAAGTGGGTGGTGTTCGCGCTCAACGAAGAAAGCGTGCTGGGCGCCGTGCGCGCGACCGAGCAACTGCATATTCCTTCGGCCGACGTGATCGGCGTGGGCATCAACGGCGCGGGCGAAGCGTTCGCCGAGTTCCAGAAGAAGCAGCCCACGGGCTTCTACGGCACGATCGCCGTGAGCTCGACGAACCACGGCAAGGAAAGTGCCGAGAATCTCGTCGACTGGATCCGCAACGGCAAGCAACCCGCCGCCGACACGCAGACCACGGGCAAGCTGATGACGCGCGAGAACTGGACGGCCGTGCGCAGCGAGCTGGGTATCTAAGGACTGCGTAAAAGCGCACAGGAAAGGGCAGGGATGCAATGACTGAAACCATGATGGACGCGGGCACAGGGGCACACGTAAAGGCGAGCGCTCAACAGGGGAAACGCGCGTATCTGGAGCTCGACGGCATTACCGTGAGCTTTCCGGGCGTGCGTGCGCTCGACCGCGTGGCGCTGGAAGTGCGTGCCGGCGAGGTGCATGGCTTGATGGGCGAGAACGGCGCGGGGAAATCCACGCTGCTCAAGGTGCTCTCGGGCGTGAACCAGCCGCAGGAAGGCACGCTCAAGCTGGGTGGCGTGGAGCATCGCTTCACGACCACGAAGGCGGCGCTCGAAGCGGGTATCGCGATCATCTATCAGGAACTGCATCTCGTGCCCGAGCTGACGGTGGCGGAAAACCTGATGCTCGGGCAGTTGCCCAACCGCTTCGGTGTGCTCGACGAAGGCACGCTCGTCCAGCGCGCGATGGATGAACTCAAGCGCCTTGGCGAGCGCATCGATCCGCGCATGCCGGTGAAGAATCTCTCGATCGGCCAGCGTCAGATGATCGAGATCGGCAAGGCGCTCATGCGCGACGCGCGCGTGATCGCTTTCGACGAACCGACCAGTTCGCTCTCGGCGCGCGAGACGGAGAACCTCTTTCGCATCATCAACGCGCTGCGCGCCGATGGCCGCGCGATCATCTACGTGACGCACCGCATGGACGAAGTCTATGAGCTGTGCGACCGCGTGACGGTGTTCCGTGACGGCAAGCGCATCGAAACCTTCGACTCGGTGGCCGACCTCGACCGCAATCGCCTGATCGCCGCGATGGTGGGCCGCTCGATCGAGGACGTGTACGGCTATCGTCCGCGCGAAGCGGGCGAGGTGTTGATCGAGGCGAAGGGGCTGCTCGGGCCCGGTCTTGTCGAACCGGTGTCGTTCGCGGCGCGGCGCGGCGAGATCGTCGGCTTCTTCGGCCTCGTGGGCGCGGGGCGCTCGGAACTCATGAAGCTGATTTACGGCGCGACGCGCGCCACGGCCGGTCACGTCGAACTCGACGGCAAGCGCGTGAATTTCGCGAGTCCGCGCGACGCCGTGCGCGCGGGCCTGGCGTTATGCCCCGAGGACCGCAAGCAGGAGGGCATCGTCGCGATCGCCTCGGTGGCCGACAACCTCAACATCAGCGCGCGCCGCCACTTCAGCCCCGCGCGCTTCCTGCTCGACGCGCGGCGCGAGCGCGACCTCGCGCAGGACTACATCAAGAAGCTCGCGATCAAGACGCGCAACGGCGACACGGCCATCGGCACGCTCTCGGGCGGCAACCAGCAGAAGGTGATTTTGTCGCGCTGGCTGGCCGAACGCATCGAGGTGTTCCTGATGGACGAGCCCACGCGCGGTATCGACGTGGGCGCGCGCGCCGAGATCTACAACCTGCTCTACGAGCTCGCGGAAGCGGGCAAGACCGTGATCATGGTGTCGAGCGATCTCGCCGAAGTGATCGGCGTATCCGACCGCATCATCGTCATGCGCGAAGGGCGCATTGCGGGCAGCCTGCCGAAAGCCGAGGCCTCGCCCGACGAATTGATCAAGATGGCGCTGCCGCGCTAACGCGGACGCTTTTTGCCTTGCCGGTTTCGCACGAAGCGTATTCAAGCGACGTTGCGCGACCGATCCGAAACGATGAACCAGAAATGAGTGAAGCCATGCAGCCACAGGGCACGCCTACCGTCAACGAAGCCGCCGCGCCGCTTACCCCGCAGCGCGCGCGGGCGTGGGACATGATCAACAAATCGGGCATCGTGGTGGTGTTCGTGGTGCTGTTCGCGGTGCTATCCGCCACGGTCCCCGACTTCCTCACGACCCGCAACATCCAGGGCCTGCTGCTCTCCGTCACGCTGATCGGCTCGATTGCCGTCACGATGATGTTCGTGCTCGCGCTCGGCGAGGTCGATCTTTCGGTCGCCTCGATCGTGGCGTTCTCGGGCGTGGTGGCGTCCACGGTCATCACGCAGTCGCATAGCGTGCTGCTCGGCATTGCCGCGGGCGTGCTCGCGGGCGGGGCGGTGGGCCTCGTGAACGGCGTGCTGATCGCGCGCTTCAAGATCAACTCGCTGATCGCCACGCTGGCAATGATGGAAGCGGTGCGCGGCCTCGCGTTCCTCACCTCGAACGGCGACGCGGTGATGATCTCGGAGGAACGCTTCTTCGACCTGGGCGGCGGCTCGTTCCTCGGTATTTCGTTCCCGATCTGGAGCAACATCATCGGGTTCGTGGTGTTCGGGTTCCTGCTCAAGAAGACCGTGTTCGGCAAGAATGTGCTCGCCGTGGGCGGCAACAGCGAAGCGGCGCGGCTTGCGGGCCTGCCCGTCACGCGCATCAAGATCACGGTGTTCGTGCTGCAAGGGCTCATTACGGGCTTTGCGGGCGTGATGCTGGCCTCGCGCATGAGCCTGGGCGACCCGAAAACTTCGGTGGGGCTTGAGCTTGGCGTGATTTCGGCCTGTGTGCTGGGCGGCGTGTCGCTCACGGGCGGCGTCGCGACGATCTCGGGCGTGCTGGTGGGCGTGCTCATCATGGGCGCGGTGCAGGACGCCATGAGCCTCATGAACGTGCCGACGTTCTACCAGTACCTGATTCGCGGCGGCATTCTGTTGCTGGCGGTGCTGTTCGACCAGTTCCGTCGCAGCAAGCGGGCGGTGTGAGCGGGCGGCTTTGATCGACTTCAACCTCGGGCAAGACTTCACAATTCCGGAAGGTTGATCTGTCGGCGCAGCGTTTCCTGGAGCCGGCGGCGGGGCTAGTATTTCAGGCTGCCGTAAGCCACAGCTTTACGCTCCAGGGAACCCGTCCGATGCAGACAAATGCGAACCCGCCGGTGGAATTGCGCAATGTGACGCTGTGCGCGGTCGATACGATCAACGCGGGGCTCGCCGCCCGCGCGCTCGACCTCTCGATGGCGCAATGCGCCTTCGGCGACGCCATCCTCTTCACGGACGACAGCGTGCCGACGCAAGCGCGCATCGTGACCATCGACCGCCTGCGCTCCCGCGAGGCCTACTCCACCTTTTTGCTCAAGCAGCTTGCGCAACATATCACCACGCCCTGGCTGCTGGTCGTGCAATGGGACGGCTACGTGGTGGACGGGTCGCGCTGGAGCGACCGGTTCCTTGAGTACGACTATATCGGCGCGCATTGGCCGCACCGCAACGACGGCATGTCGGTCGGCAACGGCGGCTTTTCGCTGCGCTCCATGCGCTTGCTGCGCGCGTTCGCGGACGAGCGCTTCGCGATTCCCGAGAGCCCTGTCGAAGACGATCTGATCTGCCGGACCTGGCGCCCAACGCTCGAAGCGGAGTACGGCATTCGTTTTGCCCCCGTCGACGTGGCGGCGCGCTTCTCGTACGAGGGCGATCCCCCCGCCAGGCCGACGTTCGGATTTCACGCCGTGTTCAACATGTGGCGGCACGTCGACGACACCGTGCTCATGAACATCCTGCGTGAAATCGACATCCGGACATTCGCCTCGAACGAGACGCTGTTTCTCCTGGTGGCCTTTTGGCAGCAGGGCAAATTCGCCTGTCTGAAGTCGATGTACGCACGCTACCGCGACCACTGGAGCGCCGAGGAATTCATCGGCGCGCTGGTGAATAACGGGGTGAAGGAAATCGCGGCGCGGCGATTTCAGGCCATCTGCGAGAATGCGTGACCCCGTGCAATCCTGCGCAATCCCACGCAACTCCGCGTGCCTCAAGTTTCCAGCGCCGCTCCGCCAAGAATGGAATTCGCGTCGGCCCGCGCGTTGTCGAGCTGCACCACGCTCGCCTGGCGCGCCGCCAGCGCGTCGCGATGCTCGATCGCCGTGAGAATCGCCTTGTGGCGCGGCAACGAGAGCGCGTGCGTGTTGGGATGGCGGCTCGTGAGCTTGATCGACTCGGAAAGCGCGAGCGAAAGCATGTTGCCGATATACGCGAGCATGTCGTTGTGCGTGGCGGCCATGATCGCGCGGTGGAATTCCAGATCGGGCTCGAGCAGGTCGGCGGCCGTCCTGGCCTGTTCCATGCGCGCAAACGCGGCCGCAATGCGTGCGCGGTCCTCGTCGCTCGCGGAAATCGCCGCGAGCGCGGCGGCGGCGGGTTCGATGATCTGCCGCACGGTCATGAGCGCGCGGAAAAATTCGCCTTCGGGAATGCTGTTGACGGTCCAGTACAGGACGTCAGGGTCGAGCATGTGCCATTCTTCGCGAGGGCGCACCACACTGCCCACGCGCGGCTTCGACACGACGAGGCCCTTGGCGACGAGCACCCGCGTGGCCTCGCGCAGCACGGGGCGGCTCACGCCGTAGGCTTCGCACAGCGTGGGCTCGGCGGGCAGGCGTTGCCCCGGCGCGAGCGCGCCGCTCACGATCTGCATGCCGAGCTCCTGCACGATGCGCGCGTGCATGCTCTTGCGTTTCTCTAGATTACGGTAATCCATGATGGTCCGGCCGGAGGCAACCCGGTCAGAGCGTCCCCCCTGTAGTGGGCTCAGTTCGCGCTGGTGGCGCGCATTGCCCGGTATTCCCGCCGCACGATGTCCATCAGCTCAGCCACCGATGTGTTGGCGCTGTGCTGCTCGTATGTCACGCGGCCTCGCTGCATCAACATGATGCGATCCGCAATGTCGAGCGTCTGCGCATAGTTGTGCATGATCATGATAATCGATAGCCCGCCCTTTTCCTTCAAGCGCATGACGAGATCGATAATCAGGCCGGCTTCGCGCGCGCCCATGGCGGCGAGCGGTTCGTCGAGCAAGAGTATCCTGGCGTTCGAATGCACCGCGCGTGCCACGGCGATGGCCTGGCGCTGCCCGCCCGAAAGCCGCTCCACGGGCAGATCCACCGAAGGCACGTGCACGCCGATGTCGTCGAGAAGCTGGGCGGCGCGCTCGCGCATTTGCTTGTGGTCTAGCAGCTTGAATGGCCCGCGCCGCACGATCTCGCGGTTCAGGAACATGTTGTGATAGATCGAGAGCGAGTTCGCGAGCGCGAGGTCCTGATAAACGCATTCGATGCCGAGCGAGCGCGCATGATCGACCGAACGCAGCAGCGTGTCGTTGCCGTCTATCTGTAGCGTGCCGCCCGTCTGCTGGTGAAAGCCCGTGAGGATCTTCACGAGCGTGGACTTGCCCGCGCCGTTGTCGCCCAGGATGCCGAGAATCTCGCCGCGCCCGAGCGTGAGCGAAACCCCGTCGAGCGCCGTGACCGCGCCGAAGCGCTTGACCAGCTTGTCGCCGCGCAGCGCGAGCGGGGCGTCGGCGGCAGCGGTTGCGCCGCCCAGGGCGCCTTGCGGTTCGTCCATCATCGGCCTGCCTTGCGGCGCAGCCGCCCAACGTGAATATTGAAGACCATGGCGGCGAGAATCGCGGCGCCCAGGATGATGTTGAAGGTGAACGCGTTGATGCCGATGAGCGTGAAGCCGTCGTTGAGAATGCCGAGCACGGCCGCGCCGATCAGGCCGCCCACGATCGTGCCCGAGCCGCCCGTGAGCGGTGTGCCGCCGATCACGGCCGAAGCCACGGCGAGGAACATGATCTGGTTGCCGCCCGCTTGCGGGTCGATCGAGGTGATGCGAAAGCCTTCCAGAATGCCCGTGAAGCCCGCGAGCACGGCGGCGATGATGAAGTTGCCGAGACGCAGCCGGTTCACGTGAATGCCGGCCTCGCTCGCGCCTACCGGATTCGCGCCCGCCGCCTGCGTATGCAAGCCCCAGCGCGTGTGCCGCAGCAGCACGTGCATGGCGAACGCGATCACCACGGTCCAGAGAATCTCGCTATAGCCCCAGGCGCCCATGAAAGCCGCGAACTCGGGCGAGCCGGGCGTTTGCACCGGCGTGCCGCGCGAGACCGTGAGCGTGATGCCGTTGATGAGAAAGAGCGTGCCGAGCGTCGTGACGAACGAGGGCAGGCGCAGCCACACGGTCACGGCCCCGTTCACGAAGCCCACGATCGCGGCCGCCACGAGCCCCGCGATCACGGCGAGCCACATGGGCGCGCCCGCGTCGTTGGCGAACACCATCATGAACGGCGCGAAGGCGAACACCATGCCCGCCGACAGATCGATGTCGCCGCCGATCATCAGCATGATTTCGCCGAACGCGATGATCGCCACCGGCGCGATGAACTGCGAGAGGTTGACGAGACTCGCGTTGGTGAGCAGGAAGTCGCGGTTGGAAAATTCGAAGTACGCCGCGAGCAGTACCGCCACGAGCAGAATGCGCAGCTCGGGCGCCCACGCGGAGAGCCATTGCCCGCGCGGGCGGGCAGCCGCCCGCGCGGAGACTTCAGCCTTGCCGGTTTCGTTCACGGAGTTCATTCAGGCGCAGTTGGTCATGACTTGATTCCACCGCTCATCGGCACGATTTGCGGCTTGGTGGTCTTGCCTTCAAAGCGCGTCGACGTATTGAGGTACGGCTCCACCGTGTCCTTCGTCACGAACTTCAGGCCCGTGTTGGTATCGGCCGGGCCGACCAGACCGCCCGAAGCGAGCGTGACGAACGCCTGCATGACCGTATAGAAGCCTTGCACGTACGGCTGCTGGTCGATCGTGAAGTCAAGGAAGCCTTCGTGAATGAGCTGGACCGTGGTGGGCAGCAGGTCGAAGCCGCCGCCGTGCACGCCCTTGGCGGGCAGGTTCGACTCCTTCATCACCTGGGCGACGCCCTGGGTGCTGCCCGCATCCACGGCGAACATGCCTTTCACGTCCTGGTGGCCGAGATAGAACGACTTGATCTTCGAAAGCTCCTCGTTGACGGTCGCGCCCGTGGCCACGGTCTGGATGTCGATCTTCTTGCCGGACTTCTTGATGGCGTCGCTCGCGCCGTCCAGGCGCGGCTGGATATTGAGCTGGCCGGGCGTGGCGATGAAAAGCGCCACCATGCCGCTGTCGATCAGGCTCACGATGCGCTCGCCCATCTGGTAGCCCGAGAGATACAGGTCCTGGCCGATATAGGCGAGGCGCGGATTCTTCTTGCCGCGCGGCGCGTCGGCGTTATAGGCGAACACCGGAATGCCCGCGTCGAGCGCCGCCTGAATGGGCTTGTCGAAAGCGGTGGGGTCGACGATCGGCACCGCGATCGCGTCGGCCTTCGCGGCGATCGCCGAGTTCACGGCGCGCACCATTTCGCCCGCGTCGGAGGTGGCCGAGCCGGTCCACTGGTAGTCCATGTTCAGCAGCGAGCAGGCGTCCTGAATGCCGTATTGCGTCGGCACGAAGAACGGATTCGTGGTGACGTGGTTCACGAACACGATTTTCCACTTCTTGTGCGAGGGGAATCCCGCTTCGGCCGCCTGCGCCGTGGAGATCAATCCGCCGCCGCCCACCGCGCCGAGCAGCGACAGCGCCGCGCCCAACCCCGCACCCTGCATCAGGCCGCGCCGGCCCGTGTCGATCAAGCTCTTGCCGTCTTTTGCGTCATCCCGATCCTGCGCCATGTCTTCCTCCGGTCTTGTCTTCGTGGTCGATATCGTCGACTTTTCGTCGAAAAGCGTGCAGATGCTGGACAGTACCGGGGGGTCGCGTGCGCGCTGCAATCGTTGGCAAACAGTCGCGTGACGAGGGCGACCGCAGCGAACGCGCGTTCGCCCGGCGCCGACGGTACCGCAAAAAGCTTAGTGCAGCGTGATGAGGCCTCCTAATCCATGTATACCCGTAACGCTTATGCGCCCTTCGCGCCGTGCATGCGCGGCGGCGGCGAGGCGAGCTTTGCCTGGTCCATCGGCGCGGCCGCCTGCGTGCCCGGGCGTGCCGCGCGCGGTGCGCCGCGCCCGCTGCCGGTGGACTTGCGGCGCGCCGCATGGCGCTCGGTTGCGCGCTGCATGAGGCAGAACGCGCAGAGCAGCGCGCCGATCACGATGCGCGTCCACCACGAGCTGAGCGTGCCGTCGAAGGTGATGAGCGTCTGGATCGTGCCGAGGATGCCCACGCCGAACACCGAGCCGATCACATAGCCCACGCCGCCCGTGAGCAGCGTGCCGCCGATCACGGTCGCGGCAATGGCGTCCAGCTCCATGCCTTGTGCCTGCAAGCCGTAGCCCGACAGCACGTAGAGCGTAAACACCACGCCGCCCAGCGCCGAGCAAAAGCCCGAGAGCGCGTAGACGCCGATCTTGGTGCGCGCCACCGGCAGACCCATGAGCAGCGCGGAGCGCTCGTTGCCGCCGATCGCATAGACGTTGCGCCCGAATCGCGTGAAGTGCGCGATCACGATGCCCGCGATCAGCATGGCGATGGCCGTGAGCGAGCCCGTGGTGAGCGAGCCGCTGCCCACCGGTATGCTGAATTCGGACAGCGCGTGAAAGCCGGGATCGTTGATCTGAATGGATTGGGTGGTGATGAGAAAGCAGGTGCCGCGCGCGAGGAACATGCCCGCGAGCGTGATGATGAACGGCTGCAAGCGGAAGAAGTGGATCAGCGCGCCCATGCCCGCGCCATAGAGCGCGCCGCACAGCAGGACGAGCGGCACGACCACGGCCACGGGCCAATGCAGCTTCTCGGTGCCCACGGCGCACAGGATGGTGGTGAGCGCAACGACCGCGCCCACCGAAAGATCGATGCCGCCCGAGATGATCACGAAGGTCATGCCGATGGCGACGATCAGCAGGAACGCGTTGTCCACGAGCAGCCCGAAGGCCACCTGGAGCGAGAAGAACCCCGTGTACATGACCGAACCGAAGCTGAACAGCACGGCGAACAACACGACGGTCACGACAATGGGCAGCACGCGCGGATCGACGATGCGAATGGCGCCGCGCCGGCACGCGGCGAGCGTGTTCGCGAGTGTGTCCGATAAGGACAGGGCAGGGCGGTTCATCCTTGGCTTCCCCCGTATGGGTGGGCTGGCGGTTCAGGCGCGCGCACGGCGTGCGAGCGCAAGACGCTTGAGTTGCTGGAACGCGAAGGTGCGCGCGGCGGGCGACTGGATCAGGCACACGAGCAGCACGACCACGGCCTTCACGACGAGCGTGGCCTCGGGCGGCACGCCGATCGAATAGGTGGTGTAAGTGAGCGTCTGGATGATGAGCGCGCCGAGCACCGTGCCCGCAAGACTGAAGCGCCCGCCCAGCAGCGAAGTGCCGCCCAGCGTCACGGCGAGAATGGCGTCGAGTTCCAGCAGCAGGCCTGCGTTGTTGCCGTCCGCGCTGCGCACGTTCGAGCTGATGAGAATGCCCGCGATGGCGGCGGTCACGCCGCAAAACGCGTAAGCGCCGAACACCACCGCCTGCGACGAAAGTCCGGCCAGGCGCGCGGCCACGGGATTCACGCCGATCGAGCGAATGAACAGACCGAGCGCCGTGCGATTGACGATCAGCGCGGTGAGCAAGGTGACGGCGATCGCGATCCACACCGCGCACGGGATGAGCGCGAAATAGCCGCCGCCCGCAAAGAGATAGCCCGGCGCGCCGATGGGGATGATCTGCCCGCCCGTGAGCAACTGCGCCACGCCGCGCCCCGCCACCATCAGAATGAGCGTGGCGATGATCGGCTGCATGCCCACGAAAGCCACGAGGAGGCCATTCCAGATACCCGCGAGCAGGCCCACGGCGAGCGCCGCGCCGAATGCCAGGCCCACGCGCGAAGGGTCGGCGGCGAGCACGGTGGCCGCCGCCGCGCCCGCGATCGCCACCACCGCGCCCACCGAAATGTCGATGCCGCGCGTGGCGATCACGAGCGTCATGCCGAGCGACACCACGACGAGCGGCGCGGCGCGCATGAGAATGTCGACCGGCGCGCCGAACAGATGACCGCCCAGCATCGTGATGGAGAGAAAGTTGCCGCGATGCGCGACATCCACGACGAACAGCGCGATCAGCGTGACGGCAGGCCACACCAGCGGATGCCGGATGACGAGCGAAAGCCACACGGGAAGAGCGGGGCGCGTCATCGGCGGTCTCCGGCAATGAGGTCGTAGACTTCGTGTTCGGAGCGCGCCGCGCCCGAAAGCTCGGCCACCTTGCGGCGGTCGCGCAGCACGGCGATGCGGTCGCTCACGCGCACCACTTCGCTGATCTCCGACGAAATGAACAGAATGCCGAGGCCTTTGGCGCAAAGCGCGCGCACGCGGTCCATGATCTCGAACTTGGCCGCCACGTCGATGCCGCGCGTGGGCTCGTCGAGGATCAACAGGCGCGGCTTGGTCGCGAGCCAGCGCGCGAGCAGCACCTTCTGCTGGTTGCCGCCCGAGAGCAGGCCGATGGGCTGCTCCGCGTCGCGCGCCTTGATGCCGAGTTGCTCGATATATTCGTTGGCCAGTTCGCGCTGACGCGAGCGGCGGATCATGCGCCACCAGCCCAGTTGCGCCTGGAGCGCGAGCACGATGTTCTCGCGTATCGACAGATCCGCGACGATGCCTTCCTTCTTGCGGTCCTCGGGGCAATACGCCATGCCGTGGCGCACGGCGTCGCGTGGCGACGTCAGCTTCACGGCCCGGCCATTGATGTGAACCGTGCCCGCGTCGGCTTTGTCCGCACCGAACAGGAGGCGCGCGGTTTCCGTGCGGCCCGAGCCAAGCAAACCGGCGAGGCCGAGAATCTGGCCCGGCTGCACTTCGAGGTCGAGCGGATTGAGCACGCCGCGACGCGCCACGCCTTGCGCGGCGAGATAAGGCTCGGTGTCAGCAGTAGCGGTTTCGCCGTGCGCGGCTTCCGCTTGCGTGAGTCTTTCTCCCGCGTTCTGCAAGCCCACCATTTTGGCGACCAGCGTTTGCACCGGCAATTCGGACGCGAGATATTCGCCTTCGCGCTCGCCATTGCGCATGACCGTGATGCGATCGGAAATCGCGTAGGTCTGCTCCAGGAAATGCGTGACGAAGAGAATCGCGATGCCCGACGCTTTCAGCTTGCGCAGCACGTCGAAAAGACGCGCGACTTCGCCTTCGTCGAGGCTGGAGGTCGGTTCGTCGAGAATCAGAATGCGCGCATCGACGGACACGGCGCGCGCAATCGCCACCATCTGCTGCATGGCGATCGGGTAGGTGTCGAGCGATTGCGTGACGTCGAGCGAGAGGTTCAGTTCAGCGAGCGCGGCTTCGGCGCGGCGGTGAATCGCTTTCCAGTCGATCAGGCCGAGACCGCGTTTGCGCGGCTGGCGGCCCGCGAAGATGTTCTCCGCCACCGAAAGATTCGGGCAGAGATTGACTTCCTGATAGAGCGTCTGGATGCCGGCGGCCTCCGCCATCTGCGGCGTCGCGAAGTGCACGGGTTCGCCCGCGACGCGGATCTCGCCGGCCTCGGGCTGGTGCACGCCGGTCAGCACGTTGATGAGCGTGGACTTGCCGGCGCCGTTCTGCCCCATCAGCGTGTGAATCTCGCCGGGAAACAGACGAAAATTGACCCGGTCGAGCGCGCGCACGCCGGGGAAGGTTCGGGTAAGACCGACGGTTTCGAGTATCGGGGAAACGCTCATGGGCAACCGTATAAGAGGCCAGAGCGCGCGGCGCGCCCCGTCAGCCCTCTGAATCGATCAGGGCTACGAAGCAGGCCGCGCCGCTTGCAGCGAGTTTAGTACTTGCGCGACGGCAGCACCTGCGCCGCCACGTCCATCGGGAACACCGTTTCGTTCGTCACGATGCGCTTGGGCAACTGCTTGCCCGCCACGACGTCCTTCACGGCGCTCATGAGCTGCGGCCCGAGCAGCGGGCTGCACTCCACATCGACATTCATCTTGCCCGCAATCATCGCTTCGAAGCCGCCCTTGGTGGCGTCGAACGACACCACGCTGATATCCTTGCCCGGCTTCATGCCCGCTTCTTCCATGGCCTGGATCGCGCCGAGCGCCATGTCGTCGTTATGCGCGTAGACCACGTTGATCTTGTTTCCATACGTCTTCGCGAACGCTTCCATGACCTGCTTGCCGCCGGCCAGCGTGAAGTCGCCGCTTTGCGACGCAATGATCTTGAACTTCGGATCGTTCTTGATCACTTCCATGAGGCCCGAGTGACGGTCATTGGCCGGCGCGGAGCCCACGGTGCCTTGCAACTCGACGATATTGATCGGGCCGGGGTTGCTCTTGTAGTGGTCTTCAAGCCACTTGCCCGCGCGGCGGCCTTCTTCCATGAAGTCCGAGCCGATCATCGTCACGTAGAGCGACTGGTCCTTCACGTCGATATTGCGGTCCGTGAGAATCACGGGAATCTTGGCGCGCTTGGCTTCCTGGAGCACCGGCTCCCAGCCCGATTCCACCACGGGCGAGAATGCAATCACGTCCACCTTTTGCGCGATATATGAGCGGATCGCCTTGATCTGGTTTTCCTGCTTTTGCTGGGCGTCAGAGAACTTGAGGTTGATGCCGGCGTCCTTGGCGGCCGCCTTGACCGATACCGTGTTTGCCGTGCGCCAGGCGCTTTCCGCGCCGACCTGGGCGAAGCCCAACGTGATCTGCTTGTCTTCGGCGTGGGCGACGCCCGCCGCCAATGAAAAAGCGGCCGCCGCAGCGACGATTCCGCTTACCATGCGTGTTGCCAGTTTCATGCGTGTCTCCGATGTAGCCTGATCGTTGTATTTCTTTAATTCATGGCGCTACACCCGCGTCCATCACGGCCGGACAGTATCACGAGAAATTTCGCGCCATCCCAGACCTCCGGCGCGCCTTTCGGTTTGCCTTCGATCGCTCGCCTGCTGACCACAATAGACAAACTATATGCAACCCTTCGAGCCGTATCGATTAGCGTTTTCCCGATCATCCAGACTCATATAGTCATGCTATTTATTGGACTTTCTCACTAAGTGGGCAAAGCCATGAACACCCGTAAGCCCAAGCTTCGCTCGGCCGCGTGGTTCGGCACCACGGACAAAAACGGCTTCATGTATCGGAGCTGGATGAAGAATCAGGGCATTCCCGATCACGAGTTTGCCGGCAAGCCGATTATCGGCATTTGCAATACGTGGTCGGAGCTCACGCCCTGCAACGCGCATTTTCGCAAGCTCGCCGAACACGTCAAGCGCGGCGTATACGAGGCGGGCGGTTTTCCGGTCGAGTTTCCCGTGTTTTCGAACGGCGAATCGAACCTGCGTCCCACGGCCATGTTCACGCGCAACCTCGCTTCGATGGATGTTGAGGAATCCATACGAGGTAATCCCGTGGATGCGGTCGTGCTGCTCGTGGGCTGCGACAAGACCACGCCCGCGCTGTTGATGGGCGCGGCCAGTTGCGATGTGCCCGCCATCGCCGTGACGGGCGGCCCGATGCTCAACGGCAAGCACGAAGGGCGAGATATCGGCTCGGGCACGGTGGTGTGGCAACTGAGCGAGCAGGTGAAAGCGGGCAAGATCTCGATACACGAGTTCATGTCGGCGGAGGCGGGCATGTCGCGCTCGGCGGGCACCTGCAACACCATGGGCACCGCTTCGACCATGGCTTGCATGGCCGAGGCGCTTGGCGTGACGCTCCCGCACAATGCGGCGATTCCCGCCGTGGACTCGCGCCGCTACGTGCTCGCGCATCTGTCGGGCATGCGCATCGTGGAGATGGCGCTCGAAGACCTGCGGTTGTCGAAACTGCTCACGCGCGCGGCATTCGAAAACGCGATCCGCACGAACGCGGCGATCGGCGGTTCGACCAACGCGGCGATCCACCTCAAGGCGATCGCGGGGCGCATAGGCGTGCCGCTCGAACTCGACGACTGGACGCGCATTGGACGCGGCACGCCGACCATCGTCGACCTCCAGCCTTCGGGGCGCTTCCTGATGGAGGAGTTCTATTACGCGGGCGGCCTGCCCGCCGTGCTGCGGCGCCTGGGCGAAGCGAACCTGCTGCCGCATCCCGACGCGCTCACGGCCAATGGCAAGACGCTCTGGGAGAACGTGCGCGAAGCGCCCATTCATAACGCCGAGGTGATCCGTCCGCTCGACAATCCGCTCGTGAAGGACGGCGCGCTGTGCGTGCTGCGCGGCAATCTCGCGCCCAACGGCGCGGTGCTCAAGCCTTCGGCAGCCACGCAAAGGCTGCTCAAGCATCGCGGTCCGGCCGTGGTGTTCGAGAACTTCGACGACTACAAGGCGCGCATCGGCGACCCCGATCTCAATGTTACGGCGGACTCCGTGCTCGTGATGAAGAACTGTGGCCCGAAGGGGTATCCGGGCATGGCCGAGGTGGGCAACATGGGCCTGCCGCCTAAACTGCTCGCGCAAGGCGTGACCGACATGGTGCGCGTGTCGGACGCGCGCATGAGCGGCACCGCCTATGGCACGGTGGTGCTGCACGTGGCCCCCGAGGCGCGCGCGGGCGGGCCGCTCGCGATCGTGCGCGATGGCGACTGGATCGAACTCGACTGCGAGAAGGGCACGTTGCGCGTGGATATCAGCGACGAAGCCATCGTCGCGCGGCTGGACGAATGGGCCGCGAATCAGCATCCGATACCCGCCGATCGCAGCGGCTACCGCAAGCTCTACGTCGAGCACGTGCTCCAGGCCGACGAGGGTTGCGATTTCGACTTTCTGGTGGGGTGTCGCGGGGCGGACGTGCCGAGTCATTCGCATTGACATGACGTCTGGGGAGCCCGCGGCCGCGCGTTCTGGCACGGCCGCGGGCTTCTTTTTTTTCCGATATTTAACGTTCAAATAGCGTTCTTTCGGCATTCCCCTACCTTCGGTTTCCTTATTGTTTAGGCTTTTGCGCAAGGTTTGATGGGGTGCAGTCAAAGGTTTGTCGTGGGTCATTACAGGCGGTCAACGCGGGGGCACGGCTCGCGTTAAGCGGATGCCAGTCGGCAGGCTGGCCAGAGTTCCATTCAGCATCCGCGGAGATTCGCCATGAAACAACGTTGCACCCAAACCGGCTTTCGCTCGTGGGGATGGCGCGCCCTTGGCATGGGCGCGTGCTTCACGCTGGCCTTGCTTTCCGGTTGCGCCACCCGATCGCCATTCGACATGCCCAACTTCACCGTCAACGCCTGCGTGAGTGCGTCCGCCGGTTACTACTGTGTGCAGCCCGGCGATTCCCTCGACACGATCGCGGCCTCGTTCGGACGCCAGCGCAGCGAGCTTGTGCAATGGAACGGCTTGGGCGCGGCCGCGACGGTGAGCGCGGGGCAAATGCTGCGTGTGGGGCCGCCCTCGGGCGTGGCGAGCGTGCCTCATGCGCCTCAATTCGCGGCCCACGCGCCCGCGAACCGTTTTGTCTGGCCGGCGAGCGGCACAGTGGTGCAGGAATTCGGCACGCAGGGCTCTCGCGGCATCGAAATCGCCGGTCGCCTGGGCGCGCCGGTCAAGGCCGTGGATGGCGGGCGGGTTGTCTATGCCGGTAACAAGCTCAAGCAGTTCGGCCTGATGGTCATCGTGAAGCACGACAATCATTTCGTGACCGCCTACGGCAACAACAGTCGTCTTACCGTGGCGGAGGGCGCAACGGTGCAACGCGGCGCGACCATTGCCGAAATGGGCGCGCGCGGCGGCGAATCCGCGCTGTTGCAGTTCGAAATGCGCGAGGACGGACGACCGGTGGATCCGCTGGCGTATCTGCCGGCGGATTCCGGTCCGGTCATGCCGTGATGATAAAACGCCTGTCGCGATCAATCTGAATTCGATTCGATATCCGAATCAAGTTGAATGCCGCGACGAAACGGTTGCCGCTTTCTGCATGGGCTCGCGTGTGCCGAGGCAGTCGAGTCCCAGGAGCGTCGCCTCGACGGCTTCGTCGAGCGGCGTATGAGGCTCGCGCCCGAGTTCGGCCACGAGTCGCGCATTCACGAGTTGCAGCGGCTCGCGCCACAAATAGCGCATCTCCATCAGTTCGCGCAACGTCGTCACGAAGGGCGACATCATGCGTACGAGCCCCCACGAAAAGCGCTTGCGTTGCGGCTCCAGTCCGTGACGCCGCGCGACGCGACAGATGGCTTCGGTGATTTGCGTGCCGTCGGCGTCCCAGTGCCCGGCCATGTGGTAGGTCGCAAACGGCGGTAGCGTGTCGCGCCGCGCGATCAGTTCGAGCATCGTGCGCGCCACGTCGGGCACGTACGACCACGCGTGGCCCACGCCGGGGCTAGCGGGTTCGCGCACGACGCACACCGGTACGCCAGGCTTGACGAGACCCTGCGCGAACCAGCTATTGGCCACGCGCGGCCCGAAAAAGTCCCCCGCTCGCACCACGATCGAGCGCACGCCGCGCTCGCTCGCGGCTTGCATGCGCCGCTCCAGTGCCACGCGAATCGCACCCTTGCGCGTGAGCGGTTGCTGCGGCGAGTCTTCGCGCAACAGCGGAAACGTCTCGGGCCCGTAGTTGTACACGGTGCCGGGCAGCACGACGGTCGCGCCGACTTTGGCCGCCGCGGCGAGCGTGTTGTCGATCATCGGCAGCACGACTTGCGCCCAGCGCTTGTAGCCCGGCGGGTTCACGGCGTGCACGATCACAGCGCACCCTTGGGCCGCGCGCAGTACGTCATCGCGCGAGAGCGCGTCGCCGTCGAGCCATTCGATACCGTCGGCGCGGCGGGCGGAATGTTCCTGTGCGGCGGGCGCGCCGCCGCGCCGCAGCGCGCGCACCTGCCAGCCGGCGTCGCGCAACTGGCGCGCGACTTCGCCGCCAATGCCTCCGCTCGCGCCGAGCACGAGCGCGTGGTCTTGCTGGTTCAGGGGAAGGGCGTTCATGTCGGTTCTCCTTGCGGGTGATCTGTCATGAAGGCCATTCTGCGCCCGGTGCCGGCAATTAAAAATTGCTGAAAACCGATGATCGACTATACATTTATGTATAGCCGTCTCCGGTCCCGATCCGAATGGTTCGGATCGGGATGACGGGTGGCCACAGGAGCATGCCTGTCATGACCGAAAGGGAACCGAGCTGGGAGTGGTACCGGAGCTTTCTCCATGTGCTGGAGACGGGCTCGCTTTCCGGGGCCGCGCGCGCGCTGGGTCTCACGCAGCCGACCGTCGGCCGCCACATCGAAAGTCTCGAAGCGGCATTGGCCGTGACGCTCTTTACACGCTCGTTCGACGGCTTTTCGCCCACCGACGCCGCCAATGAGTTGAGGCCATACGCCGTGGCCCTTGCGTCGACCACGGCCGCGTTGCGGCGGGTGGCGAGCGGTCACGGTTCCGGCGTGCGCGGCACAGTGAGGCTGACGACGAGCGAGATCATCGGCGTCGAGGTTCTGCCGCCCATCCTGGCCGGGCTGCGCAACGACTATCCGGAACTGACGATAGAACTCGTGTTGTCGAACGAGCCGGATGATCTCCTGCGCCGCGAGGCGGATATCGCGGTGCGCATGTTTCGCCCCGTGCAGGAGGCGCTGGTGGCGAAGCGCATCGGCGGGATCGAAGTCGGGCTGCACGCTCACGAACGTTATCTCGCGCAGCATGGCGTGCCTAAGTCGATGAGCGAATTGCCCCGGCACACGATCATTGGCTTCGACCGGGAGACGGCGTACATTCGCTCGCTTCAGGACAGATTCGAGGCATTCAATCGCACCAACTTCGCATTTCGGGCTGACAGCGACGTTGCGCAATTGGGCGCGATACGCGCCGGATTTGGCATCGGCGCGTGCCAGGCGCCATTGGCGGCGAGAGATGCCCGGCTGGTGCGGGTGCTCCGGCGAGAGTTCTCGCTGACGCTGGATACGTGGTTGGCCATGCACGAAGATTTGCGCGGGAGCGCGCGCTGCGCCGTGACGTTCGCGGCGCTTGCCGCCGGGCTGAAGGCGTATATCGGCGGCGATAGCCGGTTGTCGGCGCAGCGATCGGCTGCCCGTTAAAGCGTTTGTAAGAATTGCCGTTATTCCGTGCGCGGCAGGACCGCGTTCCCCGCAACGAAAAGACGACTCTGACAAGGCTTCGACATGGCGAAATTCCTCGGACCCGAGGGCCGCGAGCGCTTGCAGGCTCAGTGGAGAGCAGGTTGGTACCGGGCGAAGGCACTGACCGGGAAGCGGAGCAGATGGCCTGGCTGCTGAAAAGCACCAACGCCTTCGTCCATGTCGTGCGTCCGCGTCTCGCGGTTGCTACGGTCTGAGCGCCAGCAAGCCTTCGTCGCGAACAACGGATGCATCGACAGCAACGCAAGGCGCTTTCGGCATCATGTGGCTAAGGGGTGCGCGTGGAGGGCTTGCTGCTGTGCGGCCCGCTCCTGCGCATGCTGCTTCGCAATGTGATGTCCGACGATGCAGCCACCGACTGCGCCAACGACTGCGTGGTGGCCGGCATAGTGTCCGGCTACGCCGCCCACGACTGCGCCCTTGAGGCAGCCGGCGGCACTGGCTGGTCCGGTCGCGGCCAGTCCCAGGGCGGCAGCCGCAACGAGCGCGCTGATTCGATAATTCAGTTTCATGATGAGTACCTGCCTCGTATTACACGTTGAACCCGCTTAATAGCGCCAATCGCCACGGTCGTGCCACTGGCCTTCACGCCATTGATGCTCGCGACGTTCGTGTTCGCGCCATTCATGTTGGCGCCACTCGCGCGCGCGCCAGTCATCGTTGTCGCGATAGGCCACTGCGACCGGAGCCGGAGGAGGGGCAACGTACGCGGGTTGAACCGGAGCGTAGGCGACGCCTGGGACGCCAATCCCCAAAGCGACATCCACGTGCGCGCTTGCCGCCGTCGACGCGGCAAATGCGGCCGCGCCCAATATCACGCCGAGAACCGTCTTGTTCATTTCCGTCACTCCTTTGCACGTTGTGTGCGTTGCTGGTAAGCACGGTCTGGAGTGTAGAAGGCGGTTCAGGACACAGGTGAAACGGCGTTGCGAGATTGGTAACAGCAAATTAACGAGGCGCTTGTCTGCCGTTGTTCAACGTCGTGCGCGCCTGGAGCGGCGTGAGGTGCGGCGTGCTTATTCGAAGTCGGCCAGTTCGATAACCGGCTCGCACAAGATCGGAAAATTCACCGAATTCGCGATATAGCACTGCTCGTGCGCCGCGTGATGAAGCCGCTCGGCAACGCTGCGGTCGTCGCTCGCGCGGATCGTCACGCGCGGGCGCAGCACGATCTTCGTGAAAGCGCCGCGCTGTGGCGTATCGGCCATCGTGCCTTCGGCGTTGTCTTCATAGGCCAGCACCGCGATGCCCGCGTCGGCGCACAGGTGCAGGTACCAGAGCTTGTGGCAAGCCGACGCCGACGCCACGAGCAGGTCCTCGGGGTTCCAGCGCGCGGCGTCGCCGCGAAAGGCCGGGTCCGACGAACCGGGAATGTCCGGTTTGCCGTTCGCGCGAATGATGTGATCGCGGCCGTACTCGCGATAGCCCGAGGTGCCGGTGCCGCGGTTGCCCGTCCATTGCACCGAAACGCGGTAGGTGTGTTCGCCGTGCGCCATTTCCACTCTCCGTTTGATTGAACCTGATCGCGACCGTTTCGGCGCATTATGACAGCGTGTGGCATTTTGGTATACCATTATGCCGAAATGACCTGAGCGATACCCGCATGGAAACAAAATTCGACTCCACGGCCGACGCGGTCGCCGCTGCGCTGCGCGAGCTGATCGTAGGCGGCGAGCTGGGCGGCGGCGAGCGCCTTGTCGAGCGCGACCTGGCCGAGCGTTTCGAGGTGAGCCGCATTCCGCTGCGCGAAGCGATCCAGCAACTCGCGCGCGAGGGGCTCGTCGAGGTCTTCCGCAATCGCGGCGCGGTCGTGCGCACGCTCACGGCGCAGGACGTGGAGGAGATTTATGGCCTGCGCGTACTGCTGGAAGGCGACGCGATCTTTCGCAGCGTGAAGCGTCTCGACGAGGAAACGCTCGCGCGCGCCGAACTCGTGCATCGCCTGCTCGGCGAGGCCGCGACCACGCAAAAGCAGGGCGAACTCAACCGCGAGTTTCACGCGCTGCTCTACGGCGCATGCGGCAACGCCCGGCAGCTTGCCTCCATCCGCGAATTGCGCGCACAGGTGGAGCGCTACGAGCGTTTGCAGAACACGCTGCTGGCCGATACGCCCTCGTTTCAGGACGAGCACGTGGCGATCCTGCAAGCGTGTCATGAGCGCAATGCGCGTCGCGCGCGCGCCTTGACGGCGGCGCATCTCGACTCGGCCAGACGCATCGTGCTCGAAGTCGTGGAGCGCCTGGCGGCGTAGGCGGCGGTTGCGCGGGCAACGCCGCATGCACGCGGATTGCGCCGGTTTTTACGACATTTTTTCTTGTTGACCTGGCTGCACAACCCTAGACTGGGTGCATCGAAACGAGTGGAGACGCCATGTCGATCTCGCGTGCACCCCAGCGCCCGGGCGAGCGGGTCAACTGCATTCAGCCCGGCATGGGCCGGCTCGTGCTGCGGCGCTTCGATCCGCGCCACGACTCGTGGGAGGCGCTCACGCGGCTGCTGCATCGGGCGTTTGCGCGGCTGGCCGTGCTCGGGTTGCACTGCTCGTGCGCCGACCAGGCAGCGAGCCTCACGCGTGAACGGGCGCTGGCCGGCGACTGCTTCGTCGCCGTCTGCAACGGCAAGATCATCGGCACGCTCACCCTGGAAGGCCGCGATATCGATTCGCAATGCGAACATTATCGGCAGCGCAGCGTGGCTTCGGTTCATCAGTTCGGCATCGAGCCGAAATGGCAGAACCACGGCATTGGCCGCGCGCTGCTCGCTTTCGCGGGGCATTGGGCCGCGGCGCGCGGCTATACGCAAATCGCGCTCGACACGCCGTTCCCCGCCGCACACCTGATCGCGTTTTATCGCGCGCAGGGCTTCGGCCTTGTCGATGTCGTGCGCTTTGCCGGTCGTGGCTACGACAGCGCCGTGCTGAGCAAAGCCGCGGCGGCACGCGGCGCACAAGGGCCCGCGCACCTGCACGGCGCGTTTGCGCACGTCCCCGCGCCGAGCCCGTTTGCATGAAGGCGCGTCGTGCTCACGCCTCACGTGCCCGGGCGCTCTCGCGCTCCAGGTAGCGCAGGAATTCGTCGGCGGGCATGGCTTTCGCATAGAGCCAGCCCTGCGCATATTGCACGCCGTGCTCGCGCAGATAATCGGCCTGCGCCCGCGTTTCCACGCCCTCGGCGACCATCGCCAGGTCGAGGCTGCGCGCCATCTCGATGACATGCGGCACGATCTTGTTCATCTCCTCGCCCTTCGCGTACGAACGTATGAACGACCTGTCGATCTTGATGCCGTCCACGGGCAGGTCCTGGAGATAGGAAAGGCTCGAATAGCCGGTGCCGAAATCATCGATGAAAATGCGGTGCCCGGCCGCACGATACGCCGCGAGCGCGGGTGTGGAGCGGGCCGTGTCGATGAGCATGCGCTCGATGACTTCGAACCAGATCTGCTCGGGGCGCACCGCGTATTTTCTGAAGCAGTCCTTCAAGGTGTCGAGCACGCGCGTGCCCACGAGGTCCTCGCCCGCCAGGTTGATGGAGACGTGCAAGTCACGGCGGCGCGCCAGCACGGAGCCGGCGCCGTCGAACACGGAGTGCACGACCTGGTCGGTAATGGGCTCGATGAGGCCGAGCGATTCGGCCATGGCAATGAAGGTGTCGGGTGCAATCACGGAGCCGTCTTCGAGCTTCCAGCGCACGAGCGCTTCCGCGCCGACGCAGCGGCCGCTTTCGAGCGAAACGATGGGCTGGAGCCAGGCCACGAACTGGCGCTGCCGGATGCCCTGGAGGATCGCGTTGCGCGGCGTACGCAGCTTGCGCCGCCAGCGCATGACGAACCAGGTGCCGAGCAGGCTCGCGACGAGCGCGGGCGCGAGTACGTGTCTGAGTTGCGCGAGCGGGTTGCGGCGCACGCGGTCCTCGGGCTCGTAGGCGACCACGGCGATCGGATAGCGGTGGGAGCGCTCGACCGTGTAATAGCGCCGCTCGAAGTACGCGTTGTTGGTGTTGCGCTGTAGCGCCGCGCGCAAGAGTTCATGGTCCGCGCCTGGTGAGCGCGAGATGATCGTGCCGTCCTGCGTTTCGAGCACGGCAAGCTCGATGGTGTTGTCGAGCGGCACGATGTCGAGATAGAAGCGCGGGTCGATCACCACCACGTGATCGCCCAGGCGCACGTTGAACATGGGCCGCTCGTTGCCGCGCTTGCCCGTTTCGGTCTGCCAGGCGGTGAAGCCGGCGGCGGAGGTCCATTCGGGCGCTGGCAGCGCGGTGTCGACGCGACCGCGCGCCGAGGTGCAGCGCAGCTTGACGCCATCGGTCCAGCCGACTTCGCGGACGTATCGAAACTGTTCCTCGGTCTGGCGCAGTTGCTTCAGGTGGTCGTCCGAACACGGCGTGCCGTCGTAGCGTACAAGCTGACGCAATGCCGTTTCGGCTTCGGAGCTCACCAGTTCCGCGCGCAGCAGTGCGCGATTCGAAAACTCGTCGACCTGCTGGCGTTGCTGGCGCTCCGATACGGCGTCCGAAGCATAGACGGCGAGCGCGAGCGTGCCCAGCACGGCGAGCGCCACGATACAGAACGTCGTCAGGACGGTGAAGCGGCTGTTCATGGCGTACGATGGCGCTCCGGCTGCGCGAACGAAGACGACGCGCAACGCGAAGCCTTTGTCGATCGCCGTGGCCGATGGTAGCGTTTTTCGCGCGCCGGCGACGCGCCGCTGTCCGGCGCGGGTGAGCAAGTGCAGTGCCCGCCGGGGTTTGATTTATGCGCGCGGCATGAATGGATGGGCTTCGGCCATCATGCGCGCGCGGGGTCGATCGATCGGGAATCCTCTGCAACGACGCGGTTGCGGCCGCCTTCCTTCGCGGCATAGAGCCGCCGGTCGGCCACCGACATCAGCGTGTCGTAGTTGGCGGGGCAGTCGGCGGGACTGGCCGCCACGCCCACCGAGATCGTGAAGGCGATGTCGTCGGGATGCGCGGCGTCGCCGGGTGCGGCAGCATTTGCCGCGTGCGTCTCCACCGCGCGGCGTATGCGCTCGGCCACGTCTGCCGCCGTCGCTAGGTCCGCGCCGGGCAGCAGCGCCGCGAATTCCTCGCCGCCCACGCGCGCGGGGATGTCCACGCTGCGCAGGTTCTTGCTCAGGATGTCCGCGAAGATCACCAGCACGCGGTCGCCGGCTGCGTGGCCATAGCGGTCGTTCACGCGCTTGAAGAAGTCGATGTCGAGCATCAGCATGGCCATGGCGGGCGCCGCGCTGTCGTCGCGGCTCGCGCGTTCGAGCGTTTCGCCGAACACCTCCAGGAAGCGCCGCCGGTTCGCAAGGCCCGTGAGCGGGTCGTTGCGCGCGAGCGTTTCGAGCCGCGAGCTGGCTTCGACGTAGCGGCCGAAGATATGCGTGACGATGCGCAGCGTGCCCACGAGCAGCACGGCGATCGCCACCCATGCGACGATCAGCGGGCTGCTGAACACGCGGCGCGCGGCGGCGAGCGTGAGTTCGGTGTCGTCCGTATTGGTGAGCAGGATCCAGTGCGATTCGCCCACATGCTGATAGAGCAGATAGCGGCCGTTGTGCTGCACATAACCCTGTTCGCGCTCCATCCACGCGGGCGCCGAACGGCGCGCGAGGTCGAGCAGTGGCGCATCGAAGTTTGCCGGGCGCTGGGCGGTGATTTTGCCATCGACGAAGTAGACGAGGTCGCCGTTACTGTTCAGCAGTCCGAATTCGGTAGGCTCATTGTCCTCGGGCAGGGTTGCCGAAACGAGCTGCAACGCGAGCAGGCGAGACGGCGCGACGTCCATCACCACCGCGCCGCGAAAGCGGCCGTCCGCGTAGACGGGCGCGCTGAGCGTGGCGATCGACCCGGTCTGCTTCTCTTCCGTATAGATCGGTGTCCAGACGATCTCGCGGTTCGGGTTGTGTTCGGGAAGCTGCAAACGGTAGTACGGCATGGTGCTGAAGCGCCGCAGCAGGTCGGTCACGTGTGCGTCGCGGCGCTCGGGCGAGAGCACATACACGCCGTTGGTGGAGATATAGGCAACCGTGCTCTGGACCGTGTCGGCGTGCTGGCTGATCGCCACGAGCGGACTGATCGCGCGCGTGAGCGCGATGTCGGCCGCGAGCGTGGCGGTGTCGCGGTGAAAGCCCTCCAGTCCCGCGAGCCCTTGCGCATTGGTGCCGAACACGGGCGGGCCGTCCAATGCACCAGGCGTCTCCCATACCGGCTGGCCGCTCGCGTGCAGCGCGGCCTGCACGGCCGGGTCACCAAGCGCCGCGCGCTGCTGGCTGGGCGAGGCGAGCACGTGCTCCGCATAGTCGCGCAGGAACAAAAGGCGCCGGCGTTCCGCCGAGATCAGCGCATCCACGCCCACGGCGCGCACCTCCAGGTCGCGCTGGCGGCTTTGGAGGTCGTAGCGGGTCATGTTGTAGAGCTGCCGCAGGCCCACGAGCGTCACCAGCACCATGGCGGCGAGAAAGCACACCGTCACCACGAGGTGCGGCCGTTTCATGACCATGCTGGAGAAGCCGTGCGGCCGCGTGCGGCCTGGCGTGTGCTGCATGAAGCCCCCGGACACCGGATGAGCGCGCGCATGACGGTGCGGCGTGGCCCGGTGGCGCGGGCCGGGCATCGCGAAAAAGGATAGCATCGCGCGGCGTACGGGGGCGCGTCGCGCGCCGCGCGAACAGGGCGCGCGAATGGGCTGCGTTCAGGCGAGGGCGACGAACTCGCGCACCGTGGCCGCCGTTTCGCCCGCGCGCCAGCCGAGTGCAAGGCGCGCGCGCATGCGTACGCCGGTCACGTCGAGATAGCGCACGCCCTTCACCTGGACCTGCGCGATCGCGGCGGGCACGATCGACACGCCGAGCCCGGCCGCCACGAGGTTCACGACCGAGGCGAGTTGCGGCGCGGGCTGGGCGAGCCGGGGCGTGAAGCCCGCCTCGGCGCAGGCGCGCACGATTTCGTCGTGCATGGCGATGCCGGCGGGCGAGGGCACGAGCACGAACGCCTCGTGCGCGAGCGCGCTGAGCGGCAGGCGCCGCCGCGCGGCCAGCGCGTGGCTGGAGGGCAGCACGATCTTCATCGGCTCGTCGGGCAGCGCGTGGACTTCCACGCCCTCGGGCGGCGTGGCGCCAGGGCGGAAGAACACCGCGTCGAGCCGGCCTTGCACGAGGCCGAGCAACAACGCCGGCGTGTTCGCCTCGTCGAGCGTCAGCGCCACGTCGGGAAAGCGGGTGGTGTAGCGCTGGATCAGCGCGGGCACGACGGGGTTGAACGCAGCCGAGCCGGTAAAGCCCACGCGTATTTGCCCAGACTCGCCGCGCGCCGCGCGCTGCGCCGCCTGCTGCGCGCGTTCGGCACCCTCCAGCACGCGCCGCGCTTCCACGAGGAAGGCCGCGCCCGCCGGCGTGAGGTCGGCGCCTTGCGGCGTGCGCACGAAAAGCTCGACACCTAGTTCGCGCTCGAGCGACTTGATCTGCTGGCTGAGCGGCGGCTGGCCGATGCCGAGCTGTTCGGCCGCTCTCGTGAAATTGCGTTCGGCCGCAACGGCGGCGAAATAGCGGAGATGGCGGAGTTCCATGCTAGTGCTGAAATGTATGGCGTGGGCTGGTTCCATATATTGGACAGTATAGCGTTGCGAGCAGGACAATCGGACGCATTCCAGTCGCTCCCAACAAGGTTGACAGCATGAACTCTCCCATTTCGGCCCCCGCGCGCGACGCTTCAGGCGTGCTGCCGGGCTCCTCCGCTTATCGCCGCATTGGCGTGGCGCTCTTTCTCGCCGGCTTTTCCACGTTTTCGCTGCTCTATTGCGTGCAGCCGCTCATGCCCGTGTTCGCGAGCGAGTTCCACGTGGGCGCCGCGCAAAGCTCGCTTGCGCTCTCGCTTTCCACGGGCTTTCTCGCCGTCGCGATTCTCTGCGCGGGCGCGCTTTCGGAACGGCTCGGCCGGCGCGGCCTGATTTTCGCCTCCATGATCCTCGCCGCGCTTTTCAACGTGCTCGCCGCGCTGGAGCCGGGCTGGCACGGCGTGCTCGTCGCGCGCGCGCTGGAGGGGCTTGCGCTCGGCGGCGTGCCCGCCGTGGCGATGGCGTATCTCGCGGAGGAAATCGAGGCGGGCGGGCTGGGCCTCGCGATGGGTCTTTACGTGGGCGGCACGGCCTTCGGCGGCATGATCGGCCGCGTGGGCATGAGCTATATGAGCGACCATGTTTCATGGCGCGCGGCCATGCTGACGATCGGCGTGATCGACGTGATCGCGGCTGTCGTGTTCCTCTTGCTGCTGCCGCCCTCGCGCCGCTTCGTGCGCCGCGCGGACCTGAGTCCGGCGCATCACGTGGCGCTGTGGCGCAAGCATCTTTCATCGTCCACGCTCGCCGCCGTGTTCGCCACGGGCTGCCTCGCCATGGGCGTGTTCGTGACGATCTACAACTACGCGGGCTTTCGCCTGCTCGCGCCGCCGTTCGCGCTGGACGCCACGCAAACCGGCTTGATCTTCTGCGCGTATCTGTTCGGCATCGTGGCGGCGTCGGTCTCCGGCGCGCTCGCGGACCGCTGGGGGCGCGCGCTGGTGCTCGGCAGCGGCGTCGCCATCGCGGCGATCGGCGTGGCGCTCACGCTCTTTCATACGCTCGCGCCGGTCGTGCTCGGCATCGTCGTGCTAACTGTGGGCTTCTTCACGACGCATTCGGTCGCGAGCGGCTGGGTCGGGCAACTCGCCGACGGCGCAAAAGGCCACGCCACCTCGCTCTATCTGCTCGCGTATTACCTCGGCTCCAGCGTGCTCGGCTCGTGGGGCGGGTGGTTCTGGCAAAACGGACAGTGGACGGCGGTGGCGGGCTTTTCGTTCGCACTGCTTGCGGGTTGCGGCGCGCTCGCGATCGTCATCGCACGCGCGCAGGCGGGCCGGGCGAAGGCCAGTGCCTCATGAGCGTCTGATCTTCGCCTGCCCGGTGCGCCCTAGCCGCGCCACGCGGAATGGCGGATCACGCTACAGAAGTTGCCCGCGTGGAAATGCGGTTCCTTGTCGGCGAGCACGTCGGCCTTCACGTTGCCGAAAGTCGTTGCGGGCTTGTGCTTGATGCCGTCGTAGAAGGTCTGGATGATGTCCTCCTTGAAGTGCTCGGTGCGCGGATGCGCGTGCACCACGGCCTCGCGCTGGGCGTCGCTGAACTGGTCGTAGGCCATGCCGAGCACGTCCATTTCCACGCCCGCGGTCACGAGCGCGACCACTGGATGCATGTGCTGCGGAATACCCGGCGTCGTATGCAGCGCGATGGCGGTCCACACGAGGTCGATGTCCTGCTGCGAAATGCCGTGGCTGCGCAGGAAGTCGCGCGCGGCGTTCGCGCCGTCCACTTCGAAGCGTTCGTGCTCGCTGCTGTGAGCGTGCGTGAGGCCCATGTCGTGGAACATCGCGCCCGCGTAGAGCAGTTCGCGGTCGAATTTCAGGCCGCGCCGCTGGCCCGTGAGCGCGCCGAAGTAGTAGACGCGGCTCGAATGGTGGAACAGCAGCGGCGACTCGGTGTCGCGCACGAGTTCGGTGATTTCGCGGGCCAGCTTGCTGTCGGGGATGGCGACATCGGCGAGGGTCGGGCTCATGATGATGCTCCGTCGTGGTGGGGATGAGCTTCATTCTGGTCCGCGCGGGCGCTGTCCTCAATCGACGCATACCGTCGTTTCCTGCCAAATCGGCCGCAATACGTGCACCGAACCGGCGCACGCAAACGTTCACTTGATCCGCCGCGCATCGAAGGGCGCCGCGAACGGTAAAATTTCTCCGCTGCACCGTATTAGCGGCGATAATCGGCAAAATCGATTCGATCGGCGCGCAATTACGATGCGCCATGCATGGGCCGTGAGGGGTTCCGGCCTGCGAATAAATCGGGCGGTCGAGTCGTTTTGGCCGTACGGGGACGTCCGGGCCGGGGCAATCCGGTCACGGGCATGCGGCAGACGGCGCTTTGGCGCGCAATGGCATCATCACTTCGCGTCGTTGCGTGTCTTTGCGTGTCTTTGCGTGTCGTTGCAGGGCGCGCTGCGCCAACCAGCTCGGTAAAACAAGAAACCACGCGACAGACTATGTATTCGATCCTGCCAGCGTTCGTATCCGCATTATTTCTCGGATTCGGCGTCTACGTGCTCTTGACCGAGGGCCTCACGCGCCTTTCGGTGCCGTTCGCCCTGATGTGCGCGACCACGTTCTTCTGGCAAGGCACGTGGGCCTTCCTGTTCCAGACTTCCGATCCGGAACTCTCCGGCGTGCTGGTCAAGGTCGGCTACTTCTTTATTCTCTTTTTGCCCACCACGTTTTATCACTTCGTGACCGAAGTGAGCGCGCGGCGTGGCGAACGCCCGCTGCTGATTGCCTCGTATGCGCTGAGCGTGCTGCTCGCGGTGCTGCTGCTCGCGAGCGACGCCGTCGTGGACGGCTACGGCACGTTCTTCTTCGGCAAGTATCCGAAGGCCGGCATGCTGCATCCCGTGCATGTGGCGCAAACGGTGCTGCTCGCGTGCCGCAGCGCCTGGCTGCTGTTCGCCGCGCGCCGCCAGACGCAGGCGCACGACCGCCGCACGCTGCTCGACCTCTGCGTGTTGAGCCTCGGCCTCTACGCGCTCGCCGCCACCGACTACGCCGTGAATTACGGCTTCGCGTTCTATCCCGCGGGCGCCGTGTTCATCGCCATCAGTCTCGGCATACTCGCGGTCACGATCGTGCGCTATGGGCTCATGCGCCCTTACCTCATCGCGGCCACCGTGGCGCACGAGGTCGCCACGCCGCTCGCGGCCATCGGCATGCATGCCGAGGAAATCGGCAACGTGTTGCCCGAACTGATGCGCGGCTACCAGCTGGCCGTGCAGCACCAGCTATGCGTGGACGGGCTGTATCCGGGGCAGTCCGAGCGGCTCTCGTCGCTGGCCACCTCCATCCGCCGCCAGGTGGACAGCACGAGCACCGTGGTCGAGATGTCGCTTGCCTCGTTCACGCTCGACCGGCTCGACCGGCGCAGCTTCGAGACCTACCCGGTGCGCTCCTGCGTGAACGCCGCGCTGGAGCGTTTTCCGTTTCGCCCCGGCGAGCGCGACATGGTGGAGGTCGCGCCCATGGACGCGCAACTGAGCTTCTCGGGTTCGGATTCGCTCGTGGTATTCGTGCTGTTCAATCTGCTGAAAAACGCGCTGTTCGCCATTCACGCGGAAAGCGCGGAACGCCCAGGCGATTACGCGGGTCGTGTGGAGATCAGCGCGACGAGCGAAGCCGGCTTTTGCGTGCTGCGCTTTGCCGATAACGGTTGCGGCATTCCCGCCGATATTCTGCCGCGCGTTTTCGATCCGTTTTATTCGACGAAGTCGCATGGGCGCGGCACCGGCATGGGTCTCACGTTCTGCCGCCGCGTGGCCGAGGCGCTGGGCGGCACGATCACCTGCGAATCGCAGGCGCATGTTCATACGACCTTCACGATCCGGCTGCCGGAGCCGGGCACGAGCGCCGACCGCGCGCTGCACGACGCACCGGCGAAACCCCGCCGTTGGCCAGCGGGGCAGGATTTCGCCGGTTGATTCATGCAGCCAGTCTCATGTGATGGCCATCACATGTGCTGGATCATGCCGCCTAGTTGGAACCGGCGGGCAGAATCAATTCGTACTCTTTCACGCGCTCGATGATGCCGGGCGGAAAACGGCGAATACGTTTGTCGGTACCGGCAAACAGAATTTGCTGATAACCGAGCGAGACGGGCCGCCCGTCCACGCAAAAGCGGAACACGAGATACGCCGAGCACTGACGCACCTGGAAGGTGTTGAGATAGCAATCGACGCGCTGGAACGGAAAGGTTTCCTGCACGTACTCCTGGTGCGCGCGTTTGGTGACGAACACACCGCCCGCGGCGAGCAGGTTGTTGTGAATGCACTCATGAAACCAGCGCTCCCGGCAAATGCCTTGCCATTCGAAATAACGGGCGAAATACGTATTCATGAAGGCGTTCGAATCCTTCAGGTAGATATCGATGACATGGTGAAACGTTTTGCTCGGCGTAGCTTCCATGAATTCGTCGGAGAATCCGGCGGTGCCACGGGAAAGGACGGCGGGAATGGATTCGCGTGCGTACATCAGAATGACTCCAGATAGGAACTGCATGCGGCAGTCGCGCATGCCTTCTGAAAGAGAAGGCATACCGGCATTCTCTTCGCCTTCCCCTGAGTTCAATACCGTGCGGCCCACATACGTAAAGCGCTCCATGCGCGCCGGGTGCGATAAACGTTTGCGCGGCGTTTTCAGGTTCGCGCGGCCCGCCTGGCGTTTGCAACGGACGCGGGTTCGGGTTGCTGTGTCCAGGCGTCACGCCTCATAATCGACATGTTTACCTCGCGGCGCGGCAGGCACACAGCGCGCCGCAGCAGGCGCGGCGCGCTTACCGAGATCCAGCATGAGTTCCATCGTCAGACAGCCGGTTTATCATCCCGTCTCCGTCGTATTCATCGACGACAGCCCCGATTTTCTTTACGCGCTGCGCGGCCTCTTTCCCGGCGCGGGCACGGACCGCTATTTCACGAGCACCCGCGAAGCCCTGGCCTACGTCGCCGCGCACGAGTCCCGCCAGGCGGCGCACAACCCCACGGCGGGCGCCGCGTGGTCGGCATTCGAGAAGCGGGGCGGCAACGCGCTGGGCGAAGACGTGATGGCCGACGCGCAGCGCTTTCGCGATATCGCCGCGCTCGTGGTGGACTACGAAATGCCGGACATGACCGGCGTGGAGTTTCTGGCTTCCGTGAAAGACGTGGCGTGCACGCGCATCCTGCTCACGGCCACGGCCGACGAATCGCATGCGGTCGAGGCCTTCAACGCGGGCCTCATCGACTTCTACGTGAAGAAGTCCGATCCCGCCATGACGCGCAAGCTGCGCGGTGCGATCGACGATGCAAAACGCAAGTTCTGCGCGCGGCGCGGGCATATCGGCGTGCATGGCGTGGGTGCGATCTACGCGAACCGGCGCACGGCCGACGTGCTGCACGAACTCGCGCTGCGCGAGCGCATTGTCGAATACTACTGGCGGCCCGAACAGAATGCCGTGCTGACCTTCGACGCCGAAGGCAATGCGGGCGTGTTTCTCGCGTGGGACAGCCGCGACTGGGCGGCGCAATGCGATGTGGTGACCGACGAGGGCGGCCCCGCGGCGTTGCGCGAGGAGATGGCGGCGCGCCGCATCATGCCGGTGTACTGGCCCAACGAAGCGTACCGGCCGGGCATGGCGCGCGTGGAGTTCGCCACGCCCGAGCCGGTGCCGGGCCTTGACGACGCGCATACGAGCTGGACCCGCATCGACGACGCGGGCCTTGCGCCCGAACTGATCACGTTCGCAGCCTGGCGGGCTGCGCAAGGCGCGCAGGATGAGGGCGGCCACCTTGCGTGAACGGAGTTTTCAAATCCGCGAATTAGCGTGGATTTAAAGCCGCTTTAAAGCCACTTTAAAGTCGATTTAAAGTGGCTTTTATCACCGCAATCAGAACGTTTCCCAATCCGCGTTATCGTTCGATGCCGTAACGGCGGGTGCAGCCGTGGCGGTCGCAGGGGCCACTGTTGTGGCCTTGTGCGCGGGGCCCGGTTTTGCACTGGAAAGCGCCGGGCGCTTGAGCGGCGCGGCAGGCGCGGCGGGGCGCACGGCGCGCGCGCTTTGCGCCGGAATCGATGCCGCCGGTTTGGCCGACGCCGACGCCGCCGCTGCCACCGCCATCGGTGCGGACTGCGCCCCGATCCGGAACACCGTCACGACCTCGCGCAAACCGTTCGACTGCGCGGCCATCGACTGCGCCGCCGCCGAAGCTTCCTCCACGAGCGCCGCGTTCTGTTGTGTCACTTCGTCCATCTGCGCGACGGCGCGGTTCACCTGCTCGATGCCGGTGTGCTGCTCCGCCGAAGCGGCTGCGATCTCGCCCATCAGGTCCGCCACGCGGCGCGCCGAGATCACCACTTCGTCGATCGTGCGGCCTGCTTCGTCTACGAGCCTCGTGCCTTCCGACACCTGCGACACCGACTGCCCGATCAGCTCCTTGATCTCCTTGGCGGCGGTCGCGCTGCGCTGCGCGAGGCTGCGCACCTCGCCCGCCACGACCGCGAAACCGCGTCCCTGGTCGCCCGCGCGCGCCGCTTCCACGGCGGCGTTGAGCGCGAGAATGTTGGTCTGGAAAGCAATGCCGTCGATCACGCCGATGATCTGCTCAACGCGCTGCGAGCTGCTCGAAATCTCGTTCATCGTTTCGACCACGCGGCGCACGACCTCGCCGCCGCGCGCGGCCACTTCCGATGCGTTGACGGCGAGCGTATTGCCCTGGCGTGCGTTGTCGGTGTTGTGCTTGACGGTGGCCGTGAGTTCTTCCATGCTCGCCGCCGTTTCCTCCAGCGAGGCGGCCTGTTCCTCGGTGCGCGAGGAAAGGTCCATGTTGCCGGCCGCGATTTCCTTCGCGCCGGTCGTGATCGACTCGGCCGAGGTCTGGATGCGCTGCACGGTCTCGACGAGCTGGCGCTGCATCTGCCGCATCGCGTGGAGCAGGCTGCGCTGATCGCCCGCCGCGAGATCCACGTGGGCCGTGAGATCGCCCTCGGCGATGCGCTGGCAGATTTGCGCGGCATACTCGGGCTCGCCGCCCAGGCTCGCGCGAATGCTGCGGATGAGCCACAGCAGCCCGAGCATCACCGCCACGCCAATCACGGCGACGAGCGCGAGATTGCGGAGCAGTGCGCCTTCGAACGCGTCGTCGATGTCATCGGAATAGACGCCCGTGAAGACGTGCCAGTCCCAGCCCGGCACGACGGCCGCATAGGTGATCTTTTCGACCGGCGCGCTCTTGCCCGGCTTCGGCCACCAGTAGCTGCTGTAGCCGTCGCCGCCTGCCGACGAGCTCTTGATGATTTCGAGCGCGATATGCGTGCCGCGCGGGTCCGTCAGGTCCGCCTGGCTCTTGCCTTCCAGGTCGGGCTTGGGCGGCACGAGCAGGGCCACGGTGTTGCTGTCGTAAATGCCGAAGTAGCCGCTCTGGTCGTCGCCGTAGCGCATGCCGCGCAGCGTGGCGATGGCCAGACGCTTCGCGTCGTCGGCGCTCATGCGGCCGGCCTCCGCTTCTTTCTTGTAATACGTGATCGCGCCCATGGCCGTTTGCGTTTCCTGCTCGAGCAGGGCCTTGCGGTCCTCCAGCATGCCCGTGCGCGTCATGAAGGCGTTCACCACCACCAGTACGACGAGTGCCACCCACAGGAGCGCGACGATGCTCCAGGCTTTCTGATTCAACGTTATCCGCTTCACGTTCGCTTTTCTCCTGCCTTCCTCGATAGTGTTCTCGCGGCGGCCCGGAGCCGCGCCGCCGTCATGTTTAACGGACGTTTTGAGCGGAACCTTAACGTTTGCGCAGGGGTTCTTTGCGGCGGGTGGGGGTTTGCGGCCTGAATGCTTGCGTTTTGCTTACTTCCGGGGTGGCGCCGTCGATGCCCGCACGACCAGCCGCGGCGCGGAAACCACGCACACGCGCGCAGCCGACTGTGCCGGCGTCGTCGGCGCTGCGGGCGTCTCGACCAGCTCCGTCAGCAACGCCACAGCCAGTTCCGCCGCCTCGACCGTTGCGACCGCAACGGTCGTGAGCGCGGGCCGCGATTCGCGCGCCAGCTGGATGTCGGTGATCCCGACCACGGATAGCTCGCGCGGCACGTCGAGCCCGAGATCGGCGGCTGCCTGCATCGCGCCGAGCGCGGGCAGGTCGTTGGTCGCGAAGAGGGCGGTGAGATCGGGGTGCCGCGCAAGCAACTCGCTGGCCGCGGCGTAGCCGCCTTGTGTCGTATCCGGCGCGTAGCGCACGGGCGCGAGCGCGCCGTCCAGCCCGGCCGCCTGCATGGCGGCGACGAAGCCGTCATAGCGCGCCGCGTGGATGCCCGACACCTTGCTGCCGACGATCGCGCCAATGCGTCGGTGCCCGAGTGCGAGCAGATGCTGCGCGGCGAGCTCCCCCGCGAGCCGGAAATCCACGGCCACGCAGGGCAGGCCGGGCGGATCGAGCGGGCGCTCCCACATGCACAGCACCACGGGCGCGCCGCGCCGCTCGGTGGCGCGCAGGTCGGCAAAGTCGAGATTGGCGTTCATCACGAGCACGCCCGCCGAGAGCGTGCCGGCGATCTGCTCCAGGTAGGCGCGCCCCGTTTGCGGATCGCCTGCGGTATTGCAGATGATGAGGAAGCGCCCGCTGCGGCGCAGCGCGTTTTCCACGGCGAGCGCGAACTCGGGGTAGAACGGGTTCGCAATGCTCGACACCATGAGCGCGATGGTGGGCGGCCGTCCTTCGGCAAGCGCGCGCGCCGACAAATGCGGCCGATACCCCAGCGCCTCGATCGCTTCGAGCACGCGCAACCGCGTGGCCTCGCCCACCCGCCCGCGATTGCGCAGGACGTTCGAGACGGTGGCCGGTGTGACGCCGGCGCGGCGCGCGACTTCGCTCAGGGTCGGCATGCGATCTCAAAATATGGGAAGGTGATTCAACATTTGCCTGATCGTGCGCGGGCGCTGCACCATTGGCCCCACTATCAGAACGAGTACCGGAGACACCGCAGCCTGGATCGCAACACGCGATCGCTTTTTACGGCCCGCGGATTAAGCGCTTAATCTCCGCTCCGCGCTGATTAGAACATGGAGGCGGGACGATGGCGAGCATTTCGTTACGCGGCGTTCAGAAGGCATACGGCGAGAATGCGCCGGTGATTCGCAACGTCGATCTGGAAATCGGCAAGAACGAGTTCTGTGTGTTTCTCGGCCCTTCGGGCTGCGGCAAGTCCACCTTGTTGCGCATGATCGCGGGCCTGGAGGACGTGACCGACGGCGATATCTCGATCGGCGGCAAGCTCGTGAACGACGTGCCCGCCGCGCAGCGCGGCGTGGCCATGGTGTTTCAGAGCTACGCGCTCTTTCCGCACATGACCGTGTACGAGAACATGGCGTTTGGCCTGAAGCTCGCGAAAACGCCCAAGGCCGAGATCGACCGCAAGGTGCGTGAAGCGGCGCGCATTCTCCAGCTCGAAGCGTTGCTCGAACGCCATCCCAAGGCGCTTTCGGGCGGCCAGCGCCAGCGCGTGGCGATCGGACGCGCGATCGTGCGCGAACCGGGCGTGTTTCTGTTCGACGAGCCGCTTTCCAATCTCGACGCCACCCTGCGCGGCCAGACGCGCATCGAGATCGCACGCCTGCATCGCCAGTTCGAGCAGGCGAGCGTGGTGTACGTGACGCACGACCAGATCGAAGCGATGACGCTCGCCGACAAGATCGTGCTGTTGCATAGCGGTAAGGATACCGAACGATATGGCAGCATCGCCCAGGTGGGCGCGCCGCTCGACCTGTATCACCGGCCGTCGAGCCGTTTCGTGGCGGGCTTCATCGGCTCGCCGCGCATGAATTTTCTGCCGGCGCGCGTGGCGGCCATCGACCCGAACGGCGTGAGCGTCACGCTCGACGCAAGCGGCGAAACGGTGCGCCTGGCGGTGCAGGGCTCGCGGCTTGCCGTGGGCGCGCCGGTCACGTTCGGCGTGCGGCCCGAGCATCTCGAACCAGTGGAAGAGGGTGCGGCGTCGCGAGATGCCAGGGACACCTTGACGATCACGCGCGCCATCACGCTCATCGAGGAACTGGGCGAGCACAGCTATGTGCACCTGGAGCAGCCGGGCGGCGCGGTGCTCATCGCCAAGGCTCCGGGCGACGCGCGCCTGCAACGCGGCGGCACCGCGCGCTTTCGCGCGAACGCGGGGGCGTGCCATCTGTTCGCGGAGGACGGCTTCGCCGTCGCGCCGTTCGCCACCGTCGATCAACCCGCGTAAGCACACCATGAGAACAGCAAGCGAGGACATTGGGATGCGTCTTGGAGTCTGCTATTACCCCGAGCACTGGCCGGAGGCCATGTGGAAAGACGACGCCGCGCGCATGAAGGCGCTTGGCATCGCGCAGGTGCGTATCGGCGAATTTGCGTGGAGCCGCATCGAGCCCTCGCCCGGCGAATACGACTGGGCCTGGCTCGATCGCGCCATCGACACGCTTGGTGCGGCCGGCCTGCAAGTGGTGATGTGCACGCCCACGGCCACGCCGCCCAAGTGGCTGATCGACCGGCACCCGGACATCCTGCCCGTGGATGCCGATGGCCGCGTGCGCGCGTTCGGCTCGCGGCGCCACTACGATTTTTCGTCGCCCGCGTACTTCGAGGCGTCGCGGCGCATTTGCGAAGCGGTCGCCGCGCGTTACGGCCGGCATCCCGCCGTTGCGTACTGGCAAACGGACAACGAATACGGCTGCCATCAAACCGTGGTCAGCTACTCGCCCGCGGCCGTGCAACGCTTTCGCGAATGGCTCAAGGCGCGCTACGGCAGCATCGACGCGCTCAACACCGCGTGGGGCACCGTGTTCTGGAGCATGGAGTATCGTGGCTTCGACGAGATCGATGCGCCCGTCGGCACCGTGACCGAGGCGCATCCCTCGCACCGGCTCGACTACCGGCGCTTCGCCTCCGACGAAGTGCAGCGCTACAACCGCATGCAGGTGGACATTCTGCGCGCGCATTCGCCGGGCCGCCCCATCGCGCACAACTTCATGCAGCTATTCCTGGAGTTCGACCACTACAAGGTCGCCGCCGATCTCGACGTGGCCAGCTGGGACAGCTATCCGCTCGGCGCGCTCGACCAGCAGTGGTATGCGCCCGAGGTCAAGGCGCGCTATCTGCGCACGGGGCACCCGGACTTCGCTTCGTTCAATCACGACGTGTATCGCGGCATGTCGAAGCTGCCGTTCTGGGTCATGGAGCAGCAGCCCGGCCCCGTGAACTGGGCGCACTGGAACCCCGCGCCGCTGCCCGGCATGGTGCGCCTCTGGAGTTGGGAGGCGTTCGCGCACGGCGCGGGCTGCGTGTCGTATTTCCGCTGGCGGCAGGCGCCGTTCGCGCAGGAGCAGATGCATGCGGGGCTGAACACGCCCGATAACCGGCCCGACATCGGCAGTGCCGAGGCGGCGCGCGTGGCGAGCGAAATCGAGGCCGTGCTCGCGGCGGCCGCAGCCCAAAAGGGCGACCCCGACTTCGACGTGAAGACACCCGTTGCGCTCGTGTTCGACTACGAGGCGAAGTGGCTCTTCGAGATTCATCCACAAGGCGCCGATTTCCACTATCCGCGCTTTGCTGTGGAGTACTACTCGGCGCTGCGCGCGCTCGGCTTCGACGTGGATATCGTTTCGGCGCATGCGCCGCTCGACGGCTACCGGCTCGTGGTGGTGCCGCCGCTGCCCATCGTGCCCGACGACTTCGCGCAGCGTCTCGCGAATTCGGGCGCGCAGGTCGTGATCGGGCCGCGCACGGGTTCCAAGACCGTCGATCTCCAGATTCCCGCCAATCTGCCGCCGGGGCCGCTCGCGGCGCTGCTGCCGCTGCGCGTGTGGCGCGTGGAGTCGCTGCGACCCGACATCAGCGAGCCGGTGAAGTTCGCGGCCGATGGCGCGCGCGCGGGCCACGCGCGCCACTGGCGCGACCTGATCGAGCTTGGTGCGAGCGCGGGCGAAAACGAATCGGCCGCGCCGGAAGTGCGCGCCAGCTTCGAGGACGGCCACCCAGCATGGGTGCAGTGCGGCGCGGTCCACTACCTGGCGAGCCTTTTCGACGACGAAACCACGCAGGCGCTTTTCGCGCGCGTCGCGCGTGAAGCGGGCCTCGCGCCGCAGCCGCTTGGCGACGCCGTGCGCGTGAGCCGCCGCGGCGGCTTCACGTGGGTGTTCAACTACGGGCCGGGCGCGCACACGCTTTCTGCGGATATTCCCGACGAGGCATTCGTGATCGGCTCGCGTACGATAGAAGCGCAGGGCGTGGCGGCTTACCGCTCGACATAAGCGCATTGCGCAATGCCTTCCGATGCAGCATCGACAACGACGTAAAACCAAGGAGACACGCATGATCGGCAAGACCTTCAGACCACGCACCCTGTTCGTTGCCGTCACGCTGGCGGCGGGCGCGTTGGCAGGCGCATTCGCCGGCGCGGCGCAGGCCGGCACGCTCGAAATGAATATCGCGTTCAAGGGCGCGAGCCAGCGCGCCGTGTGGGAGCAAGTCGTCGACGAGTTCAAGAAGACGCACCCCGGCACCGACGTGAAGGTGTCGTTCGTCGATGAAGAAGCCTACAAGGTGCAACTGCCGAACTGGCTCACGACCGCGCCGCCCGACATCGTGAACTGGCACGACGGCGAGCGCATGGCGTATTACGCGAAGCGCGGCCTGTTCGAGGACCTGTCGGGCGACTGGAAGAAGAACGGCTGGGACAACACGTATGCCTCGACGAAGGAGGCTTCCTCGTTCCAGGGCAAGCAGTACGCGGCGCCCACGGTGTATTACTCGTGGGGCATGTTCTATCGGAAGGACCTGTTCGACAAGGCGGGCATCAAGAGCGAGCCGAAAACCTGGAATGAATTCCTCGACGCCTGCAAGAAGCTCAAGGCCGCGGGCATTACGCCGATCGCCGTGGGCGGGCGCGACGCGTGGACGCTCGCGGGCTGGTTCGACTATCTCGACCTGCGCCTGAACGGCAACGCGTTCCACCAGAAACTGATGGCGGGCGAAGTGCCGTACACCGACCCGCGCGTGAAGAAGGTCTACGTCACGTGGAAGCAGTTGCTCGACGACGGCGACTTCATTCCCAATTCGCTTTCCTACGATCTCGACGCGGCGCAGCCGTTCCTGTTCCAGGGCAAGGCCGCGATGATGCTGATGGGCACGTTCATCACGGGCGGTTTCAACCCGACGGTCAAGCAGCAGATGGGCTATTTCCAGTTCCCGATCATCGACTCGAACGTGCCGACCGCTGAAGACGGGCCGGTCGAATCGCTGCATATTCCGGCGAAGGCGAAGAACAAGGCCGACGCGCGCGCGTTCCTCGCGTTCGCTGAGACCCCCGACATCGGCGCGCAGCTTGCCAAGGGGCTGGGCTCGCTGTCGGCCAACAGCAAGTCGCCGGAACCCGAGGACCCAATTTCGAAGATCGGCTTCCAGATCCTCTCGAACACCAAGGGCGGCATTGCGCAGTTCTACGATCGCGACATGACCAAGGAGATGGCCGATGAAGGCATGAAGGGCATGCAGCAGTTCATGTCCGACCCGACGAAGATCGACGCGATCCTGGCGCAGCTGGAGCAGTCGCGCCAGCGCATCTACAAGAAGTAAGCAGTTCGAAGCAGCGGCGGGCGGTGCGGCGTATGCGCCGCCGCCCGCCGTGCAGTCCAGCCACTTTGCATGGGACCGGAGGTTTCGCCGTGAGACAGGCAGTGACCCACTCCGTTGCGCACCGCGTGGACGGCGCCGCGTCGCCGGGCGACGAAGGTGATGCCGGTGGTGATGCCGCAGGCGCGGGCGGCATGCCGCAAGCGAGCGGCCGTGGCATTAGACCGCGCCGCCGCGTGTCGCCCACCGCGCGCCGCCAGCGCCGCGCCGCATGCCTTTTTCTCGCACCCGCGTGCATCATGTTCGCGGTCTACGTGATCTGGCCGATTCTCTCCACGCTGCGCCTCTCGTTCTACAACTGGGACGGCATGAGCGACGCGAGCTTCGTGGGCCTCGCGAACTACACCGAACTGTTTCAGTCGCCCACGTTTTACACGGCGCTGAAGAACAACGTGATCTGGCTCGTGCTGTTCCTGCTCGCGCCGCCCATGGGGCTTGCGATCGCGCTGTACCTGAACCAGGCCGTGAGCGGCATTCGCATCGTCAAGTCGCTGTTCTTCGCGCCGTTCGTGCTTTCGGGCGTGGTGGTGGGCCTCATCTACTCTTGGTTCTACGACCCCACGTTCGGGTTGCTCGCGATGATCGTGGGGCACGGCATCCCCGTGCTCGGCGACCCGCACTACGCCACGCCCGGCATCATTTTCGCGGCGCTGTGGCCGCAAACCGCGTACTGCATGATCCTTTACCTCACGGGCCTCACCACGCTCAACAGCGAGCAGATCGAAGCCGCGCGCATGGAAGGAGCGAAGGGCTGGACCATGCTCTGGCACGTGATCCTGCCGCAACTTCGGCCTGTCACCTTCATGGCCGTGGTGGTCACGGTGATTGGCGCGCTGCGCAGCTTCGACCTCATCTCCGTGATGACGGGCGGCGGACCGTTCGAAAGCTCGACCGTGCTCGCTTACTACATGTACGACCAGGCGATCAAATATTACCGGCTCGGCTATTCGGCCTCGATTGCCGTCGTGCTGTTCGCGATCATGCTGCTCTATATCGTCTATCACCTGCGCCGCCTGCTGCGCAGCGAACACTGACCGCGCCGCGAGGAGCCGACCATGTTCCCGATTCCGCTCGACAAATGGAAGCCCGCGTCGCGCCGCCTGTACAAGCTCTCGCTGCCGCTGGCGCTCGTGATCTGGCTGTTGCCGCTCATCGCCGTGCTCATCACCTCGGTGCGCTCCACCGACGAACTGAGCGAAGGCAACTACTGGGGCTGGCCGAGGCACTTCGCGATGGTCGAGAACTATCGCGACGCGCTCACGACCTCGCCCATGCTGCACTACTTCTGGAACAGCGTGCAGATCACGATTCCAGCCGTGGCGGGGGCCATCGCGCTGGCGGCGCTGGCGGGCTATGCGCTGGCGATCTACCGCTTTCCGGGCAACCCGGCGTTGTTCGCGACCTTCGTTGCGGGCAACTTCGTGCCGATCCAGGTGCTCATGATTCCCGTGCGCGATCTGACGCTCAAGCTCGGCCTCTACAACACCGTGGGCGGTCTGATTCTCTTTCATCTGTCGTTTCAGACCGGCTTTTGCGCGCTATTCCTGCGCAATTTCATCAAGCAATTGCCGTTCGAACTGGTCGAGGCGGCGCGTATCGAGGGCGCGAACGAGTGGACCGTGTTCGTGCGCATCGTGCTGCCGCTCATTCGCCCGGCGCTGGCCGCGCTGGCCATTCTCGTGTTCACGTTCGTCTGGAACGACTATTTCTGGGCGCTGTGCCTGACCCAGGGCGACGAGGCCGCGCCGATCACCGTGGGAGTCGCGGCGCTCAAGGGGCAGTGGACGACGGCGTGGAATCTCGTTTCGGCGGGCTCGGTGCTTGCCGCCTTGCCTTCGGTGATGATGTTCTTCGCCATGCAGAAGCACTTCGTGGCCGGGCTCACGTTCGGCGCGACCAAAGGCTGAGCCTGGGCACGAGCGTGGCGGTTTGACTTCGGCGCGGCGCTACGGTCCAATTCAAGGCCTGTGACGCAAGCAAGGAACGCCTCATGCAACACGATGAACCCGCCGCCGCGCCGGCGGCTTCGACCACGCAGTCGCCAGATCGGTTGCCCGCCGCAATCGTGCGCGATTTCGACGGCGAGCACCTCGAAGCGCGTCTTTCGGACGCGATCCGCCTCTCCACCGTGAGCGAGGACGGCTGGCCGCACGCGGCGCAACTGAGCGCGGGCGAGATCCTGGCCGTGAATGCGAGCACGCTGCTGATCGCGGTCTGGCCGCAGTCGAGCACCACACGCAATCTCTCGCGCGACGGCCGCCTCACGCTCTCGCTCGTGCACGACGGCGCGCTGCTGGAAATCCGCGCGCGGGCGCACGCTCTGGCGCAAAAGCAGACGGCGCTCGAACTGAGCGTGTTTCGCGTGGCGATCGAAGCCGTGACCGAGCATCGCGCAAAATATGCCGAGGTGCTGAGCGGCGTGACGTTCCGGCTCTACGAGCCCGAGCGCGTGATCGCGCGCTGGCGCGAGCAGATCGCGATGCTGCGCGCGCTTGCCTGAGCGAAGCGGCGCCCGCTTCGCGCGGTTGTCATCGTGGATGTGCTAGCGTGTACTGCAACGCACACAAGCGCAACATGCAAGCGCAAACCCGGCACGCAAGCCAACGGAATCACGATGCAGACCACCGAACTCTCGGACTGGCAGCAGTTCATGGCGCTGACCACGCAACTGGACGGCTGGGCCTTTCGCGGCCAGCAAAACGCGCAGTGGCGGCTGGAGAGCTCGCTCACGCGCTACATGCGCGACTACGTGGGCGACCGGCTGCAATGGCGCCAGCGCGAGGAGCGCGCGATCCGCGTGTTCCGCCGCAAGGCGCACAACTTTCTCGCGCACCCGGAGATGCTCCGGGACGACCTGCGGTGTCTCGCGCTCATGCAGCACCACGGCGCGCCCACGCGGCTGCTCGACTTCACCAAGAGCCCGTTCGTCGCGGCCTTTTTCGCGCTCGAACGCGCGACCGGCGACGCGGCCGTCTACGCGCTCAACACGCCCGCGCTCTGGAACAGCCGCGCATTGCCGCGCGCGAACCCTTCGCTCACGCGCGACGTGATCGACCCGCGCGTGCAGGACAACTTCGAACGCTATTTCTTTAGCAACACGAACGAAATTCTCTGGTCGGGCGAGCCCACGGAAATGGATGACCGGCTCGTTGCGCAATCGGGCACCTTCGTCGTGCCGGGCGTGATCGACAAGCCGTTGCAGGCGATTCTCGACGGTTACGAGAGCAACGAGGAACTGCTGCATAAAATCGTGCTGCCCGCGCGCATTCGCATGGACGCGATGAAGTGGCTCTACCGCATGAACGTCACGAATGCGTCGCTGTTTCCAGGGCTTGACGGACTCGCGCGCTCCATTGCCGTGGAGCTGGAGATCGTGTGGTCGGGCATGATCGCACCAGGCAGCGGCTCGACGAATTGAGGCGCCGTACGTTCGATGCCAGGCGGGGTCAGCTTCCGAAATCCGGCGGCGGACCCGCCGCCTGGCGCCTGGCACCTCGCGTATCAGAAGCGATGCCGCAGCCCTGCGTGCACCGCGACCTGGGTTGCGCCCCCCGAAGCAGAAAGCGAAACGATCTGCGCGCGCTCCGCGTCTCCCGCCGCTTTCTGATAAACGGCGAACAGATAAACGTCCGTGCGTTTCGAAAGCCAATAGTCGCCCCCGAGATCGGCCTGATGGTATTTGGGCACGGCGCCCGTGCTGTCGATCTTGCCGCGCGTGTATGTATAGAGCGCGGAAAGCTGCAAAGCCGGCGTGAGCAGATAGCGCGCATTGATTTCGGCGTTTTGCCAGAGCGAATTGCCTGAAACGGCCGCGCTCTGCGTGAACTTCACGCGCGTGTAGACGGCGCCGATGGTGGCGGACCCGAGCGCGTACGAGGCCCCGGCCGCCACCGTTTCGAGCTTTTGCGCGGACTGTAGCGGCACGCTGCCGATAATCGCGCTGTCGATCGTGCCGCGTCCGTCGTACACGGCGGTGAGCGGGTCGTCAATGTGGATATAGCCCGCGCCGAGCGTCAGCCCGCCAAGCGCATAACCCGCGCCGACACTCCAGACGCGGTTCTGTGCAAAGTCGCCAGGCGTGCCGCCGAAGCTGAACAAGCCCTCGAACGAAAAGCCCGCATACTTCGCGCTGCGGAACTTGACCGAGCGATCCACGCGGTACGTGTCGAGCAGATTGTCGAGATCGCCGAAATGCGCGCCATAGGAGCCGAATGCGACAACGCCCGAAAGCGGCGTGACGTAGTCGACGATCGGATCGTACTGGCGCCCGAACATCAACGTGCCGTACGGCGAGTCGAGCCCGACCCACGCCTGGCGCCCGAACAGGCGTCCTCCCTGACCGAGGCTGCCGTTGAACGAATCGAAGCCGCTTTCGAGCACGAACAACGTCTGCCAGCCGCCACCGAGCGACTCCTGGCCACGCAAGCCCCAGCGGTTGTTCTGGTTCACGCCGCCTTGCGTGAGCCAGGCGGAATGGCCGGCTTCGTTGCTCACATAGGTGAGGCCGCTGTCGATGATGCCATATAGCGTGACGCCATCGGCCGCGTGAGCGAGCGCAGGCAGCGCGGCGAGTGGGGCCAGTGAAGCGAGGAGGGTTTTGCGCAGAAGCGAAGCCATGATCGAGGGTCTCCGGTCGAAGTCTTGTTTTGAGTGAGAGGGGGAAACGTCAGGCGCGTTTGCCGTTCCCCGGCGACAGCGCAAGCGTCATTGCGACGCCACCGAGGCACAGCAGCAGGCTCATCAGGTGCCAGCCGTGATCGAGATTGCCGAAGTGCGTCTTGATGAGGCCGATCGCGTAGGGGCTCGCGAAGCCGCCGATCTGCCCGACGCTGCTGATGAACGCGATGCCGCCCGCCGCCGCGGCCCCCGAGAGGTGGGCGGGCGGAATCGCCCAGAACACGGGCATGGCCGCATAGACGCACACCACGGCGATCGAAAGAATCGCGATCATCAGGGCGATGTTCGAGAAGTGCAGCGTGAGGGCGGCGAGCGCGAGCCCTGCGCCGAACGCGCAGAAGGCAAAGTGCCAGCGCCGCTCCATGAGGCGGTCCGAGCGCCGCGCGATCGTGATGATGCCGATGGCGCCGATGCCATAGGGAATCGCGCTATAGAGGCCGACGCTCAGGACGTCGGTGACGCCCAGTTCCTTGATGAGCGTCGGCACCCAGAAGCTGATGGCGAAGGAGCCGGCCGCGAGCGCGAAGTACACGAACGAGAACACGTAGACGAGCGGCTTGCGCAACGCCGCGCCAAACGAATGCGGTGCGGCGGCGGGCAGCGCGGCGCGCTCGGCGGCGAGCGTTTCGGTGACGAAGCGTTTTTCGTCGTCGCTGAGCCAGTCGACTTCGTCGGGCGAGTCGACGAGCGCGAAGTAGCAGACGAGCCCGAGCAGGGCGGCGGGCGTGCCTTCGATGAAGAACATCCATTGCCAGCCCGCGAGACCCGCCACGCCGGCCATGTCCTTCATGATCCAGCCGGACAGCAGGCCGCCGATGAGTCCCGCGAACGCAACGCCCGCGAAGAACCACGACACGACGGTCGCGCGCCGTTCGGCGGGATACCAGAGTGTCAGATACAGCACGATGCCCGGAAAGAAGCCCGCCTCGAAGGCGCCGAGCAGGAAGCGCATGAGATAGAACTGCCACGGCGCGCTCACGAACATCATGCCGGCCGACACGACGCCCCAGCACAGCATGATGCGCGAGAACGTGCGCCGTGCTCCGATGCGCGCGAGCAGCAGATTGCTCGGCACTTCGAAGATCACGTAGCCGATGAAGAAAATGCCTGCACCGAGGCCGTAAATCGCATCGGTGAAACCGAGGTCCTGCTTCATCTGCAACTGCGCGAAGCCGATGTTGATGCGGTCGAGAAATGCGACCACGTACGAAATGAACAGCAGCGGCACGATGCGCCAGGAAATCTTGCGGTAGATCGCGGCGGGCGTGGCGGCCGCTGCGGGTCGAACGGCGCTGACGTGTGACATGGGTCGCCTCAGGAATGCCGGTGAACAAAAAGGGGCCGCACGCCTGCGTTCTTCGCGCGGCTCGCGTGCGGCCCCGGACGTGGCGCGTCGTCGACGCGCTAGCGGGTGATGTGGCGGCCGATCCAGTCGGCCATCGCGTCGGCGGAAAGCGTGACCAGATCGGGCTGGCCCGCGAGATAGTGATTGCCGCCCGGCACCGCGATTTCGGTGAGGCGCGCGCCGGCCGCGTCGCGCCACGCGCGCGCGGTGCTCGGGAAGGTCGAGCCGTCGGCGGTGTGCGTCATGAGCAGTACGGGCACCGAGGTGCGAGCGAGGCTCGCGGGACCGTCGGCCTGCGAGCGCGACGACCACTGCGAGAGCCACGAACGCAGCGTGTTGAGCCGGCCCATGGCGTTGGCGCCGTAGTTCACGGCGCGCGGGTCGCCCCAGATCGAGCCGGCCTTGCGGTCGTTGGTGTCGAGCGCGAGGTCGAGAAAGCGAGGATCGCTATGCGTGCGATAGACGAGAAAGGTCTGGTCCTGCGGACCCTGCGGATTCGCGCGCAACTGGCGCAGGCGCGCGAGCACCCACGCTTCGATGCGATCGCGCCGGGCCAGTTGGGCCGCGCGAAACGCGTCCACGAACGCGGGCTCGAACGGCGCGCGGCGCGTACCGTCGTAGAGATCCCATGCGGGGTCGGTCGCGAGCGCATCGGACTCGTCGATCACGGAGGGGTCGAGCCATTCGGCGATCAAGCGCGCGCGGCCCGCATGCGCGGCCGACAGCACGATGCCGTCGACGGGCGGCAGGTCGGCCGCGCACAGCGCGGTGGGCAGATCATCGGCATAATGCGTCGCGCTGAAGTGCTCGGCCTGGCCCTGATAGAAGCTCGACAGCGCCGCGCCGCCCGAATTGCCGATCAGCACGACCTTGCGATAGCCGCGCGCGCGCAGATGGCGCACGCCCGCCGCGAGGTCGAGCAACACCTGCTCCATCAGCAACATCGTGTCGTTGCCGGCGTAGCGCGAATTGAGGCCCATGCATGCAATGCCGCGCGCCGCGAGCGGTTGCAGCAGATAGTGGCCCATGTAATTCGAGGTCGGATGCATCACGATGGCAGCCACGTCGCGCACCCCGCCTGCGGGCTCGACCAGTGCGCCGTAAATGCGCGGCCGCAGGTTTTGCAGGCCGGACTGGCTTTCCATCGCCACGCCAGGTGGCACCTCGATATCGACGAACGTGACCGGCAGCGTGCTCATGCGCGGCCCTCCGCGTGATCGGCGCGGCGCGCGGCCTTCTCCGCGTTCCAGCCGGCGAGCAGCGCGTGAGCCTCTTGCGCGTGCGCGGCCATGTCGGCGTCGCTCGCGGTTGGCGTGGTCAGCTCCAGCCGGAAGCCATTGGGATCGAAGAAGTAGATCGAGCGAATGATGTGGTGATCGGTGATGCCGAGCACCTCGACGCCGTGCGCTTCGAGGCGCGCGCGCATGGCTTCGAGCGCCGCCACCGAGTCCACGCGCAGCGCGATGTGATTGACCCATGCGGGCGTATTGGGCGAGGGCAGCGCGGCCGTGTCGTCGCCGAGGTCGAAGAACGCGAGCGACGAGCCGTCGGTCATCTGGAAGAAGATGTGCACGTAGGGGCAGTATTCGCCCGTGGAAGGCACGTGGTCGAGCTTGATCAGATGCACGAGCGGCAAGCCGAGGATGTCCTCATAGAAGTGGCGCGTGGCTTCGGCGTCGCGGCAGCGCCACGCGAAGTGATGCAGGCCGCGAATCGGCTCGGGTGGTTTCATGTTGCCTCCGGGGGCCCGGCTGTGCGGGTACGGTTTCTGGATACGGCCGGATGATGGCAAAGCGCACCGCGCAACGTCTGTCCTGATTGCTGATGACGGCGCCGCGAAAGCGGGTTAACACGGATAGGTACGCGCGCGTCGCGCGCGCTCTAATGCTGGACGCCAAGCGAAAGACTGATGAAAGAAAGGTAGGGAGACACCGGTGCGAAGCTATCCACTGCAAGCGGTCCAGAGCGCGCCGCAGATCGCTGCCGCGGATGCCGCGGCCCTGATCGATCACCTCGGCGAAGCGCGCTTTGCCCACACCGTGCTGGGCATCATCGGCGCGCATCTGGCCGCGAGCCATTGCTCGATCCTGCTGCGCTCGCCGGCCGGCGACACCTGCGCGCTCGAAGCCGCGAGCCTGGAAGGCGACGGTGCGCGCCTCGCGGGCGACGCTTATGTGAGCGCGGGTTTCTACGCTCACGATCGCGCGTTCGCCGATCCGTCGCTCTCGGTCAGCGGCGGCGTGCTCACGCTGCAAACGCGCGACGAGGTCTCGTCTTCCGATCACCGCAAGCTCTGCTACGACCGGCTCGGCATCGCGCAGCGCGTGTCGTTCGCGGCGCGTCTGGACGACGGCGCGATCGTCGCGACCAACTTCTATCGCTGCGCCACGAGCGGCGCGCTGGACGAGCGCGCGCTCGAAGCCGCGCAGGCGCTTGCGCAGCCGCTGCTCGCCGCCGTGCGCAAGCACAGCCGTTTGCGCGCGCCGCGCGCAGAAGCGCGCGGGGCTATGTGCACTACCGCGCCCACGGACTGGGCGCGCCTGAGCGAACGCGAGCGCGACGTGGCCCAGCTGTGCGTGCGCGGCTTCAGTGCGAAGGAGATCGCGCGTGCGCTCGACATCGCCGTCACGACCGTCAATACGCTCAAGCAGCGCGCCTATCAGAAGCTCGGCATTCGCCGCCAGAGCGAGCTTGTCGCGTTGCTGAGCGGCACGCGCGTCGCGCCGCTCGACGCCTGACGCGTTACGCCTGACGCACGACGTCATCACACATCGGGACAGACGGCCCACCGCTTCGCTTCGTATCCTTGCACGGCGTAACACAACGTCCAGCAAGGAGACAGCATGGTCCGAGCCAGCACGGACAAGAGCGGGGGCTACGCGCTGCCCGTTTTTCCCTTTAAACGCCCGCCGGAACTCGACGGCCGGCACCGGCGCTATCGCGTTGTCGTGATCGGCGCGGGCCTCGCCGGCCTCACGGCGGCGGTCGATCTCGCGCAGCACGGCATCGACGTCGTGGTGCTAGACGAGGACAACACGGTCGGCGTGCGCGGCGCGTCGAGCCGCGGCATCTGCTACGCACAACGTAGCCTCGAAATTTTCGCGCGGCTAGGCATTGCGCAGCGCGTGCTCGCCAAGGGCGTCACGTGGTCGGTCACGAAAGTGCTCTCCGGCGAGAAGGTGCTCTACGAATACGATCTCGCGCGCACGCACACCTCGTTGCAGCCGCCGTTCGTGAACCTCCAGCAGTTCTACATCGAATGGTTTCTCGCGGATCGCTTCGAAGAACTGAATACCGGCGAGATCCGCTGGTCGTCGCGCGTGACGGGCGTGGCCGCCCACGACGATCACACGGTGCTCGACGTCACGACGCCCGAGGGTGACTATCGGCTCGAAGCCGACTGGGTGCTCGACGCCGAAGGCGCCGGCAGCTTCGTGCGCGAGACGCTCGGCCTCCAGGTGAGCGGCGAGCGCACGCCCGACCGCTGGTGCATCACCGACGTGCGCGTGAGTGCGCCGCTGCCGCACGAACGCTGGACCTGGGTCGACGCGCCATTCAACGAAGGGCGGGGCGTCTGGCAACACCTGATGGCCGACGACGTGTGGCGTCTCGACTTCCAGATGGACGAGCACTGCGACCCCGCCGAAGTGAGCCGTACCGAAGTGGCCGAAGCGCGCGTGCGCAAAATGCTTGGCGACGTGCCATTCGAACTCGTGTGGGTCGGGCCGTACTTCTACCGTACGCAACTGCTCGACTCGTTCCGGCACCGGCGCATTCTCTTCCTGGGCGACGCCGCCCACGTGAAAAGCCCGTTCGGCGCGCGCGGCGGCAACAGCGGCATTCAGGACGCCGACAATCTCGTGTGGAAGCTTGCACTCATATTGCGCGGCGAGGCAGGCGAAGCGCTGCTTGCGACTTATGACGAAGAGCGCCGCGCGGCCGCGCAAACGAATATCCGCGTCACGCAGCGCTCGGGCCGCTTCATGCGCCCGGCCAACGAAGCCGAGCATGTGTTCCGTCGCGCTGTGCTCTCGCTGGCGGGCGAGCACGTGTTCGCCCGCGGCCTGCTCAATACGGGGCGCCTGTGCACGCCGCACGATTATCGAGGCATGTCGGCGTTCGGCGCGCCGGGCGAGGGCGTTGGCGCGAGCGTGCCCAACGTCGAGTTGAACGTGCGCGGTGAAACGTGCTCGCTGATGACACTCGCGGCGCGCTCGCATGGCCGGTTGATGCTGTTCGTCGATGACGCTTGCCCGGACCTCGAAGCGTTGCGTGCGGCACTTGTCGCGCTGCCGGTCGACGTGTACGTGCTCGGTGGCGATATCGCGGCCGACGAACCGGCGCGCACGCATCTTTGCGTGCCGCATGCAGGCGCGGCGCTCATCCGGCCCGACTCGCACCTTGCCGCGATCGTCGCATGCGCCGACGTCACGCAAGTGCGCGCCGCCGTCGCGTGCGCGCTGGGACAACCCACACTCGAACCGGAGAGGCTCGCATGAGTGCCGCCCGACTTCTCGCCACGACCGACGATCGCTATGAAGCGCTGCTCGATCTGCATCAGGACCTCGACGCCGAGGCGAGCGCCTTGCTCAACGCGCGCCTCGTGCTCTTGCTCATGAATGAAATCGACGATGGCGCGCGTCTTGCCGGATTGCTCGACGCCGCACGCCTCGTTTCGCCTTGCCTCCCGGGAGAACTGACATGACCACCGTTTCCTTCGCCTCGGCCGCCGACACGCGCGCGCAACAGGCACGCCTCGTCGAACTGGCCGATCGTGTCTACGGATTCGTTTCGGACTTCGATCCAAATTGCGGCTTCATTGTGGGCGACGACGGCGTGCTCGTCATCGACACGCGCGCGACGCCCACGCTCGCGCGCGAGTTGCGCGACGCGATTGCGAGCGTCACCGACAAGCCCGTGAAATATGTGTTTCTCACGCACTATCACGCCGTGCGCGTGCTGGGCGCGAGCGTGTTCGACGGCGCGACCGTCATCAGCAGCGCGGGGACGCTCGACTGGATCCGCACGCGGGGCGAGGCCGATTTCGCCTCCGAGGCCGGGCGCTTTCCGCGGCTCTTTCAAGGCATCGACGAGATTCCGGGCCTTACCTACCCGCACATGGTGTTCGAGGACACGCTGACGTTGTGGTTCGGCGGCCGCGAGATCCAGTTGCGCCACTTCGGCGCGGGCCACTCGTTCGGCGATTCGGTTTGCTGGCTGCCGGCGGAGCGCGTGCTGTTTTCGGGCGATCTCGTCGAGAATCGTTGCGGCGTCTATGCGGGCGACGGCTATCTTCGTGCATGGTCGAAGACGCTCGCGAAGTTGCGCGCGCTCGACGCCGATGTGCTGCTTCCGGGCCGCGGTGCGGCGCTCAATGGCCGCGCGCAGGTCGAACAGGCGATCGACGGCACCCAGCGTTTCGTCGACACGGTGCTCGACTGCGTGGGCGCCGCGATCGCGCGCGGCGCCTCGCTCAAGGAGTGCTATTTCCAGACGCTCGAAACGATGAAGCCCGTGTTCGGCGACTGGCCGGTGTTTCAGCACGTATTGCCGTTCGACGTTTGCCGCGCCTTCGAAGAACTCAATGGCACCGAGCATCCGCGCATCTGGACTGCCGAACGCGACGTCGAGTTGTGGAAGCTGCTGCACGAGTAAGCGGGAAGTCATACGTTCGTGATGGCCGGGCATGAATGCCACCGTCGCTGCCGTGCCCGTCAACATCACGGCAATTGACGCGGCCTGCTGAAGTGATTTATCGTGGAGCCATGCAACATCATCCGCTATTCCTCGCGAGCCTCACCACCACCACGACCACCGGTAACGGCGGGTCGTCTGGAGGGTGCGCGCGGTAATACCGTGGTTGCTACCACCAAGGGCACCGCCGGCAACGGACGGGGCCCTTGGCGTTTACGGCGCTCCGTGTGTTGTCGAAACACACTGACATGGAGTTATCGTGAACGACATCGATCATCGCATTCTGGGAAGCAGGCTGGATCTGTTCCACCAGCAACAGGAAGGTCCCGGCATGGTGTTCTGGCATCCGCGCGGCTGGGCGCTGTACCGTGTGCTGGAAGAGTATGTGCGCAAGCACATGCGTCGCGCGGGCTTTCGCGAGATCCGCACGCCGCAACTGCTCGCGCGTTCGCTGTGGGAGCGCAGTGGACATTGGGACAAATTCGGCGCGCAGATGTATGCGCTGCCTGAGCGGTCGATGAATGAGCGGTCGATGAATGAGCGCCTGGCCGAGAGCGATCATGAAGACGCGCAGGCCCTTTGCCTGAAGCCGATGAGTTGCCCGTGTCACGTGCAGGTCTTCAATCAGGGGATTCGTTCCTGGCGCGAGTTGCCCGTTCGTTACAGCGAATTCGGCGCGTGTCACCGCGACGAGCCATCGGGTTCGCTGGAAGGGCTCAAGCGCACGCGTGCGTTCGTGCAAGACGACGCGCACGTGTTCTGTACGGAATCGCAGATCGAAAATGAAGTGGCGCGCTTTTGCGCATTGCTGCGTGCCGTCTATGCGGACCTCGGATTTTCGTCGATCGCGGTCGCGCTGGCCACGCGGCCCGCGCAACGGGCGGGCGAAGAGGCCGTGTGGGATCGGGCGGAAGCCTCGCTCGCGGCGGCGGCACGGGCGGCGGGTCTTGAATTCGATATTTCCGGGGGCGAGGGCGCGTTTTACGGACCGAAGCTCGAATTCAAACTGGCGGATAGCCGAGGCCGGCAGTGGCAATGCGGAACGATTCAGCTCGATTTCGTGCTGCCTCAGCGATTGGGCGCGAGTTTCGTCAACGAATCGAGCGCGCGCGAGACGCCCGTGATGGTGCATCACGCGGTGCTCGGCAGCATGGAGCGTTTCATTGCGATACTGCTTGAGCACTACGAAGGCGGGTTGCCTTTATGGCTCGCGCCGGAACAGATCGTGGTGGCGAGTATCAGCGATGCCTATGCGCCTTATGCCATGCGCGTGGTGCAGAGGCTCGATGACGCGGGATTGCGCGTGGTTGCCGATTGCCGGGCCGAGCGACTGGAGCGGAAGATCGTCGATGCGCGGGAATTGCAGATACCCCTGCTGATCGCGGTCGGCGCACGCGACGAACGCGATGGCACGGTCAGTCTCCGCAGGCGCAATGGCGATCAGGCCACGTTGCCGCTTGATGAGGCGATCGCGATGCTGTTGCGCGAAGCCAGCTTGCCGGAGCGGTGATTGCACGTTGCTGCCTGTTGGCCGTCTGTGGCGTGAGATCGCGCCTGGCGGCGACTCAATGCATTCCGGCGTTGTCGGCGCGCAGCGTGGCGAGTATGAAGTCCGAGCGCTCGGCAACGCCGGTTTTCGGCAATGGCGTGAGCGTGTAACCCAACGCCGGGTACGCGGCGCGCAGGCGCTCGTATTCGGCGTTCGCGCTGGCGAGATCGTGGCGGCGCGCGTCGTCCTGAACGTAGATCTCCGGCCAGGGCGGCGCGACAAATACGCGGCGATAAAAGCGCGGCGCGTGCTCCAGCGTCTCTTGCAGCGGTGTGCCTTGCAGATGTGCGAGTGCAACCGCGGCGTCGATCAGACCGCGATCGAAGAATACCCAGCCCGAGGCAGGCGCCGAGGCGAGATCGTCGCGCGCGACGTCGATCACGTGATGGAGGAACGCCGCCAGGTCGAGCCACGGCAGCGCGCGCCCGTACGCGAGCATTTGCGCTTGCACGACACGCCGCCCCGGCTCCGCCACGACGGCGTGACCACGTCGCGCCAGCTCGGCGAGGACCGTGGACTTGCCGCCCCCTGAGCAGCCGGTGAGCACGACGAAGCGGCCGGGCGCGTCACCGGGGACTGCGCTCACGGCGTTTCGGGCCGCGGCAGATTCAGGTCGGGTGCGAGCCGCGTGGCCTTGAATTCCGTGACGTCGTAGGCGGCCAGCTCCTGCTGCGCGAAAGGATCGGCGGCGAGGAGCGCGTCGAGCCGCGCGCGCGGCATATGCGAGGCGATGATCACGCCGCCGTCGCGCGGCATTTTCGGTCCCGCCGCAATGAAATTACCGGCTTCGAATTGCGCGTCGAGGTATTCGCGGTGCGCGGGCAGGGCGTCGTCGATGCGTTCGAGCGAAGCGGTATAGATCAGCGAAACGATATACATGGTCGTGCGAGGTGGTTGGCGACAGACGTGTATGTTAGCCGCACGGCGCGCGCTTGTGGGTCAGGCTGCGCCGCGCCGCGTCGCTCGGCCTCGGAAAGCGGCGGCAGGTGAAGGTGAGCGCGTCGTGCCGTTCGCCGCATTTCACATTGATATCGATTGATGCCACACTGACGCTGCACGCGATCGTTTCACCCATGCGCACGCGGCATGCACATCCGTGGTCGAGGAACGGACGTATGAAAACGGCTGTCGTTGCGACGCGTCGTGACACGACTGTCGTTCTGCCCCTAACCCAGGATATCGAGGAACTCAAATGGAATCGAGGATCCAGAACGCGTTGTTCGCTTCGAAAGTGATGCCGGCCAGTGCGGCTGCGCGGCTGATTCAGCCGGGCATGACGGTGGGCATGAGCGGCTTCACAGGCGCAGGCTATCCGAAAGCTGTTCCTCTCGAACTCGCGCACCTGATCGAGAACGCGCATGGCCGGGGCGAACGGTTCGCCATTCGCGTGCTCACGGGGGCATCCACGGCGCCGGAGCTCGACGGGGCGCTCGCCAAAGTCGGCGGAATCGATTTTCGCCTGCCTTACCAGAGCGATCCGGAACTGCGCGCGCGCATCAATCGGGGCGAGATTGAGTACATGGATATTCACCTCGGCCAGGTGGCCCAGTATGCCTGGTTCGGCTTTCTCGGCAAGATCGACATGGCGGTGATCGAGGTCGCGGGCATCCTCCCCGACGGTCGCCTGATTCCATCGACTTCGGTGGGTAACAACAAGACGTGGATTGATCTGGCGAGTCAGGTGATCCTGGAGGTGAATTCGAATCAGCCCGCGGGTCTCGACGGCATGCACGACATCTACTATGGCACGGCGCTGCCGCCCGAGCGCAAACCGATACCGTTGGTCTCGCCCGGCGACCGGATTGGCGAGCCGTATCTGCGGATCGATCCCGCGAAGGTCGTCGCCGTCGTCGAAACCCACGCGCCCGACCGCCTCGGCCGTTTCGCGGCGCCCGACGAGATCAGCGCGCGCATTGCCGGACATCTGGTCGAGTTCTTCCGGCACGAGATCGCACGCGGGCGGCTGCGTCCGGAGTTGCTGCCGCTGCAATCGGGGGTGGGCAATATCGCCAACGCGGTGCTCGGCGGCCTGCGCGACGGAGGCTTCGAGGGTCTCAGCGCCTTCACCGAAGTGATCCAGGACGGCATGCTCGACCTGATCCGCACAGACACGCTGCGTGTGGCTTCGGCCACGGCCCTCTCGCTGAGCCCCGAGGGCGTCGACGAATTCCAGCGCAACATCGACCACTACCGTAGCCGTATCGTGCTGCGTCCGCAGGAAATCTCGAACCACGCCGAACTGGTGAGGCGTCTGGGCTGTATCGCCATTAACGGCATGGTGGAGGCGGACATTTATGGCAACGTCAATTCCACGCATGTCGCGGGAACGTCGATCATCAATGGCATCGGCGGGTCGGGCGATTTTGCGCGCAACGGGTTTTTGTCGTGCTTCGTGACGCCGAGCATTGCGAAGAACGGCGCGATTTCGTGCATCGTGCCCATGGCAAGCCACGTTGACCACACCGAGCACGACGTGACCGTGGTCGTGACTGAACAAGGGCTCGCGGATTTGCGCGGTCTCTCGCCCAAGCAGCGCGCGCGGGCCATCATCGCGCAGTGTGCGCATCCCGATTATCGTCCGCTTCTCGAAGACTATTTCGAGCGCGCCTGCCGCGAGAGCGCGGGCAAACACACACCGCACCTTCTCGACGAGGCGTTGTCGTGGCACCGGCGCTTCGTGGAGAACGGCGGCATGCGTTGAGGCATCACGCCGCCCGTGTGCGCGCTCATGCGTTCGCCTTCGTGCGCTGAGTGCGGCGGTATCTTGCCATCCCGATAGCCGTTGCGGCGATACCCTCGTCGCGACGTTGCCTCCTCCGGTTCATTGCGCGAATACAGCCAGGGCGCTCGACGAGCGTTTTGGTGACTGGCCGCGAATCGGCCGCGTCCAGGGCAATGGCCGGCAAGCTGCGACCCGTGCGGCGCCACCCCATCGAATATCGTCGGCATGTTAAACGTGACGGCTCGCTCGCGGCCATGCTGAGTGAATTTATTAATTGGTTATTCGGCCACGCGATAAAGGCGTTTCACACGATGCCCGAACACGCACGGTACGACGCAGCCAAATCTCGCCATCGAGCAGGGCGAAATCGTGATGTAGTTTCTCGCGCAACGAATTTCAATATTCGATAAAGGGGAAGTGCCATCGCGGGCGCACTGCATAAAATGCCTTGTCGAATCCAACGGTGACGCGCACCGCAAGACGCTGCATCGTCGTGCCAGGGTCAGCGCCCGCTATTCTCTTCAGTGCGAATCGTATACATTGAGTGATGCGCACATCGTGCGCAACGCTCCGCTTGCCCTGGCGTTTCGCCAAGGGAAAGTCATTCAAAACAATCAAAGAGGAATCGATGCACCCAACCATTGGCAAACTGACTCTCGCCGCTGCAACCACGGCGTTTTTGATCGGCGCCGCCGCGCCCGTGCTTGCACAAACGGAAGCGAGTGCGCCGGCCGTCGCCCAGGCCGCAGCTTCACAGCCGCTTACCAAGGAACAGAAAAAGCAAGCGAAGGCACAGGCGAAGGCGCAGCACAAAGCGGAGCGCAAAGCCGCGCGCGCGAAGAACACCGCGGAACTCAAGAAGCTTGAAGACGCCGGCTACAAGCCCGCACAGATCGATCCGAACTATCCGCAGAACCTGCAAGACGCGCAGAAGAAGGCAGGTGCGGCTGCCGCCGCCAGTCAGTAACGCGCGGCTGCTTGATTGAAATGACCTCCGGGCATTTGGGCGCGTTGCCGTGCAGGCCCAAATGCTCCTTCATCGTGATTTCGAGCGTCTTTCGTGCGCGGCGACTTCTCCGATCACACGAAACCGGATGAATTGTCGAAATCGCAAACGAAAGTATTCAGGAATACTGAAAACAGAAAAAGCTCGTGCGAGCGAGCTTTTTCATTTGCTGCCAAAACGACGGCTTAAATATTCGTAAAGGTGATTCCGCCGTCGACGGCCATCCACTGTGCGGTCACGAAATCCGCATCATCGGAGGCCAGATACACGATGGCCTTGGCGATATCATCGACGTTGCCCAGGCGGCCCAGCGGGGTCGTGGCCACGCGCCTTGCATCACGTTCTTCATTGCGATTTCGAACCGTGCCTTCGGTCGGAACGGCGGAAGGGCAAACCGCATTGACGCGGATATTTCGGGCGCCCAGTTCCGCCGCCGCCGCGCGCGTGATCCCCAGGATACCGGACTTGATGCCCGAGTACACGATGGAGTTCGCGGCTGAGCGCAGCGCCGCCGTCGATGCCACATTGACGATGGCGCCGCCGCGTTGAGGGTCCATGACGGCCGTCGCGGCCTGAATGCCCCAGATCACCGCTTTGAAACCGATGTCGAGCATACGATCGACGGTCTCGGGCGCGATTTCCAGTACCGATTGATAGCGAACCCATGCCGCGTTGCTAATCAGGATATCGAAACGACCGCCCTTTTCGTAGACCGCATTCACGGCCTCGGTGATGCCTTCGCGGGTCGAGACGTTCTTCACGACCGGAAATGCCTGGCCGCCGGCGGCGATCACGGCTTCGACGGTATCGTTGACCAGTTCTTCCTTCAGATCGTTGACACCGACAATAGCGCCACGTGCTGCCAGCCTGAGAGCGGTCGCTTTACCAATGCCGGCGCCTGCTCCGGTCACGAGGGCGTAACGCCCAGCCAAATCTTGTTGCATAGTAGCTTTCTGTTCCCGGTTAATAGATTAACGACCCTTGAAGACCGGCGCGCGCTTTTCCAGGAACGCCATGCGGGCTTCCTTGGCGTCTTCGGTCCTGGCCAGCATCATCGTGATGTCCTGCTCGTGACGGTAGGCTTCACGCTGGGGCATCTGGTCGGTGAAGTTGGCCGCCTTCTTGGCCTGGACGAGCGCGATGGGGGACTTGCTGGCAATGCGGCGAGCCAGTTCCATGGCGTGAGGCAGAAGCTGGTCGGGGGGCAGCACGTCTTCCAGCACGTTACGGCGAAGGAGATCTTGAGCCGTCAACTTATCGCCGGTAAAGAACATGCGACGCACGGTCGAGCGACCGAACAACGTACGCAGCATCGACGCCCCGCCGGCCAGGCCGACGTTGATTTCCGGCATGGCGAACACCGCATTTTCCGAGGCGTACATGATGTCGCACGAGGCCATCAAGCCCAGACCGGCACCCAGCGCCGGGCCGTTGACGGCGGCGATCACGGGCTTTGCGCACTCTTTGATCGAATTGCCGGTTTCGCGCGTCCAACGGTTGTGATCGAGAAAGTCACCGGGGACGTCAGGGTCCGGGCGGTCGCGCAGGTCCGCGCCAGCACAAAAGGCAGACCCGGCACCGGTCAGAACCGCGCAGCGAATATCGTCGCGAAGACTGATCTCGTCAAATACGGCAATGAGACGACGACGCATGGCCCGCGACAGCGCGTTCTTGACCTCGGGGCGATTGAGCGTGACCAGGGCCACGCCGTCCTGAACCTCCAGGGTCACCGTATTTTGGGCGGTTTCTTGCACGTCTGCGCTCATGCGTCTACTCCAGTAATTGATCTTGATTTATGGCCTCTAGGGCACAAGTGATTCTACCGCGGCCGGATTGGCCGATTTTCAACGAAAATCCAAGGCTGAATCATCAAAACCAGGGGTAGTGCAGGGCGCCTGGCCGGTCTTATCATTGCCCGTTCGTAGCGGTCCTCACTTCGTGGGACTCGTAAGCGGAGAACCTGAGTTCCGAGCCGGAGACGCGGGAAGCGACGAAGTCCAGAAACAGGCGGATCTTGGTCGGGATGGACGGAGAATCGATAATCGTCGCGTACATACCGTCTTCGAATGAGGAATTGGTGACCTGATATTCGGGGAGCAGACGCACCAGCCTTCCGCTCATGAGGTCCTTATGCACGGTGTAGTCATCCAGAAGAACAATGCCTTCACCCATGCGCGCGAATTCGAGCAGGGCAATACCGTTATTGCTCACATGACAGGGCTGAAACGCGACTTCGGTTTCAACATTGTCTTTACGGAATCGCCAGGAATAGCCATTTCCCGGTTTGGAATAGGCGACACATCGGTGAAGTTTCAGTTCTTCCGGTGAGGCGGGCTTGTTCCGGCCAAAGAAGTAACCAGGAGACACGACCAGATAGCGGTCACTCCTGAAGAGAATTCTGCGCTTGATCCCCGATTCAACGGGCGGTGCAATCCGGAAATCAATATCGATCTGATCCTTGCTCAGATCGGCGGGGCTTTCACTCAGCACCAATTCGACTTGAATGTCCGGGTACAGCTTGGAGAATTCGCTGATCAGCGTAGGCAGCACGCCCAGGCCGAACATCACGCGCGAGTGAACGCGCAGCGTTCCCGAGGGGGCGGTGGTGATGGAAGTGATGCTCCGATGCGCATCTTCAATGCGCCGCAGAATACCTTCGACATGCTTTGCATATTCGAGCCCCGCTTCGGTCAAAGCGACATTGCGGGTAGTGCGGGTGAACAGTTTGACCTTCAGATCATTCTCGAGATCCAGAACCATTCTCGAAACAGAGGCAGGGGCGATGCCGAATTGACGCGCAGTCTCTGAAAAACTTTTATTTCTGGAGATGGAAAGGAAGAATTCCATCGCACGAAGTCGGTCCACGACGACTCACCTTTTGACTTTCGATAAAGACTGATTATTGCACATTTCGGAATAACGTAACCAGAAAAAACACAAATCCGCCGTCGAGGAACAGCGGATTTGTCGGTAGTGCAAAACAGATCTTCTATTGATCAGTGGAAAGACGCAGCAGCGCCTTGATAGCGACGCAGGAGCGTTGGAATCTTGATCCCGATGAAGATGATCGAGAGCGAAGCCAGCACTGCCGGAACCGCAACCCATGCGACGATTGCGGTCATGGTCCAACCCATGCTCAGCAGAACCGGGCCGAGGAACGTACCGGCGACACCGCCGAAACGGCCAATCGTGAGCATCCAGGCGGCGCCGGTCACGCGCGACGACGTCGGGTACATCTGGGTTGCCAGCGTCGACATCGAGGAACAGGCGCCGTTGTTGGTCATCGCAACCAGCATCAGGAGCATGACCAGGCTGCTACCGTGCGCGCCGGTAATACCGACCACGAGAGCGGCCAGCGTGCAGATCGCGAAGTAACCGGAGATCACGCGCAGCGGGCCAAAGCGGTCCATCAGGATACCGGACAGGAAGATGCCGACCGCCGAGACCAGGTTGAAGTTCATCATCATGTCGGCCATGTCCGCCAGCGCGTGGCCGTCTGCCTGCATGATCGACGGGAGCCACATCTGGAACACGTAGAGCGTGACCAGCGAGCAGAAATAAGCGATCCAGATCAGGATCGTGGGCATGGCCAACTGGCTGCTGAACAGTTCGCTAACCGGCAGACCTTTGCGCTTGACCTGAACGGCCTGGTCGGTCACGAACTTGACGCCGGTGAAATCGGTGCCAGGTGCGAGCTTCATCAGCGCCTTGGCAATACGGTCGTCATTATTGCCTTTGGCGGCCAGGTAGCGAACCGATTCGGGCAGGGTCAGGGCGAGCAGGACCGCGACAACGATCGGTGCGATACCGCCGACGATCAGATAGCCTTGCCAGCCATGGGCCGGAATCACGGCTTTGGCCAACGGGCCCGTGACCGCGCCGCCAAAGGCGAAACCGCAGAGCATGAAGTTCACGGCCATCGAGCGCATGCGCGTCGGCACATATTCCGACATCAAGGTCGCGCAGTTCGGGATCGCCGCACCCAGCCCCACGCCGGTCAGGAGGCGCGCCCACAGAAGTTCAGTGACGTTGGTGCTGTAACCGGCGGCGAGGCTGAAAACGCCGAAGAAGGCCACGCTGGCCACCAGCACGGAACGACGACCGATACGGTCTGCGACAGGAGCGGCAAAGGCAGCACCGATGCCAATACCGATCAGTGCCGCCGAAAGTACCGGGGCCAAATCAGATTTGGTCACGCCCCATTCTTTAATCAGCGCCGGCGCGATCAGGCCCATCGCGCTCGTGTCCAGACCATCGAGAACAATAGTCAGGAAACACAGTACAAACAAAATCAGGTGGAAGAGGTTAAGTGGCCGTTCGTCAATGAACGACTGTACGTCAAGGGTTTTCATGTCCTAATCCCGTTTTACCTACGAATGAGAAGCGCGAATAGCGGCGTGGTCATTGGCTCCATGACCACGCTGCTAATTCTTTATGTTGAACGGTGCCTGTTTAAGGGCTTCCCGGTTCTACAAAATGTGGATGGCCTTTTTAAATTGACTTGTTTTCGGCCAGATAACAGTTACTTTCAGTGAGGGGGCGGTAAATATCTTCGGCGTTCAGCGGGCCGCCAATCTTGTAATAATCGTATTTGGATTTCGACTCGGCGGGTGACTTCACCACGACGGTATACATCGGGAATGCGACTTGGCCGTCAGCACGAACCGATGCGTTTTTAATCGAGAAGTCGTTCACAGGAATCGCCTTCATTTTGCCTATCACTGCGGGGCCGTCGAGCGTGCCTGCGGCCGTGACGGCCTTCAGGTAGTGCGACATGGCGGAGTAGGCCTCGATCTGCATATACGTTGGAATCACGCCGTTGTTGCGAGCCTGGAAGCGTTTCGAAAAAGCTCGCGTTTGCGCATTCTCATCCCAGTAGGCGGGCACCGGGAACGTCAGGTCCTTCGTTTCTTCCAGACCCATCGCCATCAGGTCATGTTCCGTCATGCCGAAGATCGCGATCTTCTGGCCGTTCTTGGTGATGCGGTATTCCGCGGCTTGCTTCAGTTCGTTGTCCAGATCCGAACCCGCACTCAGCAGCACAATGGCCTGTGCGCCCGAAGCTTGCGCCTGCATCAAATACGACGAGAAGTCGGTCGTGCCAAGCGGATGCTTGACCGAGCCAAGAACTTTGCCGCCGAACTGGGTCACGTACTTTTCGGCGTCGGCCTGCATGTCAGACCCAAACTTATAATCGACAGTGATGAAGAAAAACGTCTTCAGGCCCTGCGAAGTCAGATTTTTGACGCCCGCTTTCGCCATCGTGTACGTGTCGAACGTGAACTGGACGTTCATCGGCGAGCATGCCTTGTTCGTCAAGTCCGGCGTGCGCGGACCGATCAGAAGCAGGGGCGTCTGATATTTCTTCGTCAGACTGGACGTGGCCAACGCGATGGCCGAGCCGGAGCCGGAGAGCACCGCATTCACGTGATCGTGTTCGATCCACTCACGCACAATGCCCGTGCCGACGTCGGGCTTGTTCTGGTCGTCCGCGACGCGCAGGTCGATGGGCTTGCCCAGCAGTTTGCCGCCGAAGTCTTCGATCGCCATGCGGATCGCGATAGCGGCGCCCGGCCCGCCGTTACCCGCGTACGGGCCGGTCTGGTCTGCGATGTAGCCGATACGGATCGGTGCTTGATCGGCCTGCGCCAGTCCGGCAGCGCCAACGCCGAACAGCGTTGTGACGCCCACACAAATCGCCTTCTTCAAACTCATCCTGTGTCTCCAACCAGATTTTGTAAATGATGTCCTGTACTTTAATCAGCGCAGGAATTTATATTATTAGTAATGCGAACATACTAGCGTTTGGCCGGTTATGGCGCAATTCAATTTGGCTAGGGATTTCCACTGCCAGCCTCGACAAAAGCGACTTCTTTGATCGTCTCAGTTTGACGTTCGCGACGCCGATCACGCCAGGCGTAAAACGTCCCGACAATGCCCTTGCGAAAAAGCATGGCAATGACGATGAATACAGCACCCTGGATGACGGGCACCCACTCCGAGGCAAACGCCAGATAGTGCTGAATCGAAACGATCACGATGCTGCCGATCACCGGCCCCACCAAAGTCTGGAGACCGCCGACAACGCAAATCAAGAGCGCGTCACCCGAGGTCGCCCAGCTGACGTCGGTGAGGGTTGCCAACTGAAGCGCCATGACCTTGATCGACCCGGCGAGACCGGCTAGCGCGGCAGAAATAGTGAGCGCAATCAGCTTGAAGCGATTGACGTGATAGCCGAGCGACGCGGCTCGCGGTTCGTTATCGCGAATGGCTTTCAGCACCTGCCCGAACGGGGAGTGCACGATCCGATAGATGAACCACATGGCGAGGACGACAAGGCCTAGCGCCACATAGTACATGCGCAGGTTGGAGGTCGTGTCGATGAGCCCGAACAACGGCGAACGAGGCACGTCCTGAAGACCGTTGTCACCACCGAGATCCGGAATGCGGAGCGCGACGAAATAGATCAATTGGGCGAATGCCAATGTGATCATCGAAAAATAGATACCTTGACAGCGAATCGCCAGTACGCCGGTAAGAAAGCCCAGCACAGCGGCCACCGCCACACCGAGCAGGATCGCAGGTACCGCATCCAGACCCCAGAACTTCAAGGCATAGGCCGTGATATAGCAGGACGTGCCATAAAACATGGCTTGACCGAATGCCAAAAGCCCAACGTAGCCGATCAGCAAGTTCAAGGACGCGGCCAGCAGCGTTGCAGTGAGCAGGTCGATCAGGAAGACCGGATAGGCCACGAACGGCGCGCCCAGCAAGACGATGGCCGCGAGCACAAACACAACAGGTGAATATTTTTTCATGGCGATCCTTAGGCTCGGCGGCCGAACAGACCATCTGGACGCAGCAACAGCGTCAGAATCATGAGCACGAACAGAATGACGCCGGCTGCGCTCGGGAAGAAAAGCTTGGTCATACCTTCGATCAGCCCGAACAAGAAGCCCGTGATGATGGCGCCGCCCAACGAACCCATGCCGCCGGTCACGACAACCGCGAAGACGACGATCAGCAGGCTCTCGCCCATCTCGGGGCCAACCTGATAGATGGGCGCGGCCATCACGCCGGAGAAACCGGCCAATGCGGCGCCCAATCCATAGGTCAGGGTCAGGATGATCGGCACATTGACGCCAAAGGTTCGGAGCAGGGCCGGGTTCTCATTCGCGGCGCGCATGTACGAGCCGATCTTGGTGCGTTCAATGAAGAACCAGGTGGCGAAACACACGACCGCTGCCGCGACCACAACCCATACGCGATAGGCCGGGAGATAGCTGATGCCGATGTCGAAGCCGCCCGACATCGGATTCGGATACGGATTGCCGCTCACGCCATAGCGAACGCGATACAAGCCTTCAACGATCTGTGCGATGCCGATTGTCAAGAGCAGCGAATAGACGTGATCGAATTTGTACAGGTGTTGCAGGAATACGCGCTCGATCAAGATGCCGAAGAGGCCGACAACGACCGGAGCGGCGACAAGCGCCCACCAATAGCTGATCTCGAAGCGGTCGAGCATGAACCACGCGAGGAAGGCCCCCAGCATGTATTGCGCACCGTGAGCAAAGTTGACGATGCGCAGGATGCCGAAAATAATCGCCAGGCCGAGACTCAGCATGGCGTAGAACGCCCCGTTAATCAGGCTGACCAGCGTTTGACCCGCCAATGCGGCAGTGGGCACACCGAAGATCATGTCCACAGCGAAATCTCCAATATTTTACTTTTGGCCATGCTTAGACGCCGAGCAGCGCTTCAACGCGTGACGGATCTTTTTCGATTGCCTGGCGGCTGAATTCGTCAACGACGTGACCTTCTTCTATCACGTAGAAACGATCCGCGAGTTTCGAAGCGAAGCGGAAATTCTGCTCCACCATCAAAACCGTGAAACCGCGCTCACGAAGGCCACGAATCGTTTCGCCAATGCGTTTGACGATTACCGGCGCCAGGCCTTCCGTGCACTCGTCCAGGAGCAGGAACTTCGCACCTGTTCGCAGAATCCGGCCCATGGCCAGCATCTGCTGCTCGCCGCCTGAGAGCTGGGTGCCGATACTGTTTTCCCGGGCCTTCAGGTTCGGGAACAATGCGTAGATCTCGGCCACGGAAAGGCCGCCAGGTTTCAGAACCGGCGGCAACAGCAGATTTTCTTTCGTGGTGAGCGATGAATAGATCCCGCGCTCCTCGGGGCAGTAGGCGGCCCCGAGTTTGGCGCATCCGTCGGAGGTCAATTTCGCGCTTTCGACGCCGTTGATCTTGATCGAGCCTTCCCGACGTACCTGGATGCCCATAATCGAGCGCAGGATACTGGTCTTGCCGGCCCCATTGCGGCCCAACAGGCACACGATTTCGCCTTCGCGGACTTCGAGCGACACGCCGTGGAGCGCGCGGGTTTCGCCATAGAATGCCGCGAGATTCTCAATCTTGAGCGTCAGTTTTGGGTCACTCATCGGCGCCCCCCACATAAGCTTCCACAACTGCGGGGTTCGTGGACACTTCATCGTAAGTGCCTTCGGCCAATATCTCGCCAGATTGCAGAACGGTCACGCGGTCGCACAGTTGCGCAATCACTTTCATGTTGTGCTCAACCATCAGAATCGTGCGGCCCTGGGCTACGCGCTGAATCAGTTGCGTCACGGGTTCGATGTCCTCATGCCCGAGGCCGGCCATCGGCTCGTCCAGGAGAATCAATTCCGGATCGAGCGCAATCGTGGTCACGAGTTCGAGTGCCCGTTTGCGGCCGTAGGACAGATTCGCAGCCTTGACGTCGAGCCAGGGCGTCAACTCGACCAGGTCGATCAATTCGCGGGCGCGCTGGTCCAGCGCGCGGAGCACATGCTGACTGCGCCAGAATTGATAGCTCCAGCGTGTCTTTCGTTGCTGCAACGCGATTCGTACGTTTTCCAGCACCGTCATGGTGCCAAACACGGCACTGATCTGGAAGCTGCGCACGAGGCCCATATTGGAGACCTGAGCAGGATTGCTTTTCTCGATGGAGCGGCCGTTAAAACGGATCACACCCGTAGTGGGTCTAAGAAACGTCGTCAACAGGTTGAAGCACGTCGTCTTACCGGCCCCGTTCGGACCGATCAATGCGTGAATCGAGTGTCGTTTGATATTCAAATCGACTTCTTTCACCGCATGAAACCCACGAAATTCCTTCGAGAGGCCTCGCGCTTCGAGGATGTTATCGCTGCTCATGTATCTCCAATATCGCTCTAATTATTTTTTTGACTCGTGGTCATGACCTGCATGACCACCGGTGCTTCATTACAGCGCGGAACAGCGGGAGAGAACGGTTATCGCTTACAGGTAGGCAATTGCCGATCCGCCGTCAACGCGGACGCATTCGCCGTTCACGAACGCGCTTTGGTCCGAAGCCAGGAAGCAGGCAGCGTTCGCGATGTCTTCGGGTTTGCCCAAACGCGGCATTGGCGTCTTGGCCTGGCGGATTTTGCGCGTTTCTTCGCTGACGTTCTTGACCACGCCCTCCGTTTCCGTATAGCCAGGCGCAACCGAATTGACGCGAATGCCACGCGGACCCAATTCGGCAGCGGCGCTGCGCATCAGGCCCAGAACACCGGCTTTGACGCCGCAGTAGATCAGGGCCTTGGGCAATCCGATAAAGCCCGACGAGGACGCGATATTGACGACTGATCCGCCTTCCTTCATGTATTCAGCCGCCGCCTGGATGCCCCAGACAACGGAGTTAAACCCCGTGCCGGTCATCATCGACACGTCTTTCTCCGTGATCTCCAATACCGGGGCATAACGAACCCACATGGCATTGCTGACCATGACGTCGAAACGGCCCGCTTGTTCGACCAGACCACCCGCGGCATTGAAAATGGTTTCGCGTTTTGCCACATCGCCACCGAAAGCATAGGCTTGGCCGCCTTGCGCCTTGATTTCATCGACGGCGGCCTGCGCTTTTTCCAGATCGCGATCCAGAATGCCGACGACCGCGCCTTCGGCGATGAATTTGTCGACAATGCCGCGACCGATACCCTGTGCGCCGCCTGTTACGAGTGCGACTTTGCCTTCCAGTTGCTTCGTCATTTCAATTCCTGATTAAAGATCGTTAAACCGGCATTCGGCCAGGCCACGTGCACCCGTACCCGTAATCGCAACCACAGCGCCTGCGTTCGGGTTCTCGCTCTTCAACGCATTGCCGCTGTTGCTGATGGAGGTGACGAAGATCGTGTCGAAATCCGGACCGCCAATAGCGGGGCAGGTCGGATAGACCGTAGGCAGATCGATCAGCAGATCCAGCCGGCCGTCAGGAGAAAACCGGGCCAACTGGCCCGAGATGACCATTGCCGCCCAAAGGTTGCCCTGTGTGTCGATCGTGGCGCCGTCTGGGCCCGACTTCAGTGACGTCGTGTCCACGAACAGCGTCCGTTCGCTAATGGCGCCGGACGCCGAGTCATAGCGATAACGGCGCAATTGGTGGCTCAGGCTGTCCGAGAAGTAAAGATGCTTGCCATCGGGACTAAAGCAGGTGGAATTGGTGACGCAAATCCCCGTTTCCAGAACCTTCAGATTGCCTTGGCCGTCGAGTTGATACAGTTCGCCCACCGGCTCCCGGCGCCCGAGCGCCATCGAGCCAACAACAAAGCGGCCTGCACGATCAACACGACCGTCGTTGAGCCGCATGTTCGGAGCGGGATGCGCCACATCCACAAAGTGCGTGACGTCGCCGGTTTCGGGATTGAGAAAGCAGAACCTGTCGGCGAGTGCGACGAGAAGACGACCGCTTTCGCACAAGGCTATGGAGCCGATCTGTGAAGGCAGTTCCCATTCGCGCAGGGATTCGGCTTTCAGATCACGCGCTTTCACGAGGCGTGCGTGGGAATCGATCCAGTACAAAATCTGCTTGCGATCGTCCCACAGCGGGCACTCGCCCAGGGCGTCGCGGGAAGTTCCGATAACGTCAATAGAATGATTTGTCATGATGCTTTCTTGCCGGTGCCTTCTACTTCAGCCGCATTCAGCGCCAGAATATCGGCGCGAACTTCATAGAGCGTATCCGTCGGGTAGCGGGAGCCCAACGGACGACGAGCCGTCCCAAACATTTCGGTTTCGGTAGTGGCTTCGATGGGCGTCGAGCGGCTCCAGTCGTAGACGACGGTGCGCGCCGCGACTTTCCATTCGCCGCCGCGCTTCTCGAAACGGTCGATATAGCGCCCATAGAGAACAACTTCCGTGGGCGTATTCGCGATTTTTCGGTCTTCCTGAACAGCGTGGAAATAGCTTTCGGCCAGTGCACGGTCGCCGTGTAATTCGATCATGATGTTGCCGATCATATGAATCATGCGGCCGGCGGTTTTGAGCGATTCCATCGCCCAGTCGCAGAATCCCGAAGCCGTACCTTGATAGGGGCCGTGGCGGTCCGTGGCGTCCTTCCAGTAGGTCGCGCGCAGCGCAATCTCGTCGCCTCGATCCACGCCACGGCAATAGCGATAGAGGCATTCGCGAATCGCTTCGCGGTCAAGCAGGTCTTGCATGGCTTGATTCGGAATTTCAGATTGGCTCATGTCATTCCTGGCGTGGGTGGGATGGTGGCCGGGTCGCCCGGCCACGTACACGGCTTAAAGCGCCGCTTCAGGATGCTTGATGATCACAGCGTCGAGCACTGCGGCACTGGCTTCACGCACGACAAGCGGATTGACGTCCACACTCATGACTTCCGGATGATTCATCGCGAAGTCCGAGAGTTTGACCATTGCCGTGACCAGTGCGTCCATGTCCTTGGGCGCTGAACCACGCCAGCCTTTCAGGAGTGCCGTAGCCTTCACCTTGTCGATCGCCTGACGCGCGCGCGCTTGCGTGAGGGGAGCGGAGACCAGGGACACGTCCTTGTACAGTTCGGTATTGACACCACCGGCGCCCACGAGAATCATCGGGCCAAAGGTTGCGTCGTTGTTCACCCCGAGGATCATTTCGGTGCCGCCTACGATCATCGGGCACACGAGGATGCCGTCGATCTGTGCGTCAGGTACGTGGACATGCACGCTGTCCAGGATCTGCTGGTGGGCTGCACGTACGGCGTCGGCGTTCTTGACGTTCAGAATGACGCCGCCCACCTCGGTCTTGTGCACGATTTGCGGGCTCACGATCTTGAGCACCACGGGGTAGCCCATTGCATCGGCAGCGGCAACCGCAGCATCGGCGTTGATGGCCAGGACATCTTGCGGCACCGGCAGACCGGCTTCGGCCAATGCTTCCTTGGCCAGGGCTTCGGTGCTCACGTCGCCCAGCTTATACGCCTCGCGCTTTGCTTCGGCCGGTTCGTAGAGGTTCGCCCAACGTGCGCGGATCGTTGCGGCCGCACCCAGTGCCAGCGTGGCGCGCGTTGCGTCGTTGAAGACCGGAATGCCGATTTTTTCAAGCTCGCGGTCAACTTCGGGCACGGAGAGCGTGACCACGATGACGTCGCGTTCCGGGTGCCGGGCCTTGAGCTCGGTAAACGGCTGCTCGTAATTGGTCTTGAACGATGCAGGCGCCAGGCCCGCCGACGCCAGATACGCCAGCGTGGTGCCATAGCTGCTGTTCGAGAGCATGATGTCCAGAGCGCGGACCGTGCCGTTCTTGACCGATGTGATTTGGGCGGTCACGTCCAGCGGATTCGCCGCGACGGCGAACGGCAGCAGTTCAAGCATCGCCGTTCTGGCGGCTTCAGGCAGGGCCGGCATCGTGAGGCCGGAATCGCCGCATGCGTCTGCGACCATCACGCCAATGCCACCCGACGACGTGAGAACGCCCAGTTCGTTGTTGACCGGCAGATGACCTGTGGTCGAGATCAGGTACGCGACGTCCAGCATTGCTTCCTGCGACTGGGCGCGATACGCGCCGCACTCGGCGAAAACGGCGTCGTAGGCCGCGTCGTTGCCGGCCAGCGAACCCGTGTGGGTTGCCGCAGCGGCGGCGCCGAGTTCGGAGCGACCGACCTTCATGATAATGACCGGCTTTTGAGCCTTGGCGGCTTTCAGCAGGGCACGACGCAGTTTCTGACCGTCCTTGGCCGATTCAAGCGCGGCCATGATGACCTTGGTGCCCGGATCTTCAGCCAGATAGTCGATGGCTTCGGCGACATCGACGTCGGCTTCGTTGCCCGTGGCCACGATCTTGCTGAAGCCCATGCCGCGCAGCGTGGCCGCGCCGTACAAAGCCGAACCGAAGGCGCCCGACTGCGTAGCCAGCGCGATATTGCCGGCCTTCGGGCTGATGCCGTAGAGCACGACCGAGAACGTCGAGAACAGGCGCGATTCAACGTTTAGCAGACCGAGCGAGTTCGGACCGACCATGCGAACGCCCGAGGCCTTGCACATCGCGGCCATACGGTCTTGAACGGCGCGGCCTTCCGCGTTGATTTCGGCAAAACCCGCGGTCAGGACGACCACGGACTTGACACCCTTCTGGATTGCATCGCGCAATGCCGATTCCACGCCGCCGGTGGGTACCACGATGATCGCTTGATCCGGAACTTCGGGCGTGTCGAGGATCGACGGGTACGCGGGGAGCCCCTGAATTTCCGAACCGCTGCGGTTAATCGGGAACAATGTGCCCTGATAGCCGGATTCGCGAAGGAACCGCAGTACGCGACCGCCGATACGGTCGGGATCCGACGAGGCGCCGATAACGGCCACCGATTTTGCGTCAAACAATGCGCTGAGAGTAGAAGAGGTCATGGTATTCGAATAAGGTCGAGTGCTCCCCGGTCACGCCGGGGAGCCTGAATCAAGTCGGGCTCAGACTTGTGCGACGAGCCAATCGAGACATTGGCTACGGTTGCCGAACCGCTCCGCTGCGGTGCGCGACTGCATGCAGAGCTGGGTTGCAGGCATTTCGACCGTCATACCCATGCCGCCGTGCATCTGGATAACCGCGTGGCCAACGTCCTTGGCAACGCCCGCGCAGAACATCTTGGTCAGCACGACCAGGCGGTCGATCGCGCAGTCATCGCTACCGTTGAAGCCTTCGATCAGGCGAGCGACTTGACCCTTGATGCCTTCGTAGGCCACATAGCAATCCACGACGCTGTGTTGAAGCACCTGGTGGACAGCCAGCGGCTTGCCGAACTGCACGCGGTCGTTGAGGTACTGGATCGTCTGTTCGACCTTGGCGCCGACTGCGCCGACGATCTGGACGCATGACAGCAGTGCGCCGATTTGCAGCGCCTGGTTGACCGCGACGTTAGCCGCCGCGCCGACCAGAACGATTTCGTCGTCGCTGACTTCGAGGCCGTCCACCGCGTAATCGACGATCACCGTACCGTCGATGCCACCGAAGAACCGGGCGCGATCAGCCAGACGCGAACGCGCGATCAGCACCAAAGCCTGACCGTCTGCGGTAGACGCGTTGAAGACGAGGTGCGTTGCAGGTTCGCTTTCGTTCGAACCGCGGATCGCGCCGCGCAGCACGTTGCCTTCCAGGCTGACCGTAGCCGCCTGGAGAGGCGCGCCCGACTTCGATTGCAGAACCGGCGACACCGAAGCTTCGCCGCTCAGCAGTTGCTCAAGCACCGGACCGACGATCGGTGCCGCGGCCGCTGCTTCGAGAAGAACCGGCGCCACGGCACAACGCTCGACCAACGGCGTCACGTTCGTGTAACGCGAGGCCGCTTCAACGATGCCTGCGAGGTCCGTGAGCGTCGCGCCGACGCCACCGTTGTCTTCCGAAACCAGAACCGACTGCCAGCCCAGTCCGAGGGCTTGTTGCCACTTGCCCGAGGCTTTGCCTTCGACGGCGTTGCCCTTCTGCGTTTCAGCCGCAGCGGCGAGGCGCGCCGACGAGTCGAACATGTCGCCCTGGAACATGTTGCTCACCGCATAGCCCGCGCCCATGATCGACTTGGCGATGATGTTCTTCTGGACTTCGGTCGAGCCGCCCGCGAGCGTACGCGAACGGTAGAACAGGTACGTATGGACAAAGTTGCGTTCGAGGTTCAACTCGTCTTCCGTCGTTGCCAGCGGCAGCAGCGGGAGGAGGCGAGCAGCGTACTCGGGCCCGAGCACGTCCATTGCAATCGACGTCACTTCCTGGCTCTGCTTCGAGCACGCCATTTTCAGCGCGGAAGACTTGGACGACTGAAGCGTGCCGGCCATGTCCTCCTTGATTGCCGACAGCAGGATTTCACGCGTACCGTATGTACCGGCTTCGACTTCGAGCAAGCGGTCGAGTGCCTTCAGCAGCGACGGGGTGGCGCCCTTTTCCTTGATCTTGTCCTGAACCAGTTCGGTCACTTGCTGAACGTGACGGAGCAGGCGCGGCATCAGTGCCGGGCTCAGACGTTCGCGGTCGAGCAGGAACTTGCCGTACGACCAGCCCTGGCCTTCGGCGCCGATGCGATTGAACACCGGCACCTTGACGTCCTTCAGGAACACTTCGTTGACGTGGTGCCACTGGTCAATCGTGTGAATCGGGCGAACTTCGATGCCCGGCGTGTTCATCGGGATCAGGAGCAGGGTGATGCCTTCCTGACGCTTGCCTTCGTTGCTCGTGCGCACGAGCGTGTACATGATGTCCGCTTCCTGGGCGTGCGACGTCCAGATCTTCTGGCCGTTGACGATGTAATGCTCACCGGCTTCGTCCAGCACAGCAGCGGTCTTGAGGGAGGCCAGATCGGAGCCGGCGCCCGGTTCCGAATAGCCCTGGCACCACCATTCCGAACCGTCGATGATCGGCGGCAGGAAGCGTGCTTTCTGCTCGTCGGTGCCGAATGCCTGGATCACGGGACCAATGTGGCCAATGCCGTGGTGATACAACTGCGGACAGTCCATTGCCGCCGTCACTTCTTCGAAGATCAGGCGCTGCATGACATCCCAACCCGGACCGCCGAACGCTTTGCTCCAGCCCGGCGCGGAATAGCCGAGGCCGCCCTTGGCCATCGCCGCCGTGTATTGGCTCAGGAGCTTGCGGCCCAGCTTCTTGTTTGCGCGCGTTGCGGCGCGCACTTCGGCGGGCACATTGGCTTCGATATAGTCGGCGATTTCCTTGCGAAACACAGCATAGAATGCTTCGTCCCGCGCTTGATCCATTTCACTCATGATTAACTCTATGCAATCGAATAGGACGACTAAACCAGATTTGGTTTCGTCGCCACAGATCGTTTAACTGTCCGGTTGATTAGCGGCCCACGTACACCGGAGCGCGTTTTTCGAGGAAGGCGCGTTGCGCTTCCTTCGAGTCTTCGGTTTTCGACAGGAATTCGGTGTTGCCCTGCTCGTAGCGATAGGCTTCACGCAGCGGCATGTTTTCGGTCATGCGCGCCGCTTCCTTCGCGAGACGCAACGCGATGGGCGACTTCGAAGCGATTTCGCGGGCGATTTCCATCGCGAAGGGCAGCAGTTCTTCCTTCGTCGTGCACGCTTCCACGAGGCCGAGGCGAAACAGTTCACGACCCGTGACTTTCATGCCCGTGTAGAACATGCGGCGGGCGCGCGATTGGCCAAAAATGCGGTTCAGGAACGAGACGCCGCCCGCCAGGCCGACGTTGATCTCCGGCATCGAGACATATGCGTCTTCCGACGCAACCCAGATGTCCGAGTTCATCACGATGCCGAAGCCGGCGCCCATGGCCGCGCCGTTGATGGCGGCAATGATGGGCTTCGGGCATTCGCGGATCGCATACGCCGATTCACGGACGACACGGTGATGTTTCGGGAACGCGCCAGGCTGCGAGAGGTCCTTGCGATCGCTGATGTCGGCGCCCGCCGAGAACGCGGAACCCGCACCCGTCACAACGATGACCGACACGTCGTCACGCGCGCCGAGCACGTCGAAACAGTCGATGATGTCATTGCGCATTTCGGCGTTCTGGGCGTTGCGCTTTTCCGGACGGTTGAGCGTAACGAGTGCGATCTTGTCCTTGATCTCAACGAGGAGGGTATTGAATTCCATTTTCCTAATTCCTTTGTTAAGTGCGGGTACTGCGCATACGATGAATCAGACGCGCGGAATGTTTGCCATGACAACCTGGCTCAAACCGCCATCGATCAATAGATCCTCGCCATTGACGTAACTGGATCGATCGCTGGCCAAAAAGAGAATCGCCTCTGCCATGTCAATTGAGGTGGCAATCCGGCCACTGGGTACGGCCTCATTGCGTGCGCGCAAACGGCTTTCGTCCTGGTAATAAGCCTCGCTCATTGGCGTGCGTACCAGGCCAGGACTCACGCAATTACTGCGAATGCCATATTGGGCGAGCTCCAGGCAAAGCTGTTTGGAGAGCATCAGGACGCCGGCTTTGCTCACGCTATAGGCAATGCCCTTCGGAATGGCGATGTCCCCGCCAATCGATGCAACATGCACCATGGTTCCGCCTTTGCCCGCATCGCGCATTTGAGCGCCGAATGCCTGTGCGCAGAGGAAAGCGCCCGTCAGATTGATTGACAGCAGACGCTGCCATTCTTCGAGCGACGCATCGAGCAGGGCGACACGGCCACCGCCGCCGATACCTGCGTTGTTGACCAGAACTTGAGCGGGGCCGAGTTCGCGCAACACCGTCTCGGCGGCAAGCGCAACAGAAGCGGCGTCAGATACATCACAGCCGACGGCGATCGCGGTGCCGCCAGCCAGCAGAATGTCGTTGAGGACGTCAGCGCAGATTTCGCTGGTCCGATCCAGGATCGCGACTTTCGCGCCCGCAGCCGCCATTTGCCTCGCCGTTTCCGAGCCGATACCGCCCGCACCGCCGGTGACTACGCAAGTCCGTCCGGAGAAGCCCAGCCAGGACATGGAATTTTCACTGTGACTCATGACCTTGCCCCTCGGCGGATTCGATGATTTCGTTAAGTGAGATTGCGCCCAAGGCAGTGCCATGCACGGAAAGATGCGCGCCAAGCTGAATAACCTGGAGAATCTCCGATGCAGGAATGCCCTTGTTCAAAGCGGCGCGAATATGGAGGCGCACAGCTTCGGGATTAAACGCGGTGAAGCATGCATTCAATGCGATCTGAACGAGCAGGCGTTCGTTATCGCTCAAACCTTTGCCCGTGCCGCCAAATTCAATAAAGTCCATTACCACCTGCGCGTACTCTGCATCGAACCGCGCGAGGTCTTCGATCAATGAGGCAGCGACCGGATGAGCGGCCTTGAATTCGTCACCAATCGGAACGCCGTTGGATTGGCTGTTGTCCGGCTTCTGGGCGCCAAGTTCCTCGGCAAGAATCGCAGTGCCGGCATAAACGGCCTCCAGCCCCTGCATGGCCACCAGATGCAGCACGTCGAGCACATCAAAAGGTGTTGCACCCGCATTCAATGCCCCCTTGAGATGGGTCGTCAGACCCGGCCCGTACATGTGAGCCGATGAAGCGTCGAGCGCCACATAAACAAGTTCCACCATCCGGGGGCTGAGCGGGCCTTTCCTTGCAGGCTGACCCGCATAATCCGCATACCGCTCAAGGAAGGCGGGATGGAGATTCAGAATGGTATCGGTCCAGGGGCGCCAGTATCCGCGTGCGGCAATGAACTTGTCCTTGATCCGTTTTTGTTCCACCGACTGCTCCATCCGCGTCTCCATTTTTTATTGAATACCCGCGATTTAGCGCGCTATCGTCCACGACTGGCCGGTCAGGAATTGCGCCGCCGCGCTCGCCATGTAGCAGGCGATGGGCTGCACCTCGGCGACCGGGGTATGCGCGTGGACTTCGAGCGAGTTGATGCGCAAACCCTTCGAGCCCCATTCGCAAGCCTGTGCCGCGACGAACATGCGTGCTGCCGCTTCGTCACCGCAGGTCGCCCAGTCGTTGGTCTGCGTGGGGAGCAGGAGCGTCAGGCTTGCGTTTTGCGTATGGGATTGAGCGAATCGCTTTGCCGCTTCATGTGCCGCGTTCAGGCGCTGGCCATCCGGTGCGTTCAGCACGGATGCGTCAATAACCGATTGGTACCTGGCGTCCTTATTTTCGGTCTGTAGCGACATCCAGTTTTGGCTGGAGTCCGGGGCATTACCCACGACGGCGATGGTCGTTTCCGTATCCATGGCCAGGACGTCATATTCGGCCGGAGCGCATTGGACGGACCCTCCGTACACCGAAGCCGCACCGTCCACCGACACAGCGGAACCGGAGAGCGGGCGAGCGCCTTCGCTGCCCAGGAAGAACAGGGCTTCGGCCAGTTCGACCGGCTCGGCAATACGACCGAGCGGGGTCTTGCCAGCGGCGCGAGCGGGATCGAGACGGCCCGATTCAATCAGGCGGCGCACGATTTCCGTGCGGACAAAACCCGGGCACAGGGCCGTCACGCCGAGATCCGGACGAGCATGGGCGAGCGCTTTCGTGAATGCGATAACGCCGGTCTTCGTGGGCGAGTAGGCGCCACGGAACGGGATCGCATGCAGCCCGGCGCCCGACGAGACATTGACGACGCGGCCATGCGGCTTGAGCTTCGCTTCCAGCGCCTGGAAAATCAGGCGGGGCGCATCCAGATTCAGACGGACGAGGGGCGCAAACTGTTCTTGCGTCATTGCCGTGAGCGGCAATTGCGTGCTGTCCGACATGCCCGCATTGTTGATGATCGCGTCGAGATGCGGCATATCCGCGGCCAGTGCCGCGATTTCGGTGGACTCCATCAGATTGACGACGCGAATCAAGTGCGGCTCACCCGCCTGCGGTATCTTTTCGATCAAACCCTGCAACGCTTCAGCCTGGTAATCCACCAGCACACAGCGCCAGCCATCTTTGGCGAAGCGCATGGCGGTCGCATAACCGATACCGGAAGCGGATCCCGTAACAAGAACAGTTTTCTGGGCCTGCATAGCCATATCCTTAAGCATTTTCGACATCGGTCGAGAACCTGAAACTCTCGAATTGCTTGCGCAGCGGAAGCTTGTAGAGCTTCCCGGTTGCTGTGTGCGGGAGGGCATCCACGAAGACCACGTCATCGGGAAGCCACCACTTCGCAACGTGATTACGCATGTGCTCCAGCATGGCTTCAGCCGTCACATCCATGCCGTTGCGCTTCACCGCGATGAGCAGCGGGCGCTCCTGCCAGTGCGAGTGGCGCAGACCGATAACAGCCGCCTCTTCAATTGCAGGATGGCTGAGCGCCGCGCTTTCCAGGTCCAGCGACGAAATCCATTCACCCCCCGACTTGATGACGTCTTTCGCGCGATCCGTGATCTTGAGGTAGCCGTCGGCGTTCAACGTTGCCATGTCGCCGGTTGCGAACCAGTCGTTCGCGTCCCATGCGTCGTCCTCGCGGTTGTAATAGGCGCGGGCAATCCAGGGGCCGCGCACTTTCAATTGACCGGTGGTGTGACCGTCATGGGGAAGGCGGTTGCCCTCGTCGTCGAAGATCGCGATTTCGGTGCCGGGCAGCGGACGACCAGCAAGCATTTGAAGGTCGAAGCGCTCATCGAGCGTCAGGTTGTCGTGCCTGGATAGCGGAACGTTCACGGTCACGACAGGACTCGTTTCGGTCATACCCCATGCCTGACACAAGTAGACACCGAAATACTGCTCGAACTTTTCGATAATGCGTCGGGGCGCGGCAGACCCTCCCGAGAGGACGCGGGTCGCTACGATGTCGCGACGACGCTGGTCCGGGTCCACATTCTCCGCGTACTCGAGCAGCGACAGCCAGACGGTGGGGACGCCGCAGGAAACGGTGCACTTCTCGTCGCGAAGCATCGAGTACACGTTCTCGCCAGACAGTTGCGAGCCCGGCAGAATGAGTTTGGCACCGGCCATTGCCGACGAATGCGGGATGCCCCAACCGTTCACATGGAACATGGGGACGATCAGAAGGATGCTGTCGCGGGCACTGATGGCAAAGCTGTCGGCCATGCAGGTGGCCATCGCATGGAGTACGGTTGACCGATGGCTATACAGAACACCCTTGGGCTTGCCCGTCGTGCCCGACGTATAGCACATGGACGACGCGCTATTTTCGTCGAGTTGCGGCCAGGCATAGACGTCACTGCACCCGGCCATCAGCGACTCGTAGCAGGCGAGGCCGGGAACAGCGAGGTCAGGCATCTGGCCGGCTTCGCACAGCGCAATGAAGCCTTTGATATTCGGGCACTGCGGCGCGATCTCCGCCACGAGCTTTGCCAGGCTCACGTCGAAGAACACATGCGTGCTCCCGGAATGATTCAGGATGTAGACGATCTGTTCCGTGAACAGGCGCGGGTTCACGGTCGTCAGGACTGCGCCAGTGCCGCAAACCCCATAGTAGAGTTCGAGGTGGCGGTGCGTATTCCAGGCGAGCGTAGCGACACGCTGACCTACGGCCACACCCAGTGACTGGACGAGATTTGCAACCTGCTTCGCGCGGCCACGAGCGGCAGACCAGGTATAGCGATGGATATTGCCGTCGCCCAGGCTGGATACGATCTCTTGATCGCCATGGTTGCTGGCCGCGTGCTCGATCAAATCGGAGATCAGGAGCTGCCGTTGTTGCATCAGTCCGTTCATTGTCGTCCTGTTTTATCTGTCTAAAGTCTCACTCCATGAGCCCGTTTGCCGAATCAGGCAAACCGGGCCGCAACGTGCCATATACAGGAAGCGCACTGCTCAACCATTGGGGTTAATGCCGAATCTGGATCGGATATATCCCTCCATGGGCGAGGCTACTTTACTACACAGAAGCGCCGCAATCGCGTGAGTATTGATGTCAAATCCGCAATACAGAACGAGACATTCTCTGGGTTGTGTGAGGGTTGCTGAACTGCTTAGAATCCGCTCCAGATTAAGCTCCAGCCAGTAATCCACCTATCATTACAACGGAGATGCCATCGTGGAATTCGGCGTATTTCTTCTCGCGCAGCAGCGCAGCTACGCTCAGACATCGCAGAGCGTCATTCACAATACGATCGAGCAAACGGTCGTGGCCGAGCAAGCGGGCTTCGACGCCGCCTGGTATGCCGAGCACCATTTCAACAACTACTCGCTCTCGCCGTCGCCCCTGATGACGATTGCGCACGCAGCGGCCAAGACGACGAAGATCCGTCTGGGCTCGGCAGTTTGCATCCTGCCCCTGTATCATCCGGCGCGCCTGCTCGCCGAAATCGGGCTGGCAGACACGCTTTCCGAAGGGCGTCTCGAACTGGGCATCGGCTCGGGCTACCAGCAATTCGAATTCGAGCGTTTCGGCTGCAACCTCGCAAACAGCGGTGAGATATTCCACGAGATCTGGGACATCCTCAACAAGGGTCTGAACGAGAAGGTGTTCGACTACAAGGGGAAGCACTTCGAAATGCTGCCGACGTCGGTTGCGATCCGTACGGTGCAGGAAAAGGTGCCGCTCTGGATCACGTCGATGAATCCCGGCACGCTGGGTCGCGCATTCAACGAAAACGTGAACCTGTTCACCACGGTTCTGCACGGCGGCCCCGACGCCCTGCGCGGTTTGCGCGCTCGCCTGGAAGGGCTGGCCTCGGAACTGGGCAAGGATCTCGGCAAGACCAAGATCGGCTTCCTGCGCTGCGGCTTCGCTTCGGACAGCAAGGCCGAAGTCGATGCGTATCTGGATTCGGCACGCTGGGCGCGTCGTATTTCGGAATCGCTCAAGGATCGTCGCATGGACATGGACGACGGTTACCTCGTCAAGGAAACGCCGTGCGCCGCCGACATGACGCTCGACCAGCTCCGCGCCAATCTGCCGGTCGGCTCGGTGAATGAAGTGATCGACAAGCTGCTCACGGAAATCGACATCCTGAAGCCGAACCACATTGCGCTGCAAACGCAGCTTGGTGACTGCGACCAGAAGACGATGCTCAAGCAGATCGAGCTCTGGGGCGACAAGATCATCCCGGCAGTGCGCAAGGAACTGGCGCGCAACGACAAGCTCGCGGCTTAAAAGAACGGAATAGAAAGACTACGGCTATGCGTCTACATTTGACGAACAGTGGTGCGATTACTCTGATTGCGCCGTCGCACTTCAAGCAATTCGAAGTCTTGGTAGACGAGCAGCCTGACTCCCTGCTGAATCAGGCGATTGCGCGAGTTGGCGAACGTGCTGACGACGAGCACGTCTGGGTCAATCCCCAGGTGATTCGATTCCTGTCCGGTAAGGCCGGGGACGCTGAATGGGAAGCCGGCTTCGAAGCCATGGTGGGTTTCGCCACGAAATTCAACTGGGTCAACGAAGACGGCCTGATTCGCGCTCACATCGTGCGCAACGAGACCTCGGCCGGTAGTTCTGTCGACGATTTCAAGGCGGCCATGCGCATGCTACCGGCGGGCGTGTCCGCGATCACGACGGGAGATATCGCCAATCCGAACGGTATGGTGGTATCGAGCTTGACGGCGATTTCGGCTGAGCCGCCGTTGGTCGGCTTCTTCGTGCACCGCGATTCATCCATGCTCGAGCCGCTGAAATCCAATGGCAGGTTCGTCGCCAACATCCTGGGCCAGGCGCACCACGACGTGGTGACGAAGTTCCTGAAGGAGCCGCAGGGTTGCCCGCGCTTTGCCAACGGGCAGTGGGATTCGGGTCTGGACGGCCTTCCCATCCTGGTTGACGCGTTGGCCAATGTCGAGTGTGACGTCATCCACACGACGACCTTGGGCACACATGAGATGTTCGTGGGCAAGATCCGCAAGACGACTACCGACGATGCAGGGTCGCCGATGGTGAACTTCAACGCGGGGATTCGCGGTCTGGCGCAGTAATCGGCGCAGCTGGTTTCCAGAAAACCCTGATTGGGGCGCGCTGAAACGCTGCTTTTTCGAAGCGAGACATGTTCGCGGCCATAGGAAGGGGCAGCGGAGGCGAAAAGCGCCTGATGCGGCATGCGAACCGCTCGAGCGAGAACACCGAAGTCGTCAAGGACCTGCCGCGCATTGAGAGAAGCGTCGCGAACATCGATCATACTTTTTTGTTAATTTTTGAGTTTTAAAAAATTAATGGCGTGAAAAATAGATTCAAGCGCTCGGTTTGCTTTTTGTAGTGCTGTTGTCCAGAGGTTGAAAAAAGCTCGCTTTTTCAAACTCTTTGCCTCTTGCAGATGAGTATCGGTTGTGTTCGATAATTCAATTAATAGAAATAAATTGGAGACATTCAATGAAAAAGACTTTCGCTGCTGCCGCATTGGCAACGTTTGCCGCTGCGGCACACGCACAAAGCTCGGTGATGGTGTACGGTATTCTCGACCAGGCTCTTACGTACACGAACAACACCGGCACGACGAATGCAAACGGCACCGTTACGCCGGCCGGCTCGAAGTTCGCCATGGATTCGCTCTCCGGTACGGCGGGGTCGCGCTGGGGTATCCGTGGTGACGAAGATCTGGGCGGCGGTCTTCACACGATCTTTACCTTGGAATCGGGCATCAACCTGCCGACCGGTGGCTTGGGCCAAGGCGGTCTGACGTGGGGTCGTCAGATTTTCGTCGGCCTGCGAAGCGCACAATACGGTCAGGTGACGATGGGCCGTCAGTACGATTCGGTCTACAACTTCACGATGGTGCTGGATGCCGGTTCGCTGGCCTCGAACGGCGCCTCCATGCATGCGGGCGACCTGGACAACGCCGCAATCAACCTGCGCGAAAACAATTCGATCCGCTACCTGAGCCCGAACATCAAGGGGCTGACGTTCGGCGGCGGGCTTGCCCTTGGCGGCGTCGCGGGTGACATAACCAATGGCCTGCAATACAACTTCGGCGCGCAATACGATACGGGCGTGGGCCTGAAGGTCGGTGCGGCCTATGAGTTCTTCAAGAATCCGACCGGCCCGACGAGCAGCACGGGCTGGTTCACGTCGAATGGCTCGGGCACGCTGCTGAGCCATCAACTGGACGCCGGCTACACCAGCGCGAAGTCATACCAGATCGCGATGGTGGCCGCGCAGTACACGAAGGGCGCGTGGACGTTCGCCGGCTCGTGGTCGAATGCCCAGTTCGGCAATATGACCGCATTCAACGGTGCAGCGGTCACGTTCAACACCTTCGATCTGGGTGCCCAGTACATGTGGACGCCTTTCTTCTCGACGGCAGTGGGCTGGAACTACCAGACTTCGGCTGGCGTGACGAAGACCGACGGCACGAAGGTCGGCAACCAGCACTCGAACCAGTTCTACATGCGTACTTCGTACGATCTCTCGAAGCGCACGATGCTGTACGTTGCGGTTGGCTACCAGGACGCGCGAGGCGTGAACTCGCAAGGCGGCAGCGCCGTGGCCGACATCGACAACATCGTGGATAGCTCGACGGGCAAGCAGGTTGTCGCGCGACTTGGCATTCGTCACAGCTTTTAAGCACCGTAGCCACGCAGTCTGGTGGTTCACGAAGTATCAATCTGTTTAGTTGTACATGTGAATCAATATCCATGACCGTACGTCTGAACAAGACCTCCGGTCATGGACCATTTCCAGCCTTTGCTACCGACGTACAGGCAAAGGCCGATAACCGCGGCACGGCGACACGCATGAGCCAATGAGGAACAACGCAATGTTTAGCTACGACGTCATCGAACATGGAAAGCCGCTACAGGCGAAGCTGCGTGAGACCCCGGTACCGAAAGGTCGGGAAGTCCTCGTCAAGATCACGCATGCCGGCCTGTGCCATTCGGACATCCACCTGTGGGAAGGCTACTTCGATATGGGCGGTGGCAAGAAGGCCATGCTGAGCGACCGTGGCGTGCGCCCGCCGCTTACGCTCGGCCACGAACCGCTCGGTATCGTCGTTGCGTGTGGCGAAGCGGTGACCGAGGTCGCCGTCGGCCAGAAGAAGCTGGTGTTTCCGTGGATCGGTTGCGGCGCGTGCTGGGCATGCGAATCCGGCCGAGCGAACCTCTGCGCGCAGCCGCGCAACATCGGGATTGCCGCACCGGGCGCGTTCGCTTCACATCTGCTGGTTCCGGACGAAAAGTATCTCGTTGACGTCGAAGGCATCGACGACGCGTTTGCGGCAACGCTGGCCTGCTCGGGGCTGACTTCGTATGCGGCGGTGGCGAAACTGCCGCAGACCTGTGCCGGTGACTGGGTCGCCGTGATTGGTTGCGGAGGCGTGGGCATGTCCGCCATCTCGATCCTGCGCGCGCGTGGCGTTGAGAACGTGATCGCCTGCGATGTCGACGAAGAAAAGCTCGCCGCAGCGCGCAAGCTGGGTGCCACGAAGACGTTGCGTTCGAATCACGACCAGGCGGGGGCGGAACTGCTGGAATTGACGGGCGGCCGTCTGGCCGGCGCGATCGATTTCGTCGGCATGCCGCGTACCTTCGCCCTTGCGAATACGGCTCTGCGCAAGGGGGGCACGTACGTGATCGTTGGATTGCACGGGGGCGAGCTTTCCCTGCCCATGCCGCCGATCGCACAGCGATCGCTAGCCATCGTCGGCTCGTTCGTCGGCACGCTCGCGGACCTGAAGGAGACCGTTCAGCTTGCGAGAAGCGGCAAGCTGTTGCCTCCGCCGTTGAGTATGCGCAGTGCGAAAGACATCAACGACGCGTTCGAAGACCTGAACAACGGCCGCGTGGTTGGCCGCACGGTGCTGGATTTTGCCAACATTGAAGCAGCCGGGGCGTAAGCAGATGGACAACGCGTATTGCGAACCCGTCCAGCTTCTGATTGCTGGCGAATGGTGTCCGGGTAGTCAGGACCGGACGATCGACGTTGTCAATCCGGCTACGGGCCGCGTGATCGGAACCGTGGCACGTGCCGGGAAAGAAGACCTCCAGCGAGCAGTCGCGGCGGCTGTACGCGGTTTCAACGTGTGGAAGAACACACCCGCAATCGAGCGTGCTGCCATCATGCGCAAGGCCGCTTCGCTCATGAAAGAGCGTTGTGAGCCCATCGCGCGACTGATGACGCTCGAACAGGGGAAGCCGCTAAACGAGTCGCGCGCCGAGGTGCTGAATGCCGCGGACATCATCGAGTGGTTTGCCGATGAGGGACGCAGAACGTACGGCCGGATCGTGCCGCCGCGCCATATCGGCGTCCAGCAGTGGGTCGTGCGTGATCCCGTGGGACCGGTCGCGGCATTCACGCCGTGGAATTTCCCGATCAATCAGGTCGTGCGGAAGCTGAGCGCGGCGCTGGCATGCGGCTGTTCTGTTCTCGTGAAAGCGCCCGAGGAGACGCCTGCGTCTCCTGCCGCGCTCGTGCGGGCATTTGTCGACGCGGGCGTGCCGGCCGGCGTGGTCGGACTCGTCTACGGCGATCCGGCTGAGGTCTCGCAGTATCTGATTTCGCACCCGGACATCCGCAAAGTCACGTTCACCGGATCGACTGCGGTTGGCAAGCAACTGGCAGCGCTCGCGGGCGCCCACATGAAGCGGGCAACGATGGAACTCGGCGGGCATGCGCCCGTGATCGTGGCTGAGGATGCCGACATCGAACTGGCTGTCCGGGCAGCGGGCGCGGCCAAGTTCCGCAACGCAGGCCAGGTCTGCATTTCGCCGACCCGTTTCCTTGTGCAGAAGAACGTCGTGGAAGCGTTCTCCGTTGCGATGGCAAACTTCGCGAAGGAAATAACGGTTGGCGACGGCTTGAAGAGCGATACCACCATGGGGCCGCTCGCCAACAGCCGACGTCTTGCGGCGATCGAATCGTTTGTCAGCGATGCGCGCGAAAAAGGTGCCACCGTGCTCGCGGGCGGAGAACGATGCGGAAGTGACGGCTACTTCTTCGCGCCGACGGTGCTTGCCGACGTACCTCGTGACGCTGCGGTTTTCAACGATGAACCGTTCGGGCCGCTCGTGGCCATTACGAGTTTCGATTCGCTTGATGAGGCAATCGAGGAAGCAAACCGGCTGCCGTACGGACTGGCGGGTTATGCGTTCAGCCAGTCGTTCAAGACGATTCACGCGCTTTCGCGCTCACTCGAACTGGGCATGCTGTGGGTCAACCAGCCGGCAGCACCGTTCGTCGAACTGCCGTTCGGCGGCGTGAAAGATTCAGGCTATGGGTCTGAAGGCGGCCCCGAGGCGCTGGACGCGTATCTCGTATCGAAAACTGTTTCGGTGCGAGCAGTCTGACCGCCGGTACGCGCGATCACGGTCATTTTCCATGCAATGAGGAACGATTCAATGGCTTCAGAAAACAGGGCGTTGCCGCTTGCCGGCGTGCGCGTGCTCGATCTTTCTCGTGTGCTGGCCGGCCCGTGGTGCGCCATGGTGCTCGGTGACCTGGGCGCGGAGGTCATCAAGGTCGAGCATCCTGGGCGCGGCGACGACACGCGCGACTGGGGCTTGCGCATCGGCCGCACGGAAACGGCCTATTTCAATAGCGTGAACCGCAACAAGCGTTCGCTCACGCTTGATCTGCAAACGCCGGAAGGACAGCAGATCGCGCGCGATATTGCCAGGAATTCCGATGTCGTCATCCAGAATTTCAAATTCGGCGGCGCGGAGAAACTCGGCCTCGGCTACGAGCAATTGAAACGCGAAAACAGCAAGCTCGTTTATTGCTCGATTTCCGGCTATGATCGCGCCGGCCCGGAAGCGGAGCGCCCCGGCTACGATTTGCTCGTGCAGGGCGAAGCCGGATTGATGGCGTTGAATGGCGAAGCCGAACGGCCGCCGCTCAAGTTCGGCATTGCCGCCGTGGATCTTTTCACCGGCATGTACTCGGCGCAGGCGATTCTCGCCGCGCTCTACGAACGCGAGCGCACCGAGCGCGGGCGTCACATCGAAATGGCGCTGTTCGACTGCGGGCTCATGATCACGGCCTATTACGGACTCGAAGCGCTCGTGGCCGGCGAGGACCCGCCGCGCTTTGGCAACGAGCATCCGTCGATCGTACCGTATGGCGTATTCGAAGCCGCCGATGGCCCGCTCGTGGTCGCGGTGGGCAACAACGGCCAGTACGAACGCTTTTGCCGCGAAGTGCTGCTGCGCCCGGATCTGGCCGACGACGCGCGCTTCAAGACCAATATCCTGCGCTCGCAGAACCGCGCCGCGCTGCTGCCCGAAGTCCGCCAGGCCATTGCCGCCGAAAAGCGCGTTGCGCTGCTCGACAAGCTCGCGAGTGCGGGCATTCCATGCGGCGAGGTGGCCGGCCTGCGCGAAGCGCTGCTTTCGCCGCGCGCGACGCAAGCGGGGCTTCTGACCACGCAGCCGCACCCGCATACGGAATCGGGCACGACGCCGGTGCTCGCGCCGCCCTGGCGCTTCGACGGCGAGCGCATGCCCGTGCGGCGCGCGCCGCCGCAACTGGGCGAGGGCACGCACGACGTGCTGCAAGGCGTGCTGGGCTACAGCGCGGAGCGTATCGCCGACCTGGCGAGCCGGGGCGTGGTGTGACCTGACTTGACGCGGCGCGAGCCCCAACGGGGCGACGCGCTGTTCATTCCGCCAGCTCGAAGTCCGAACGCCGCGCATCACGTTGACCTACCGCCGCGTGGCGCTTGTCGAGTCCGATTGGCCATAACGTTCAGCGGTTTCACGCTGCTGTTCGAGGCGATGGCGTTGACGCGCGGCCGCCCGATGCCGCCGCCATCAAGCCGTTCTCCACTCACTCGCGAGCACACCGCACAGCATCTGAACCGATTAGCTCGGTCAGCATCGACATGTCGCCTGCTTCCCGCGAAGTGATCAGCCAACGTCTGCTGAAAGCGCGCATCACCGTCGCGAAACTTCACAACATCGATTTCTTCGCGCTCCAGGATCGTGTGCTGCGCATCGCGACTCGTTCATGGAACGATTGAAGGTATGCCAATTCCCTTCTGGGCCAGCGCCCCAGAACTGAAATCTCTCCTTTTTGGCAAACGTACTTTACTACGTACAAGAAACGCAATCTGAAGAGTATTGATGTCAAATTCTTAATTCAGAAAGCGAGATTCTTGGATTGTGCTGGATTCGTCGAACTACTTAGAATCGATTCCAGTGGAGATCCAGCCAGTAATCGACCATCCAGCTAACCATTACAACGGAGACGTCATCATGGAATTCGGTGTATTTCTTTTGGGCCAGCAACGCTCGTACGCGCAGACTTCGCAGAGCGTGATTCACAATACGATCGAGCAGACGGTTGTCGCCGAACAGGCCGGTTTCGATGCCGCGTGGTACGCAGAGCACCACTTCAACAACTACTCGCTCTCGCCGTCGCCCCTGATGACGATCGCCCACGCAGCGGCCAAGACGACAAAGATCCGTCTGGGCTCGGCGGTTTGCATTCTGCCCCTGTATCACCCGGCACGTCTGCTCGCTGAAATCGGTCTCGCAGACACGCTCTCCGAAGGCCGTCTCGAACTGGGCATCGGCTCGGGCTACCAGCAATTCGAATTTGAGCGCTTCGGCTGCAACCTCGCAAACAGCGGTGAGATCTTCCACGAAATGTGGGACATGATTAACCACGGCCTGGGCCAGAAGGTCTTCGACTACAAGGGGAAGCATTTCGAAATGCTGCCGACGTCGGTTGCGATCCGCACCGTGCAGAAAAAGGTGCCGCTCTGGATCACGTCGATGAACCCGGGCACGCTGGGCCGCGCATTCAAGGAAAACGTGAACCTCTTCACTACGGTCCTGCACGGCGGCGACGACGCGCTGCGCGGTTTGCGCGCTCGCCTTGAGGGGCTGGCCACGGAACTGGGCAAGGATCTCAGCAAGACCAAGATCGGCTTCCTGCGCTGTGGATTTGCATCGGATAACGAATCGGACATCACGGCGTATCTCGATTCGGCACGCTGGGCGCGTCGTATTTCGGAATCGCTGAAGGATCGTCGCATGGACATGGACGACGGCTACCTCGTGAGGGAAACGCCGTGCGCCGCCGACATGACCCTCGACCAGTTGCGCGCCAATCTGCCGGTCGGCTCAGTGAATGAAGTGATCGACAAACTGCTCACTGAAATCGAAATCCTGAAGCCGAACCACATTGCGCTGCAAACGCAGCTTGGTGACTGTGACCAGAAGACGATGCTCAAGCAGATCGAGCTCTGGGGCGACAAGATCATCCCGGCAGTGCGCAAGGAACTGGCGCGCAACGAAGCGGCAGTGTTCGCTTGATCAATCAGTAAGCAAGAAATACGGAGACCTGTCATGCGTCTACATTTGACGAATAGTGGTGCGATTACTCTGATTGCGCCGTCGCACTTCAAACAATTCGAGCTTTTGGTAGACGAGCAGTGTGGCTCCTCGTTGGATGCAGCGATTGCGCGAATCGGTGAGCGTGCCGATGAAGAGCATGTGTGGGTCAATCCCCAGGTCATTCGATTCCTGTCCGGTAAGGCCGGGGATGCTGAATGGGAATCCGGCTTTGGCGCTATGGTGGGTTTCGCCAGGAAGTTCAACTGGGTCAACGAAGAAGGCCTGATTCGGGCTCACATTGTGCGCAATGAGAGCCCGGCCGGCAGTTCTGTTGACGATTTCAAGGCGGCCATGCGCATGCTCCCGGCGGGCGTGTCCGCGATCACGACGGGAGATATCGCCAATCCGAACGGTATGGTGGTATCGAGCCTGACGGCGATCTCGGCTGAGCCGCCGTTGGTCGGCTTCTTCGTGCACCGCGATTCATCCATGCTCGAACCGCTGAAAACCAATGGCAAGTTCGTGGCCAACATCCTGGGCCAGGCGCACCACGACGTGGTGACGAAGTTCCTGAAGGAACCGCAGGGCTGCTCCCGTTTTGCTAACGGGCAATGGGGTTCGGGTCTGGACGGCCTTCCGGTCCTGGTTGACGCGTTGGCCAATGTCGAGTGTGACATCATCCACACGACGGCTTTGGGCACACACGAGATGTTCGTGGGCAAGATCCGCAAGACGACCACCGACGATGCAGGATCGCCGATGGTGAACTTCAACGCGGGGATTCGCGGTCTGATGCAGTAATCGGAGGTGCAGATGGTCACGCAAGACAGGAATTTCAATGCGGCCCAGCAAGGGGCGAACGCAATCACCGAAGGGTTCCGGCACGCGGTCGTCTCTGCGTTCGCGAGCCCCAGAGATTACGGGTTCGAGTTGTCCAGCCATTTCGGTGACGGTGCTGTGGAACTGGTGAATTTCCGGGTGCAAGGAAAGGCCTGATTCCCGAACCATCGTTCCTCTTCAAGCCCTCCTGGACGCAAATCCAGGAGGGCTTTTTCATCACGAGTCTATCGACCTGACCCTCATCTCGTGGCTTGTCCGGGAATGTCAAATCAATTGCGTGCGGCCCGTCGTGGAATGGCAAAAAGAACATCGCTTTTCCACGTTGGAACCGGGTCTGAATCGTTACGCCAAGAAGGGAAGTCTGACTATGACTATTGCGAGTCCGAAGGACGAAATCCGGCGCCTCGCGTGCAGCGGCGAAAAATATACGGTCTTCTGGGGAACCATACCCGTCGTGTGGCGGAAATTCGGTTCGGGCTCACCGCTGGTGCTCATTCACGGCGGGTATGGAAACTGGCTGCACTGGGTCAAGAATATCGAACCTCTCTCGTGGAAGCACACTGTCTGGGTACCGGATCTTCCTTCGATGGGCGAATCAGGCACCATGGTCGAGAATGAGGATCCGATGGCCGCATTGAAGGACATGGCAGCAGCGCTAGTCGCTACGTTTTCCCAATTGGTTGATCCGGAGACGGAAATTGATATCGCGGGCTTTTCATTGGGCGGCGTTATCACTGCCTTGTTTGCACAGCAGTGGACCACGATTCGACGGATGGCTCTCCTCGGGACCAGCGGCCACGGTCAGGGGCGCCGCCAAACGAAAGACATGATTTCCTGGCGCAAGCTCGACGGCCGGGCACAGCAAGACGCATTCCGGCATAACCTCATGTCGTTGATGCTTCAACGCTCCGCCTGCGCCGATGACCTGGCGCTCGAAGTTTATGAAGCGACCTGCCGCGAGTGCCGCTTTCGTGGTGGGAAGCTTACGCGCCAAAGTATCGTACATGACATGCTGGAGACGTTCAGGAGTCCAATTCTATTCATCTGGGGTGAGGGCGACGTGACCGCGAATTACCCGGCCAAGGTCGCAGACTGGCTCTCACGAGGTCGTCGCGGCCGCAAGTGGGCGGTTCTCCCCGGCGGACACTGGATTCAATATGAGAACGCCGATACGGTGAACCAGATGCTTCTCTGCTGGTTCAGTGATTTCGCCAGCTCTTGTGCTTCCGTCAATGTCGACGGAGCCGGGGAAAGCGGTAGCGGCGAGGGCGACGAACAATGAAAACCCAGCCTTGAGCCGGGTTTGCTACTCGTGGTTCACTTCTTGCCGAAGCTTGCAATAATCGCTTTCGATTCAGCGGAATCGAGCAGCGTTTCGAACTCGTACAGTTCAGATCTGAACAACGCGTTCATGCCTTCGAAGGCATGGCTCTTGAGCAGCGCCTTGGTTTTGGCAACCGAGGCTTTGGGCATCGTTGCCAATTTCTCTGCGCGCTCGCGAGCATAGGAGAAAAGCTGTTCCGTCGGGAGCACGCGGTTGACGAGGCCGGTGCGGAGTGCATGCTCGGCGTCGAACGTCTCGGCAAACAACATCGCTTCGGCGGCCAGTCGGTAGCCAGCGGTCATCGGTGCCAGTCGGCTGGACCCGAATTCCGGGCTCACACCGATTTTGGTGAACGGCATGCCGAATTTCGCATTGGCCGCCGCGTACACGACGTCGCAGTGATACAGGAGTGTCGTACCGATACCCATCGCCGGGCCCGCGACAGCGGCGATCAGGGGTTTCGTCAGGGCATTGACCGTATCCATGAAGATCAACACCGGGCGATAACCTTCATGGGTTGCGGATTCGGATTTCAGGTCTTTTCCAGCCGTAAATATATCGGCTTGGCCACGAATGAGAAGCACTCGGACTTCAGGATCGTTCTCGGCTTGGGTAAATGCTTCGCTTAGCCTGGCATAGGCATTGTCGTCCAGGGCGTTCTTGCGCTCGCGTCGATTGATTTCGATTTCGGCAACACCATTGGAAACGGAATAGAGAACGGGAAGTTGCACTGCCTGGCTCCTTGTAGCTTTAAAAATATGCCTGGTCGATGTAATCTCGACTGGGGTTTTGATGTTCAGGTTGATATTTTACGGGCTACGAAGCAGTTTCGATATAGGCGTGGACTTGAGATGTCCGAACGCCGTTGCCGAACGTTGGGGCGTGTCAGTGGCGAGGCGGGGGGGCGAAACGGCATGGGAAGACAGCAAAGAACATTGCCGACGTTCTTTGCTGTCTGAACTTATTGTTGTCTGATTGCGCTACGGATTGACGATGGTGATGGTGCTTCTGATGTTGCAACGCTGGCTCCATTCGGCCTGGCCTCCACCGTTGGCCTGCACGGCTTGCTTGCAGGCCGATCGTCGTTGCGCTTCGAGAACATCGTCGGGGTACAGGATATTGGTGGTGATCTCGGGGCGATACCCGACAGCCTTTAGATCAATCACCTGCTGCCGGACTTCGGCGCGGGTCAGAGGTTGGGGGCCGTCCAGGTAGTTGGGCGACGATTGCGCAAAGGCTGCGGAGCCAGCGAACAGCACACCTAAGCCAGCGATCTTGATGCCGCGTTGCAGATTCATATTCCCTCCGTCGACGTGGGTAATGGTTGACAACGGGACTGCCGAAGGCCAAGGAAGTATAGACCCCTATTCCAAATGAGCAAGGATGGGGGCACGGTGCGATGCGTCAAGGCCCCCGATGCATGATGCGGCGGCCAATCCGTTGCGGCTTCACCTTGTGTGTCCTTGCGGACGTTGAAGGAGCGCGGCGTGCTGCAATAGCATAATCGTCTTGCCATCCACGATCTCGCCACGCTCGATCATGTTGAGCGCTTCGTTCAACGGCACCTCGACCACGTCCAGGTCCTCGCCTTCTTCCGCCACGCCGCCGCCCGCGCCGGGGCGCTCGGCCGGATCGTATTCGCCCATGTAGAAGTAAAGCTTCTCCGTCACCGAACCGGGGCTCATGTATGCCTCGAACACCTTGCGCAGATTCCTCACACGGTAGCCTGTTTCCTCCTCGACCTCGGCGCGGATGCGCTCGTCCGGCGCGGCGTCGTCGAGCAGGCCGGCGGGCGCCTCGATCATCATGCCGTCATGTCCGTTCACGAACGTCGGCATGCGGAATTGCCGCGTGAGCACGACGTTGCCGCTCTTCGGATCGCGCAGCAGGATGGTCGCGCCGTTGCCGCGGTCGTAGGTTTCGCGGCTCTGGCGCTGCCATGTGCCGTTGCTGCGCAGGAAGTCGAAGGTCACTTTTCTCAGCACGTACCAGTCGTCGGACAGCACGGTGGTTTCGATCATCTTCACGCGGTCTTGGGTTGCAATCATGTATTCCTCCTTGGTCAGCTTTCCCTGTTCATGGTATCGTGCAGATTCGTGCAAGATCAAGAAAATTCGTGCAATAGCCATGCTCACAGATCAAAGAAAGAAAGCGATACTCGAAGCGCTCCGGCGCGAGGGTCAGGTGCTCGCGGGCGAATTGAGCGCGAGGTTCGGCGTTTCCGAGGACACGGTGCGGCGCGACCTGCGCGAACTGGCCGCCGAAGGGCTGCTACAGCGTGTGCATGGCGGCGCGCTGCCGGCTTCGCCGGCCGTGGCGCCCATTGCGCAGCGGCGCGGCATGGAGGTGGCGGCGAAGCGGCGCATCGCGCAAAAGGCGGCGGCCATGATCGCGCCGGGGCAGGTCGCGATCGTCGACGGCGGGACGACTTCGGCGCTGCTCGTGGAGAGTCTGCCCGCCGACCTCCAGGCGACCATCGTGACGCATAGCCCAGGCGTTGCGGTGGCGCTCGCGGAGCATCCGTGCATCGAGGTCGTGCTGATCGGCGGGAAGCTCTACAAGCATTCGGTGGTGACGGTCGGGGCGGCGGCCGTGGAGGCCATCTCGCACATTCGCGCGGACCTGTATTTCATGGGCGTGACCGGCGTGCATGCGGAGGCCGGACTGAGCACCGGCGACTTCGAGGAGTCGTACGTCAAGCGCGCACTCGCCGCGCGCGCGGCGGAAACGGTCGTGCTTGCCTCGGCCGCCAAGCTCAATGCCGCTTCGCCATATTGCATCGGGCCCGTCGGCATGGCGCAGACGATCGTGGTCGAGCGTACGGCAGATGCGACGCTGATCGAGCCGATCGAAGCGGCCGGGGTGACGGTGGTGCGCGCTTGAAGGGGCAACTACGCCATATCAGCGACATCGGATGTGGCGCGCGATGAATGGGTTTGCGCAGGTTGCGCCAGCCATTCGATCAGCATGTCCAGCACGGCGGCGCTCGTGAAGATCCCGAAGTGGTTCGTGTCGGGGAGAACCTTGAAGAGGCTCGCAGGAGATTCCCGAGCGAACAGCGTTTGCAGGCGTTCGGCATCGACGGCCTCGTCATGTTCGCCGATCAGCACAATCGCTTTGTCCGCGAGCTTGCGCAAATCGGCAACGTACCGCTGACGAGGGTGATAAGACGTCGTGAGGCGGTATGAATAGGAAAGCGTCTCGGTGCCGTCCCAGAATCGCGCGGGCTTGTTGAAGTCGATGACGGGAAGCGCATTGAATCCGCGAATGCCGAATGCATTCAGAATGACGAGGCCGATCAGGCGCCGCATATGAAGTTGCGCCCAACCTCCGGACGACCCTGTCCTGAGGGTCGGCGAAGCGGGAATGACGGGGCTCGACGCCAGGAACCGCGAAACGAGGTGGCCGTGCGCTCCGCCCGCAAAGCGGACCACGAATCCGCCACCGCTGGAGTGGCCGCCGAGGACGATCGGTCCACGGCGGTTCTGTCTGCGCAGTTCGGCGATCAGGTCGGCAATGTCGTCCTCGAACTGGCCGATGTACTCGACATCGCCCCGATGCCGGCCGGACTGGTAGTGCCCCCGTAGATTCGGCAGGATGACTTTCGCCGCGCCGGATGCGCTCACCGCGCGGGCCAGCGCATGGTAGGAGCGCCCGTGATAGGACGATCCGTGTATGAAGATCAAAATCTGATCGGCTGACGAATCGTAGAAGCGATAGGCGAGTGGCTCGCCGTCCCGCGCGGGGTATCGCAGGAGCGGCGGCAATTCGGCATCGGGCGGCAGTTGCAGCGTCGCAAATCCGAATACGTCGTCGTCCACCGGCGCGCTGCGCGACGTGCTCGCTGCCATCGCAATGGCGGCGAAAATAATCAGGATAACTATAGAAATAAGAATCCCTGCTCCAGGCAATAGTGTCACAAGCGTCTCCAGCGTTCAGTTCAGTTGAGCCATTGCGGAAGCAGGGATTCGCCGCGGCCTGCGCGGTCATTCACCCGTTCCCCGTCACGCCAATGGAATGTAGATGTCGGTCTGCCATTGCTCTTGCGGCGTCTCAGGAGAGATGCTCAGGTAGTGGAAAAACAGCGGGTGATCCCTCAGTTCTTCGCCGCTGCCGGGAAGCCAGTCGCGATAGATCGGGTAGATCGTCTCGCCGACATGGTCGGTCGATCCCGTATGGCGGACCACCGCGCACCGGCCGCCGGGAATGACGAGTTCGTGCACGTTCCACGCATTGGGCCTGACCGGCTCCTCGATCTCGCCGCAAATGTCGAAGCGGAATTCGTCGCCAGGCGTCGTGTCGGGATTGCTGCGCGGAATGCCGAAGGTCCGGCTCGCGGGCAGCGGCGACTGCCCGCTTTGCTTGCGCCAATCGATAAATTTGCGCACGCTTTCATTGATGAGCCCGATCGGCCCGTGATGGCCGAGCGCGGCGACCCGGGTTTCGACGAAATCGACAATTTGTACCTGCATGTTCATTTTCCTTGAAAGATAAGGGACGACAAAAGTCGCACCCCAGACCTGCCAGTTTGGTTGCTGCCGGAATGCACTGGGCGTCATGCCGAACGAGCGCTTGAACGCGCGACTGAACGCTTCGGGGCTGTCGAAGCCCGCATCGAACGCGGCGTCGAGTACCGGGTAGGCTTCGTGTGAAGCCAAACGGTGCGCGGCGCGACGTAAGCGCATGAGCTGCACGTAGCGCGCGACCGGCACCCCCACATACGCCGCGAACTGGCGGTGAAAATGGAACTTCGAGAAATGCGCGATCCGGCTGAGCGCATCCACCGACAGGTCGCCCTCGAGGTTCACGTCGATGTAGGCAAGAATGGCGTCGAAGCGCTTCGTGTAGGCGGTTGCGGCGTCAGCATGAACTAGCATGGTTTCGGTCTGGGTTTGGGTCGTGCGATCTGCAATATGGTGGCTGACGGTGCGAACCTGCGCCTAGCCGATCTTGCTCGATCAGGGTTCATGCATTGTCAACGATTCAAGCGGGCGCGTTTCGAGCGGCCGTTCACTGGCCGGCGCGCTTCGTCCGCAAACTCGTCTGCAAACATCCATTCAGGCAATCCGTCCGTGCCCTAAAGACCTGGCGTGAACCGGCCGTTATCGCAGTCAGGGAGTGAAGTCCCTTCACCAGCCAGGGGCGCCCATGAGCCAAACGCCGAACTCTCTGCCGCATTCCGAATTCGATACGAGCGTCCTGCCGCGCGCCCAGCAGTTTTCCGCGTGGCGCGAGGCGGTCGGCGTCATTTTCGACACGCAAACCGCCGAATCGCGCGACGCGGGGTTCGGCACCCGCGTGAGCGGTTACCTGTTTGGCGACGTGGTGCTAGGCTCGATACGCACGGGCGCGCAGCGCTACGATCGCTCGAACGCGAAGATCGGGCGCGACGGCCACGACCAGTATGTCCTTCAGTTCTACCTGGGCGGCAACTGCCGTGTGCGCGACGGCAGCGGCTCGCAAGCGTGCACGCAGCCGGGCGACCTGTTCATCGTGGATGCGGCCCAGCCCCTCGCAACCGAAGCCACGCGCAGCGAATTCCTCAACCTCGCCGTGCCGCGGCGGCTTCTCGCGCCGCTGCTGAGCGCGCCCGACCAGCAGAGCATGCGGGTGCTGCGCGGCAACGACCCCACGGTCGCGCTGCTTCGCGAGCATCTGGGCGCGCTGTACCGGCATGCGCCCGACATGACGTTGGCAAACGCCCAGGCCGTCATGCCCGCCACGCTCCAGCTCGCCGCTTCCGCGCTCAACGCGAGCGTGAGCCCGGAACATATGCCGGCCGTGCAGCAGTGCGTGTTCGTGTCGATTTGCCGTCACGTGGAAAAGCGCCTCACCGATCCGCATTTGAACGCGGAGCAGGTAGTCCAGACCTTCGGCATGTCGCGCGCCACGCTGTACCGGCTGTTCGAGCCGGAGGGCGGCTTCGCGACGTATGTGCGCGAGCGCCGTTTGCGCCGCTGCCGCGAATGGCTCGCCGACCCTGCGCGCCGCGCCTTGCCGATCGCCGACATCGCCGCCGCTCACGGTTTTGCCGACGCCGCCAACTTCACGCGTGCGTTTCGCCGCTCGATCGGCCTGTCGCCGCGCGCCGTGCGCATGCTCGCGCTCAGCGGCGAGGCGGGGCAATCGGAAAGCGCGGTTGCGCAGGACTGGCGCTTCTGGATGGCCTTGATGCGTTGAGCATGTTTTCGCGGCTCCTGTGCTGTGGGCATTTCGCACGTGAGACAGAAATACAAGTATTTGAGACGCACGGACAGATTTCGCCGCGAGTCCGCTCGCATGCATTGCCCCGTGTGCCGCCACCTGCAAAGATGCTGGCGCCTGCGAGATCCAGGCAGACGGGGGAATCATGAAAAAGAACTTGAGAAAGCCGCGCCAAAGCGGTTTGTACCACCACGAGGCGGCCTATTCGGTCGACCTCGCGCGCGGCGCGTCGCACATCGCGAGCATGCTCTCGGCGGCGACGCAGGTGGCCGCCGTGTACGAAGTCATGCAGGAGTTCGTTGCGACGCACGGACAGGTTGACCAGGACGCTTTTGGCTGGCTGCTCGCCGAGCGGCTGGAGCGGCGCGGCTGCGCCGTTGCGGCGCACAAGGCCCGCGACCTGGGCGTGGCCTGCCTCGCGCACGAACTCGTTGGCGTGGGATGAGCGGGGCGCCGTGATTGGCGGACGTAAGGTCGGGCTAAAGTATTCGTAATGGCTGACGATAAAGCAGTAGGCCGCGCCGACACAACGGCGCGCCCGCGCTCACTCGCGAACAACAAGAACGCATCGGGCCATGACCACGCTATCGTCTCTGAACGTTGCCACGAATCTCGCGGCGGACCTTACGCTTGCGGATTCCGTGAATCCCTCTGTGGCGGCCGACGCCACGAATCTCTCGCGCGAAGCGGCGCTTTCCGCTACGGCTTCGCCTTCGAGTATCGTCACGATTCCATCGGGTATCGGCATTTCGGTGCTCGAAACCTATACGCCCGAAGGCGTCCTGAGCGGCGCCGCGCCCACCGTAAGCTGGGCCAGCGACAGCAACGACGCCGTCACGCTGCGCATGAAAGGCGATTACGCCGCCCAGACCATGGCCGGCCACTTCGCCGGGCTCGGCAGCGCGCTGCTCGATCGCTTCAAGACCACGGGCAGCGACTACGCGCAGTCGGTCAGCGTCACGTCCGCGAGCGGCGTTGGCGGCCTGACGCAATCGTCGTCGGGACCGACCGGGAAAATCGGCTTGACGGTTCGCACGGCGAGCGGCACGACGGTGGAAATCGCGCTGGAGAGCGAGGATGGCGGGCTCTCGGTCAGCATCAAGAGCAGTGCCACGCTCAGCGAGAGCGAACGCAACGCGCTGGCCAAACTCTCCGACGGCTTCCAGCAGGCCATCGACGGTCTGGGCGCCGTGCCGCCCAAACTCGATTTGAGCGGCCTTACGCAGTTCGACACCTCGGCGCTCGCCTCCGTGAACTTCCAGTACAGCGTCACGGGTGACGGCGACGCCAGCATTTCGGCGAGTTATGCGCAGGACAGCGCGTCGCGAAGCCTGAGCGTCACGAGCGCCGCGGGCACGATGAGCATGAAGGTCGACACGAGCAACTCGGCGCTCTGGGGCACGGGCGCGCAGCGCGCCGCTTCCGTGGCAAGCTACCTTCAGCAGTTCGATCAGGCCAATTCGCGTGGGCACGGCAATGCGGCGCTGATGTCGATGTTCGAGGACGGCTTCTCGCAGATGAACGACGACTACGGCACGGCTTCGGGGCAGAGCTTGCCCGGCACGGCCTACGCGCCCTGGCTCCAGCAATCGGATGCGGCGCTGCTCACGGGGCTCGGCGACTTCAGTGCATCGATTACCGATGCATCGACTTCACCCAACCCGATGCGCCCAGGCGAAGTCGATTCGTTCTCCTACCAGGTGTCGCAAACCACGCAGCTCGCCGGTACGGACCAGGAAGGCACGATTTCGCAGCGTCAGCAGTCGCATTTGAGCGCGAGCTACCACCAGGCGCTCTCCGGCGGCGGCAAGCCGGTACTCACGGATTCGACGGCGTCGCAGAACTACGATTACATGCGTATCGACGATTCGGCCCAAAGCACGGTGCAATTGGCGACGCAGCGCGGCGTGCTGCTCAACGCCACGCTGAACCAGTCGTCGGAGCAGAAGACTCGCGATTCGAAGTACGAACGCGGCGAGCTTGTTTCCGACGTGACCACGCCAAAAACCGCATCGCGCTCGGTGGATCTGCGCGCGTTGCTCGAACCGCTGATCGACAATGGCGACGCCGCGCGCGACACCGCCGAATGGCAACAGAAGCTCACGAGCGTTCACGCCATGATCCTGCTGAACGCGTCGAGCTGAAGCGGCGCGTACTCGTGACGTCAGCCGCTGCCGCCATTTCCGCCATTCACATTACGGCGCGAGCCTGAACGCGCCCACGGCATCACGCAACGCGTCGGCTTGTTCGCTCAGGGCCATGGCCGCGGCGGCGGCTTCCTCCACGAGCGCGGCGTTCTGCTGCGAGACCTGATCCATCTGCGAAACGGCGAGGTTGACCTGCTCGATGCCGTCGCGCTGTTCCTCGGAGGCGTTCGCGATCTCGCGGACGATGGTCGTCACGCGCGCGATCGACTCGCCGATCTCGGCCATCGTGTCGCCCGCCGAGCGCACATACTGCGAGCCCGAGGCCACGTGTCCCACGGATTCGCCGATCAGCGTCTTGATCTCCTTGGCGGCGGCCGCCGAACGCTGCGCGAGCGAGCGCACCTCGCTCGCCACCACGGCGAAGCCGCGACCCTGCTCGCCCGCGCGTGCGGCCTCGACCGCGGCGTTGAGCGCGAGAATATTGGTCTGGAAGGCAATGCCTTCGATGATGCCCGTGATATCAGCAATCTTCTGCGAGCTGCCGTCGATATGATCCATCGTCTGCACGGCGTGGTTCACCACCTGTGCGCCGCGATCGGCGACTTCCTGCGCGCTGTTGGCGAGCGTTTGCGCCGTGCGCGCGTTCTCGGCATTCTGCTTGACCGTGGCGGTGAGCTGCTCCATGCTCGCGGCCGTTTCCTCAAGCGACGCGGCCTGTTCTTCGGTGCGCTGCGAAAGGTCGTCGTTGCCGGCGGCGATCTGCCTCGTCGCCGTGGAAATCGACTCCGAGCTATGGCTGACCTTGCGTACCGTGTGCGCGAGCGAGTCCTGCATGCCTTTCAGGCCCGCCACGAGGCGGCCCATTTCGTCGCTCGATCGTGCTTCGAGCGGCGCGCTCAGGTCGCCGCCCGCAATGCGCTGCAAGGCCTGCTGAACGTTGTCGAGCGGCGCGGCAATCGCGCGGTGCAGGCCCACGGCGCACACGCCCGCCACGGCGAGCCCGAGCACGATGAGCGCGATGCTGCCCGCGCGCTGCCATTCGTAGCGATCCTGCGCGCGCTCGAAGGCCTGCTGGCCGTGCGTCTTCTGCCACGCTTCGAGCGCTGCGGAAGCCTTGGTCAGCGCGACCGAAAGCGGCGGAATGCGTTTCATGGCGATGTCGTCCTCGGCCTCGCGATCGTTGCGCTTGACGGCGGCCATCAGCGGCGCGATGCCTTGCTCCAGCATGCCGGAAAGGGCGGCCTGAACGCCGTCGGCAAGCGCCTGTTCCTCAGGCGCGTGCGGCAGTGCGCGGTAGCCGTCCCACGCCTTGCTGGAGGTGTCCAGATAAGTTTGCGCCTTGTCCAGCAACTGCGGCGTGTCCGGCGCATCGGGGTGCAGCAGAATGCGGTCGAGCGTCGTGCGCGCGATGGTGAGGTTCAGGTTCGTCTTGCCGATGCCGATGGCGGCGGCAAGCTGGTTCGAATACGCATAGCCGAGCGCCGTGTTGGTGCGTGCCATGCCCGCCAGGCCGGCAACGCCCGCCGCCACGATCAGCAAGGCCAGCACGCCGACCGCGATGCGCAGGCGCGCAGAGATAGAAAGTCGTGCAAACACGAAGATGGCTCCAGAAACGCCAGGGGCAACATTGCGGAAAAAACAGGGGAGGCTTTGCGTGCGCGCATGGCGGCAAAGCACTGAACTCGTTTACGGCGCGCGGCGGGCGAACTGAAGGGGAAGATGCTCGCGCAATCGTGGTTTTCCCCGTGAGCGCGGCGTGCTACTGCGCGAATATGACGGGGCGATGAATGTCGCGTATTTTCATCGCATCAGTGAACGCGTGATAATGATTCGGAAACCTGATTAATCGAGCGATTGGCGATTGACTCCCTGCGGTTCTTGAGCGCTCGTTTGCGGGCAGCGCCTTCAGCGTGCGACGGATTTGAAAACGCGGTTCTTGTCGAGCGTTGCCGCGTCGGGCGTTTTGGCGCCTTCCTCGGCGTTGGCGGCGGCGCCCGTGTCTTCGAGCGCGGGCCCCGTGTAACGGCCGCGCGGGCGGATAACCTTGCCTACCCGGAGTTGCTCGATGCAGTGCGCGAGCAGCCCCACGCTGCGCGCGGTGACGAAGAGGGCGAACGAGGCGTCGCGCGGCAGTTTCAGTTGCGCGGCGAGCGTGGCGAGCGCGACGTCGATATTGGGCTTCAGACCGGTGAGCGCCACGACCTTTTCGATGAACGAGGCGAGTTCGGCAGGCGGATCGAGCACGTCCAGCAAGGCGTCGGCGCGTGGATCGCCATCGGGGTAGAGATGGTGCCCGAATCCGGGGATGGGAATGGCCGACTGCAAATGATGCGCGACCACGTGTTGTGCGCCGAGCCGCCCCACGTCGTCGAATACGGCCCGCACGCGGCCCGATGCGTCGCCGTGAAGCGGGCCGGAGAGCGTGGAGAGGCCCGTGAGCAGGCAGCCCGGCAACGACGCGCCGGTGGAGGCCGTAATGCGCGCGGCGAATGCCGAACTCGTGATCTCGTGATCGGCCACGAGCACGATGGCGCGGCGAATCAATTCGGCGCCCGCGTGGTCCTGGCCCCAGCCGCGCGCGAGCCGTTCGTGCACGGGCTGCGGGGTGGATGGCGCGCGCTCGTCGCAGCGCGCGCCGAACGCATGCGCAATGACGGCCACGAGCCGGCCGGCCTCGACATGCAGCGCCTGGTCGGTGCGCCCCATCGTGGAGTGGCCGTTGGCCGCAATCGCCGCGAGCGACATGAACGCGCATTGGCGGCCGCGCGCCTCGCCCTGCAACGGGATGTCCGCGGCTTCGAAGCTCACGTCCGCGCGCGCGTTCCAGAGCAGGGTGGCCACATCTTCGAGCGTGGCCGTTTGCGCCATGCGGATGCTGTCCCGGCCCCGGTAATAGGGGCGGCCCTTCGAGAACGTGGTGATGCTGCTGTAGATGCAGGGCTCCGCGCCGAAGATCGTGCCCGCGGCGAGCGCCTCGCGCTTGCGGCCCACCTGCTTCTTGCGGCACAGGCTGGCGACGTCTTCGGCGCGGTACAGGCTCTTGCGCGGGTCGTGCGGATCGGGCATGACCGCGATATTGCCGCGGCTTGCATACGCATAGACGGTCTGCGCCTGCACGCCGAGTTGTCGGGCGGCTTCAGTCAGGGTGATCCAGTTTGGCATGGCGGGGCAGGCGAGGCGATACGGAACTCAGCGTCAATATTGACGCCTTTTCAACGAAATGTCATCTCGGCGGGCCGCCGTTCGAGCACTTCGATGAGGATGTCGCCGGGTGCGCGCACGAAGCAGGCCCGCACGCCCGCGCGAATCGGCTTCACCGCTTCGACGATTTCCGCCTCGCAACGCGTGAGGTGGGCAAAGGCCGCGTCGAGGTCGTCCACGAGCACGCCGAAATGATCGATGCCCTGCGCGCGGCCGTCGCGCGTTTGCGACGCGGTGAGCGCATCGGGTTCGTCACGCACATCAGGCAGTTGCGTGATGAAGAGATTGACTTCGCCGATGCGCAAATCCACGCGGCCCGGCCTGCGCACGATTTCGGCGTTCAGACAGCGCGCGAACCAGGCGGCGGTGGCTTCGGCGTCGGCCGAACAGAGCTGGAGATGGTCCCACTTGAATTCGATCATGCTTGTTTCACCACGTATGGGCAGGGGTCAGAGTTCGATGCGCGAGAGCTTGCCGAGCAGCAGCGAATACGAGAGCGCGCCGAGCAGGCACATCGCGCCCATGAGGTTCAGCGCCCAGTAGAAGTGGCCGGTGTGCTGCGTGATATAGCCGATCATGAGCGGCGTGGTCACGCCCGCGATATTCGCCGCGAGGCTCGTGATGCTGCTCGTGAGGCCCACATACTGCCGGGGCGCGATTTCGGACACGGCGGCCCACGACATGGAGCCGATGCCCTGCGCGAAGAACGCCACGGTGAGAATGGCGATCACGACTTCATTCGATTCGACGAAATTCACGAGCACGATGGAGGCGCCGAGCAAGGTGCCGATGATGAGCGGCGCCTTGCGCGCGGCCGAGATCGACACGCCGCGGCGAATGAAGAAGTCCGAAAGAAAGCCCGCGCTGAGAATGCCCACCGTCGCGCCGATAAACGGCATGGCCTGGAAAATGCCCACCTTGATCATCGACATGTGGCGCGCTTCGATCAGATACGTCATGAACCAGGTGGTGAAGAACACGAGCAGCGTGTTGTTGCAGAACTTGCCGAGGCAGATGGCGAGGATCTGGCGATAGCTGAGCAGCTTGAGCGCCATGCGCCAGTCGAACTTCTCGCGCGGCTTGCGCGCCGATGCCGCAACGCCTTCGTTGATGTGCTTGAGTTCGGCGGCGTTCACGGAGCGGTGCTGATGCGGGTCGCGATACACGCGATACCAGATCATGCTGAAGAGAATGCCGAAGCCGCCCGTCACGAAGAACACCGTGCGCCAGCCATAGGCGCTGGAGATCCACAACAGGAGGCCGGTGAACAAGGGCGTGCCGATGTATTGCCCCATCACGTAGACGCTCGTCGCGAAGCCGCGCTCCTGCGCTGGGAACCACAGCGTCACGGCGCGCGTGTTCGACGGAAACGCGGGCGCTTCGAGCGCGCCCATGGTGAGCCGCGAGCCGAGCAGCATGTGATAGCCGCTCGCGAGCCCTTGCGTGAGCGTGGCGATCGACCAGCCGACGAGCGAAAGCGCATAGGCGAGGCGCGAGCCGAGCACGTCGGTGAGGATGCCGCCGGGCAGCAGCGCAATCGAATAGGCAAGGCCGAACGCCGCGAACAGTTCGCCCATCTGCATCTTGTTGAGCGCGAGGTCTTTCGAGAGTCCCGGCGCGACGATGCCCAGCGCCGAGCGATCGACGAAGTTAAGCACGGTCGCCACGAGCAGCATGCCGAGCACGACGTACCGCACGCGGGTGCGTTTGGCGCTTTCGGCATAGGCCGGGGCTTGCGCAGGCAAAGCTTGTTCCTCTACGGCTTTCATCGGTGTCTCCATGTCTGTTGCCTGTTTTTTTATTGGCGGCGTTCTGCGGGGCTGCGTTGTGCTTGCGTACGCTACCCGCGCCCGACGAACGGCATGGCGCTCGCCATGATCGTCATGTTGAGCACGTTGGCGTCGAGCGGCAGGCCCGCGATGTGCGCGACCGCATTGGCCACGTGCGAGACGTCCATGCGCGGCTCGGGCGCCATGCGTCCGTCGGCCTGCAACACGCCCTGGTTCATGCGTTCGGTAATCGACGTGGCCGCGTTGCCGATGTCGATCTGGCTGCATGCGATGTTGTATGCGCGGCCGTCCAGCGCGATCGATTTCGTGATGCCCGTGACGGCGTGCTTGGTCGCCGAATAGGCGATCGTGTGCGGGCGCGGCGAGTGCGCCGAGATCGAGCCGTTGTTGATGATGCGTCCGCCTTGCGGCGACTGCGCCTTCATCAGACGATACGCGGCGCGCGCGCACAGAAACACGCCGGTCAGGTTGGTCGCGACCACGTCGTTCCAGAAGTCCACTTCGTAGTCTTCCAGCGGCACGGCCCCGGCGTTGCGGCCCGCGTTGTTGAACAGCACGTCGAGCCGGCCGAAGGTGTGCTCGATCTGCGAGAACGCGTGTTCGACCGACGCGGCGTCGCCCACGTCGGCGGGGAACGCCTGAGCTTCGCCACCGGCGCTGCGGATAATCTCCTGCGTTTCGAGCAGCGGCTCGATCCTGCGCCCGATGAGCGCGAGCGCGAACCCGGCTTGGGCGAGCGCGACGGCGGCGGCGCGGCCGATGCCGGAGCCGGCGCCTGTCACAGCGGCGATTTTTTTCGTTGCAGGCATATCCCGTTCTCCCGTTCTTTTCGCAATGGCATTGAACACGGGAAAAAGAATTGCATTCGTGTAAGGCGGCCAGCAATCTTGATTCGTTGAATCAATATCCGAGGCCTTGATGGCCGGGCGTCGCATCAGGGTTTTCCTGATCCGGCCGTCGCGCGCAGCGAGGCGGGTCAAGGCGGGTAAAGGCTGGCGACGGCGCTCGCGCGCAACGCACGCGCTCTCGCGCGCACGCGAAAAGCATTACGGGGACACACCATTCGCCAGAGGTTGATTCGGCGAATCAATATTGACCGGCCGGCGGGCGCTTTCGTAGTCTCTCGACGTCTGTCGATACCCAAAGGAAAAAACCATGCCGGAAAACAATCGCACCAGGCTCCTGATCGCGCGGAAGGTGCCCGCTGCCGTGGCGAAGCGCGCCGAGACCGAATTTCACGCGTTCGTGACCGACGCCGACATGGACTCGCAGTCCGTGGTCGAGTTCTGCAAGCAGCACGACGTGCCCGCCGTGCTCATCGGCAAGAAGTCGGGCTTGCAGGCGGAGCACATCGCGGCGCTGCCTGCGTCGGTCAAGATCATCGCGAATGCGAGCGCGGGCGTCGATCACATGGACGTGGCCTTCGCGAAGGCGCGCGGCATCGTCGTCACGAACGCGCCCGACGCGCTGACCGAATGCACGGCCGACTTTTCCATGCTGCTTGTGCTGGCCGCTTGCCGCCGTGCGTCGGAGTACGAGCGGATCATGCGCCAGGGCTGGGGCAAATCGTTCGGCATGACCGAAATGCTCGGCATGCGCGTGAACGGCAAGACGCTCGGCATTGTCGGGTTTGGGCGCATCGGCCGCGCGGTGGCGAGGCGTGCGCAGGGCTTCGGCATGCGCGTGATCTACACCGACATTCAGCGCGCCGCGCCCGAGGTGGAGAACGGCGCGACGTTTTATTCGAGCTTCGAGGACATGCTGCCGCATTGCCAGGTGCTCACGTTGCACGTGCCGGGCGGCGGCGTGCCGCTGATGACAAAAAAGGAGTTTGGACTCCTGCCGAAGGGCGCCGTGTTCGTGAACGCCGCGCGCGGCGGTCTCGTGGACGAAGACGCGCTATACGAAGCCTTGACCTCGGGGCATCTGTTCGGCGCCGGGCTCGACGTGTACCGCAACGAGCCCAATGTCGACCCGCGTTTCGCGGGCCTCGACAACGTCTTCCTCACGCCGCACATGGCGAGCGCCACGGTGGAAACTCGCGACCAGATGGGCTTTACGGCGCTGGATAACGTTGCGGCGGTGCTCGATGGCCGGCCCGCGCTGAACCGGGTTTGACGGCTGCGGGTTTGACGGCGGCCTTCAGCTTCGGCCCGAATGGCCGAAGCGCTTGATCATGAGCACGCATAGCGTCGGCAGATGAACGACGCCCATGCCGCCCGCGATCACCACCCAGGGCGGCGCGATCGTCCCCGAGAGCATCGCGCCGATCACGCCGAAGCAAAGACCGGCCAGCGACAGGATGGTGTGGGCGAGGAGGCGCTTCGGGCCGGGGACGGTGAAGCGCGGAATATTCGCGTGCACATAGACCACGATCAGCAGGGCGACGGTGGCGACGGCGGGATACAGCATGTTCGAGTCCTCAAATCCTCCAAAGTCTTCGACTGTAGTGGAGGAACGCTTCGGCGTCGATGCCCGCGCGCGGTTTGCGCGTTGTTTCTGCCGTGTCCTGGCCCGAGCGTCAGCGCGCGAGGCTCAGCACCACACCACGTTGTCGTACGCGACCGTGCGTCGATAAACGTTTTTGCCGCGCCAGCTGGAAAACTCCATATACGCGCATTCCAGCACCAGAATCCAGTTCGTGACTCGCATCGCCATCCCCGTTTGTTCGTTCGACTGCGAGACCAGTCTACGGCGCGGGGAGCGCCGCCAATGCCGCGAGCAGGGCGCGATTAAGCGTCCAGTTCGCGGCTTCGGCGGCGGTGGCGCAATCGGGCCGAATCGGGTGCACTCGGGCACGGACAAAGCCCCTCAACCCCGCTCGTCACGCGGCGGCGTAACCGGCTCGACCGCGGCCCAGTACGGCTCGGCGCCGTAGTACGCGTGCAGCGTGCTGCCCCACGTGGCGTCGGCCATGGCGGGCCAGCTGTCCTTGTCGAAGCCCGGCGCTTCCTTCACGCGCTCCGACGACACATTGAGCAGGAAGCACTTGCGGCTCGTGTCGAGCATGAGCGCGCCCCAGGGAATGGCGAGCAGCTTGTCGCCGATGCCGAGAAACCCGCCGCTCGACATCACCGCATAGGCCACGCGCCCGCTTTGCACGTCGAGCATGATCTCCTTGATCTTGCCGACTTCCTCGCCGTCGGAGTTGAGTACGCGGTCACTGTCGAGCGTGCTGGCCGCCATGACGTCGGGGCCTGGGCCCGCGGCGCTCACGCGGCCCTTGCCGACGATGCGCGCGCCGTGGCCCGTTGGCATGGGGGGAGGAGGGAAGGTGGGCATGATGGTCTCCTTCATGGAGCGAACTACGTTGCGAACCAGGTTGAGTCGGCCGGACTCCCGACGATTCCCGTGTCAGGCGGCAGGCGATGCCGCGGCGGTTCCGGCCGCCATGCCCGGCATACAGCAAGCGGCGTACCGCGCGCCGCCGCCTGACGTTCACGAACCGCTCACGCCATGCTCACCAGGCGCTCACGCCGCGCTCACGACCCGCTCGCCGTGCCCTTCTGCGGACTCGCGACGTCATAACGCTTCGCCTGCTCGAAGAACGCGCGCTCCGTGGCCTTGTTCATCACCAGAATGCTGATGCGGCGGTTGAGCGGGCTGTCCGTGCTGTCGCGGTCGAGCGGCAGCACGTCGGCGAGGCCGCGCACCTGGAGCAGCTTGTCTTCGCGCAGGTGCCCGGCCACGAGCGCGCGGCGCGCGGCGTTGGCGCGCTCGCTCGAAAGCTCCCAGTTCGAGTAGCCCGCAAGACCGCCCGAATAGGGCACCGAGTCGGTGTGGCCCGCGATCGACACGCCGCGGTCCACGTCGTTGAGCGCGCTGCCGATCTGCACCAGGATCTCGTACGCGTAGTCTTCGAGCTTCGCGCTGCCGGTGGCGAACATCGGCCGCTTGAGCGAGTCGACGAGCTCGATGCGCAGGCCCTCGTCCGTGATCGACAGGCGGATCTGGTCCTTGTAGGCGCGCAGCTGCGGTTTTTGCTCGATGAGCGTGGAGAGCCTTTCCTTGAGCTGCGAAAGGCGGGTTTTGTCGGCGGCCTCCACCGGCACCGCGTGCGAGAGCGTGGGCCGCGCGTTCGATCCTCCCACGGCGGGCGTCTTGCTCGAAAGATCGTGGCCGCCGCCTTGCACCACGCTCGGGCTCGGGTTCGCCGAATCGGGCTGGCCGCCCAGCATGCTGGAAAGCGGCGTGTTGAAGTACTTCTCGATGCCGTCGCGGTCGTACTGCGAGGTCGAGCCGAGCAGCCACATCAGGAGAAAAAACGCCATCATCGCCGTGACGAAGTCGGCATAGGCGATCTTCCACGCGCCGCCATGATGGGCGTCGTGGGCGCCTTTCTTCACGCGGCGCACCACGAGCGTGGTCTTGCTGCTCTCGCTGTCTCTCGCGGCGCGCCCGCCGGGTATGCGCTCGGCCATGTCGGGACTCCTAAGCGGCTTTCGGCGTTTTGGTGGCGCGCACGGCCTCGTCGAGCTCCTGGAAGCTCGGCCGGTCGGCGGTGAACAGCACCTTGCGGCCGAACTCCACGGCCACGGGCGGCGCGTAGCCGGCGAGCGAGGCGAGCAGCACCGCCTTCACGCACTGGAACGGCTTGCCGGCCGCACGGCCCTTGGCGTTGAGCAGGTCGGCGATCGGACCGACAAAGCCATAGGCGAGCAGAATGCCGAGAAAGGTACCCACCAGCGCGCCCGCGATCATCTCGCCGAGCACGGCGGGCGGCTTGCCGACCGAACCCATCGTGTGCACCACGCCCATCACGGCGGCCACGATGCCGAAGGCGGGCAGGCCGTCGGCCATCTTCTGGATCGCGTTGGGCGCGATCGAGACTTCGGAGTGGTGTGTGTCGAGCTCTTCGTCCATGAGGTCCTGCATTTCCATGGGATTCACGTTGCCGCTCGACATCATGCGCAGATAGTCGACGATAAAGTCGAGCAGATGATGGTCGCCGAGCACGCGCGCGTACTTCTGGAAGATCGGGCTGTTCTCCGGCGCTTCGACGTCGGCTTCGAGCGCCATCATGCCTTCCTTGCGGGCCTTTTGCAGCAGCTCGTAGAGCAGCGCGATCAGCTCCAGGTATTGCGCCTTCGTGTAGCCCCCGCCCTTGAAGCAGGTGGGCAGCGCCTTGAGCGTCTTGCCGAGCGTGGCCGTGGGGTTGCTCACCACGAACGCGCCGAGCGCCGCGCCGAAAATACACAGGAGTTCGAACGGTTGAACGAGTGCGGGCAGATGTCCGCCCACGCCCACGAAGCTCCCGATCACCGAGCCGAGTACCACGATCCAGCCAATTGCAACAAACATGATGTCTACCTTCTCTTTCTCAAAGTCCTGCGGGTCAATCGGTTCAGCGCGGCCGCACGAGGCATTGCAGGCGCGCCTCGTTCGCGGCGCGGTCGACGTCGAGCAAGGCGTCGATTTCGCGCGCCGCCATCGCCTTGCCGAAGAAGTAGCCCTGCGCGTAGTCGCAGCCCTTGGCGGCGAGCGTGCGCGCGAGCTCCGCCGTTTCCACGCCTTCGGCGACCGTGGTCATGCCGAGGCTGGAGGAGAGCGCGATGATCGCGTCGACGATCTTGGCGCTTTCGTTGCACGATGTCATGGAGAGCACGAACGAGCGGTCGATCTTCAGCTTGTCGACCTTCAGCTCGCGCAGGTGCTGCAAGCTCGAATAGCCGGTGCCGAAGTCGTCCAGCGACATGCGCAGGCCCGCGCGGCGGAAATCCTCCAGCACCGCGCGTGCGATGTCGAAATCGCCCATGAGCGCCGACTCCGTGATCTCGATCTCCAGGCGCTCGGGCGGCATGCCTTCGTCGGCGAGGATCGTGAGGAGCAGCGCCGCGAGTTGCGTGTCCTTGAACTGCGCGGGCGAGAGATTGAGCGCCAGGTGATAGCGCGCGGGCCAGCACAGTGCGTCGCGACAGGCGCGCCGCAGGATCGACGCCGTGAATGCGGGCGAGATGCCCATCTGCTCGATGAGCGGCACGAACACGTCGGGCGGGATCCAGCCGCGCTGGTCGTGGTGCCAGCGCGCGAGAATCTCGAAGCCCGTGGTCTGGCCGTCGGCGAGGCGCACGAGCGGCTGGTAGAACGGCCGGATCTCGCCGCCCGCGAGCGCGCGGCGCAGGTCGGTTTCGAGCGTGGCTTGCAGGCGCAGCTCGTCGTCCATCTTCTGCTCGAAAAAGCGGTAAGTGCCCTTGCCCTCGCACTTGGCGCGATACATGGCGATGTCGGCGGCGCGCAGCAGCGCGTCGGGGTCGCCGCCGTCGCGCGGGCAGCATGCAATGCCAATGCTCGCGTCCACGTTGATGCGCACCTTGCCGATGTCGATGGGCGCGCGGGTGGCGGCCAGCAGGCGCTGCGCCAGCTCGCTCGCGGCTTCCACGTGGTCGTCGCGATGCACGCGCGCGAGCACGGCGAACTCGTCGCCGCCCAGGCGCGCAACCGTGTCGCCGTCGCGCACCACGCGGCGCAGACGCACCGCGATCTCGCACAGCACGGTGTCGCCCGCGGCGTGGCCGTGCAGGTCGTTCACGGGCTTGAAACGGTCGAGGTCGATCACGAACACGAGGTAGTCGGGCGAGCGCAGCTGCGTGCGCTCCAGCGCCGCGCTCATCTCGGCCGCGAGCAGGCGCCGGTTGGGCAGGCCGGTGAGCGGGTCGTGGCGCGCGAGCGCTTGCGCATGGGCCTCGGCGGCGCGCGTGGCCTCGTGGGCGATCTTCAATTCATGCGACGTTTCGCATAACGTAGCGAACGCGTGCGCCATCGCGCCGATCTCGTCGGTACGCCGCATGTTCGGCAACGCACGCATGTCCTCGCCATGCGCGAGCCGCACGAGCGAATCGGTCAGCGTTTGCAGCGGGCGCAGCAGGGTGCGCTCCAGGTGGCGCAGCAACGCAAGCCCGAAGGCGAGCGTCGCGAAGGCGATGGCGAAGGCGGCTTCGATCGTGTGGCGAATGCGCAGGCGTGCACGCCCGGCTCGCGCATGCAATGGCCCGGCGGCGAGTTCGGGCGGCGAGACACGGGTGCGCGGCGCTTCGTTGGCGAAGGTGTCAGACGTCTTGCCCAACGTGGCCTCCACGCGCTCGAAGGCGTGATCGAACGCGATCAACTGCCCCGCGAGCAGCGTGGTTTGCATGGTGAACAGCGCGAAGAACAGGCCGATGTAAAGCTTCGTGCGCGCACGGATCGAGGCGCGCAATGCGGCGGGCACGCGGCCATACCAGGGGAGCGCCGCTGCGGTTTCCGGAGTCATGGTGCAGGTTCCGTGTGGCGTCAGAGCCGGCGCGTGCGCGACTGCGCCGCAAGGCGGCGCACCGCGTAATGGCGTGCCGTGACAGCGGGCGTGTGGTGTGCCGGTGCGCGCCGGGCGCGCGGCGCGGCGCTCGTGCGTTCGCAGGTGCCGCGTCCCGCGGCAATGCGCGCCGCCGTGGCGATACGAGTGGACGGCTTCAGTCCCAGGGTTTGCGAAGGGGTTCTCATGATGGCTTGGAACGGGTGGAGCTTTGCCCTCTTTACGGCGGCGCAAAAGCGTTGCTGAAGTCGTCAGGCATCTTTTTTTTGAGGGTTTGATCGATTGCGCCACGGAGTGCGCGACGGCTTGGGAAGCGCGTGAATCAGCCGGTTAAAAACGGCCTATATTTCGGATGCCGAAAGAATAGAAGAACGAAAGGGAATTCGAAGTAATTCAGGGTATGATGCGCGCTGCCCGCACAGGGGGCAGGCCGGCGGCCAATGAGCGTGGCCGCGGCATCCACACCGAACGTTCGTGCCTTTCAGTTTTCACCATGCGCTGCCGTTAACCAGCCAAGGCGCGCCGGGTGCGGGAAGCGCCGCGCAATCGTTTTCCGTTCTGGCGAGACCCACGCGATGATCACTGCTCCGCTTCCTCTGGATGAGGACGCCCGCCTTCGGGCGTTGCGGCAACTCGACATACTCGACACCGATCCCGAGGAGGCGTTCGACCGCATCGCGCGGCTCGCCGCCTTTGCATTCGCCATGCCGATCGTGCTGGTCTCGCTCGTCGACGAAGAGCGCCAGTGGTTCAAGTCGCACCACGGGCTCGCGGCCTGCGAAACGCCGCGCAGCGTGTCGTTCTGCGCGCACGCCGTGCTCAGCAAGCGCTTGCTCGTGGTGGAAGACGCGCTCGACGACGAGCGCTTTCTCGACAATCCGCTCGTGACGGGCGCGCCGAATATCCGCTTTTATGCAGGCTCGCCGCTGTGCCTCGCCGACGGCCAGGTGGTCGGCACGCTCTGTCTGATCGACGCGAAACCGCGCGCCTTCGACGACGCCCAGGCGGCCATGCTGGCCGAGTTCGCGTTGCTCGTGGAGCGCGAGCTGGAATTGCGCCGGCAACTGATCCGCTCGCGCACGGAGCACGAGCGCGACCGCCGCTCGCTCGCCATCAGCGAGGCGCGCTTTCGCACCGTGTTCCAGCAAACGCCGATCGGCAAGGCCGTGGTCGATCTCGACGGCCGCTTTCTCGACGTGAACCAGAAGTTCACGCAGATCATCGGCTACGAGGAAAGCGAGCTGCGCAAGCTCACGTTCGCCTCGGTCACGCACCCGGCCGATGTCGCGGCCGACCTGACCCACGTGGCGGAACTGCTGGCGGGCCGCCAGGCGTCGTACGCCATGGAAAAGCGTTACCTGCGCCCGGACGGCACGTCCGTGTGGGTCAATCTCGCCGTCTCGCTCGTGCGCGATGTGTCGGGCGCGCCGCTGCATTTCATCGCGGCCGTGCAGGACATCAGCAGCCGCAAAAAGAGCGAGGAGGCGCTGCGCAACTATCACGTGGAGCTCGAAGAGCGCGTGCGCGAGCGCACGGCGGAACTGCGCCGCAGCCGCGACGCCTTGCAGACCATTACCGACAATTTGCCCGCGCTGATCGCCGTGGTCGATCGCAACCTGTGCTACCAGTTCAACAACCAGGCGTTCCAGCGCGTGTTCGCCGCCGCGCCCGCCACGCTGCGCGGGCGCAGCCTGCGCGAAACGCTGCGCCCGGACGTGTTCGAGCAGTTGCAGCCGCTCTTCGCGCGCGCGCTCGCCGGCGAGCGCGTGACCTGTGATGACGTGCGCTATGCGGTGGACGCCGAGCGCGTGTGGCAGGCCACTTATATTCCGGTCGAGCGCGACGGCCAGGTAACCGGCTTCTACGTGATGTCGCACGACGTGACCGAGCAGCGCCGCACCGAGCAGCGCCTGCGCGAGAGCGCGCTCGTCGACCCGCTCACCGGGCTTGCGAACCGGCGCGCATTGCAGGACGCGCTCACGGACCTGCGCTCGGGCGAGGACCCGTTCGCGCTTTTCTTCATCGACATGGACGGCTTCAAGGACATCAACGACCGCTATGGCCACGACACCGGCGACGCCTTGCTCAAGGAGGTCGCGAGCCGGCTCACGGCCACGGTGCGTGCGGGCGACGTGGTGAGCCGGCTGGGCGGCGACGAGTTCGTCGTGGCGAGCCAGGGCGTGAGCGACGCGCGCACCGGCGAGCGTATTGCGGCGGCCATTTGCCGAGAGGTGTCGAAGCCGTTCGAGGTGGCGGGGCGCGTGGTGGAGACGAGCGCGAGCGTGGGCGTCGTGCTTGCCGGGGCGACCGGAGCGGCGGGCGTTGCGGGCGCAACGAGCGCATCGAGCGCATCGAGCGCGGGGCTCTCGCTCGAGGCGGAGGGCCGGGCGCTCGCCGACGACCCGCTGTGTCTCGCCGACGCCGCGATGTACGAGGCCAAGCGCGCCGGTCGCAACACGTGGCGCGTGGCGCCGGGGGCGGACGAACTGGCGCCGGTGGCGTCGGCCGGGGCCTGATGGCTCGCGCGAAAGACCGCTAGCGCAATGCTGGCGGCAATCCCGGCTCGCTCTGTCTTGCCGGGAATCCACGTTGCATGGCCTCGCTCCGAGGCGATGCTTCTCCAGCGGCTTCTGCCGCCTTCTCCTTCCAGGATCACGTAAAAGCTGCGGGACGGCGCGCATCATGCGTCGTCGCGTGCGTGCCTGTGCGCGTTCTGGCTAATCCAAGTCCGAATTTCGCCCGAATAGGGTAAACCCCCGGCGCGATGAAAATTAATTTTCACTAAGATCCGGTCATGTAAGTTAATTTACGCATTCACCTCACCGCAACCCGCCGCATGACAACCCGTCCGTCACCTCACGACACTCCCGAAGCGGAGATCGTCGCGCGCATCAACGCCGCGCTGCCCGAACTCACGCCGGGCCACCGGCGCATGGCCGAATACGTGCTCGCCAACCTGTTCCATGCGGCGACCATGCGTATCGACGAACTGGCCAACGCGGTGGGCGCTTCGGTGGCCACGGCCAACCGCTTTGCGCGCGCGCTCGGCTTCGACGGCTATCCGCAGTTTCGCGAGGCGCTCGTGCGTGGCTTCGAGGCCACGCTTGCACCGGTGGAGCGCTTGCGCACGGCGCAGGAGTCGCCCACGAGCGGCGCGGACCTGTTCGGCGCGTCGCTCGAGCAGGCCGAGCTGAATCTGCGCCTGTCGCGCCAGTCGATCGACAGCACTGCGGCCGCGGCGGCCGTGGACGCGATTCTCTCGGCGCGCCGCGTGTTCGTGATCGGCTCCGGCACGAGCGCGTTTCTCGCCGGGCTGATGGAAAACGCGCTGCTGCCGTATCTGGACAACGTCCAGGCGCTGCCCTCGATGGGCGGCGCGACGCACTCGGCGCGGCGGCTCTTTGGCGCGAACCAGGACGACCTCGTGATCGGCATTGCGTTTCCGCGCTACGTGGACGACACCATCAAGCTCTCGCGCCACGCCGCGAACCAGGGCGCGCGCGTGCTCGCGCTGACCGACAGCATCGACTCGCCGCTCGCGCGCTTTGCGGACCTCACGCTGCTGATTCGCGCCGAACGCCGTCTTGCCGCGAACTCCGAGGCCGCCGTGCTGGCCGTAATCGAAGCGCTCTGCGACGCCGTGGCGTTGCGCGCGAAGCATTCCGTCGAGGCCGCGGCGGCCATTACCGAAGCGGTGCTGCCCTGGCTCAGCTCCACTTCGGCGCAAGCGGGCGTTACGCCTTCGACTCCGTCTTCCTCAACGAAAAAGAAGTCATGAAATCCAACGCAGTCATTGCCATTCACGGCGGCGCGGGCACGATCGTGCGCGCTTCGATGGCGCCCGAAATCGAAGCGCGCTATCTCGAAGCGCTGAACGACATCCTCGCGGCGGGTCAGCGCGTGCTGGCGCAAGGCGGCAGCGCGCTCGACGCCGTGGAGGAGGCCGTGCGCCTGCTCGAAGACTGCGCGTTCTTCAACGCGGGCCACGGTGCCGTTTTCACGGCCGCGGGCACGCACGAACTGGACGCCTCGATCATGGACGGCCGCACGCTCGAAGCGGGCGCGGTGTGCTGCGTGAAGCGCGTGCGCAATCCCGTGGTGGCGGCGCGCCGCGTGCTTGAAAAGAGCGAACACGTGCTGTTCACGGGCGAAGGCGCGGAAGCCTTCGCGGCGGCGCAGGGGCTCGAATTCGTCGAACCCGGCTATTTCCATACCGACGCACGCTACCGCCAGTGGCAGCTCGCACGCACTGAAGCACGCGCAATGCTCGACCACGACGGCGCGACGCTCGAAGCGAACATGGCCGCACAGTCGCCCGAGGCCGCCGGGCAAGACAGCCTGCCGCACGAGCCGATCGATCCGAACCGCAAGTACGGCACGGTGGGCGCGGTGGCGCTCGACGCTCACGGGCATCTCGCGGCGGCGACCTCCACGGGCGGCATCACGAACAAGCAGGTGGGCCGCGTGGGCGACGCGCCGCTGATCGGCGCGGGCTGCTATGCCGACGACGCGACGTGCGCCGTGTCCACCACCGGCTCGGGCGAAATGTTCATGCGCATGGTCGCGGCCTACGACGTGGCCGCGCAAATGAAATATCGCGGTGTTTCGCTCTCCGAAGCGGCTACGAATGTCGTGATGGAGCAATTGCCCCGCATCGACGGCCGTGGCGGTCTGGTCGCCGTGGATGCGCAAGGCAATGTCGTCCTGCCGTTCAATACCGAAGGCATGTATCGCGGCTACGCGCGCGTGGGCGAAGCCCCCGTCGCGTCGATCTATCGCTGAGCGGCGCATTCATTTTGCGCTATAAACGAAGGAATCCTCATCGTGCAGATGTCGTCGATCTCTCTTGATACCGCGCATGCCGCGACGTCGGCACACAAGGCGGCCGTCGCATTGCCGTCGAACCGCGTGATCGACGTACGCGATCTGTGCGTGTCGTTCAAGCGCGGCTCGGGCACGTTCGAAGCCGTGCGCAATCTGTCGTTCCATGTCGATCGCGGCGAAACGCTCGCCATCGTCGGCGAGTCGGGCTCGGGCAAATCGGTGACGTCGCTTGCGCTCATGCGCCTCGTCGAACATGGCGGCGGGCGTGTCGCGGGCGGCAGCATCGAACTGCGCCGCCGCAACGGCAATGTGCTCGACCTCACGCGGGCGAGCGCATCGGCCATGCGCTCGGTGCGTGGCGCGGACATCGCCATGATCTTCCAGGAGCCGATGACCTCGCTGAACCCCGTGTTCACCGTGGGCAACCAGATCAGCGAGGCGATTGCGCTGCACCAGCAGATGGGCGGCAGCGAGGCGCGCGCGCAAACGCTGCGTCTGCTCGATCTCGTGCGCATTCCCGAGGCGCGCCGCGTGATGGACCGCTTCCCGCATCAGCTTTCGGGCGGCATGCGCCAGCGCGTGATGATCGCCATGGCGCTGTCGTGCAAGCCCGCGCTGCTGATCGCCGACGAACCGACCACGGCGCTCGACGTGACGATCCAGGCGCAGATCCTGCAACTGATTCGCGGCCTCCAGGAAGAGATGGACATGGGCGTGGTGTTCATCACGCACGACATGGGGGTGGTGGCCGAAGTGGCGGACCGCATTCTCGTGATGTACCACGGCGAAAAGGTCGAGGAGGGCGCAGCCGACACGCTGTTCGCCGCGCCTTCGCATTGCTATACGCAGGCGTTGCTGGCGGCCGTGCCCAAGCTCGGTGCGATGCGGGGCACCGATCTGCCCGAGAAGTTTCCGCTGTTGTCGGTGCGCGAAGGGGCGAACGCGAACGGTAGCGCCGCGCGCAACGCACCAGCGAATCTGGCAGCGAAGGTACCCACCAACGCGCCTGACGCGAGTGCGCCGCCCATCCTGAGCGTGCGCGATCTCGTCACGCGTTTTCCCGTGCGCAGCGGAATGTTCGGCAAACTCACGGGCCGCGTGCATGCGGTCGAAAAGGTGAGCTTCGACCTGCGCGCCGGGGAAACGCTCGCGCTCGTGGGCGAGTCCGGCTGCGGTAAATCCACCACGGGCCGCTCGCTGCTGCGCCTCGTGGAAAGCCAGAGCGGCACGATCGAGTTCGGCGGCACGAACATCAGCGCGCTTACGGGCCCCGCGTTGCAGGCGCTGCGCCGCGATATCCAGTTCATCTTCCAGGACCCGTTCGCCTCGCTCAATCCGCGCCTCACGGTGGGCTTTTCCATCATGGAGCCGCTGCTCGTGCACGGCATCGCCAAAGGGGCCGAGGCACAGGCACGAGTGGAATGGCTGCTCGATCGCGTGGGGCTGCCGAAGTCGGCGGCGCGCCGCTATCCGCACGAGTTCTCGGGCGGCCAGCGGCAGCGCATTGCCATTGCACGCGCGCTGTCGATGAACCCGAAGGTCGTGATCGCCGACGAATCGGTTTCGGCGCTGGACGTTTCAGTGCAGGCGCAGATCGTCAACCTCATGCTCGACCTGCAACGCGAGCTGGGCGTGGCCTACCTCTTCATCTCGCACGACATGGCCGTGGTGGAGCGCGTGAGCCATCGCGTCGCGGTGATGTACCTGGGACAGATCGTCGAGATCGGGCCGCGCCGCGCCGTGTTCGAGAACCCGCAGCACGCGTACACGAAAAAGCTCATGGGCGCGGTGCCGATTGCCGACCCGGCGCGCCGCCATGCAAAACGCGTGCTCGCCGCCGACGAACTGCCCAGCCCCATTCGCGCGCCCGGCGACGAGCCCCAGGTATTGCCGTTGGTGGCAGTGGGCCCCGATCACTTCGTCGCGAAGCATCGGGTGGGCGGCGCGTACTGAAACCGCTTTGCGGCGGGCAACGCCGCGCAACCGCTTGTTAACTGGCTGAACCATTTCGCCGAACCGGCAGATTCATTGCTTTGGAGACCTGATTGATGAAAGAAGTCAAAACGTGGATGAAAGGCAGTGCGCTCGCGCTTGCCATGCTGGCCGCCGCGAGTGGGGCGACCGTCGCGCAGGCGGCGCCGCAGCGCGCCGTGATGGCGGTCGACTCGACCTTCTCGACGCTCGACCCGTACGACGCCAACGACACGCTTTCGCAGGCCGTGTCGAAATCGTTCTACCAGGGCCTGTTCGGCTTCGACAAGGACCTGAAGCTCATCAACGTGCTGGCCACGAGCTACGACGTGAGCGCGGACGGCCTCGTCTACACGTTCAAGCTGCGGCAGGGCGTGAAGTTCCAGGACGGCACCGACTTCAACGCGGCGGCCGTGAAGGCCAACTTCGACCGCGTGACGGACCCGGCGAATCACCTGAAGCGCTACAACATGTTCCGCCGCATCGCGAAGACGGACGTGGTCGATCCGTACACGGTGAAGGTCACGCTCAATGCGCCGTTCTCGGCCTTCGTGAACGTGCTCGCGCATCCTTCGGCCGTGATGATCTCGCCCACGGCCATGAAGAAGTGGGGCAAGGATATCGGCTTCCATCCGGTGGGCACGGGCCCGTTCGCGTTCGTGAAGTGGGACCCGGCGGGCGACCTCGTCGTGCACAAGTTCGACGGCTACTGGAAGAAGGGCTACCCGAAGATCGACGAGATCGACTGGAAGCCCGTGGCCGACAACAACACGCGCGCCGCGCTCATGCGCACCGGCGAAGCGGACTTTGCGTTCCGCATTCCGTTCGAGCAGGCGAGCGCCTTCCAGTCGAACCCGAAGGTCGACCTGATCGCCACACCCTCGATCATTCAGCGCTACATCAGCCTGAACACCACGAAGAAGCCGTTCGACAATCCGCTCGTGCGCCAGGCGCTCAACTACGCGATCAACAAGGACGCGCTCGCGAAGGTGGCGTTCTCGGGCTATGCGCTGCCTTCGGACGGCGTGCTGCCCCAGGGCGTGGACTACTCGGTCAAGCTCGGCCCGTGGCCTTACGATCCCGCCAAGGCGCGCGACCTGCTCAAGCAGGCCGGCTACCCGAACGGCTTCGAAACGACGCTGTGGTCCGCGTATAACAACTCGACCGCGCAAAAGGCCATTCAGTTCGTGCAGCAGCAACTCGCGCAGGTGGGTGTGAAGGCCAACGTCGAAGCGCTGGAAACGGGCCAGGCCGTGGCGCGCGTGGAAAGCGCGCAGGACCCGGAAAAGGCGGGCGTGCGCATGTACTACATCGGCTGGTCGTCGTCGACGGGCGAAGCGGATTGGGGCATCTCGCCGCTGCTCGCCACCGCCTCGTGGCCGCCCAAGCTGATGAACACGGCGTACTACAAGAACCCGGCCGTGGACGAGGACCTCTCGAAGGCGCTCGAAACCACGGACCGCGCGCAAAAGACGGCGCTCTACACCGACGCGCAAAAACGCATCTGGGCCGACGCGCCGTGGGTTTTCCTCGTCAAGGAGAAGATCGTCTACGCACGCAGCAAGCGCCTTGCCGGCGCGTATGTCGCGCCCGACGGCTCGTTCAACTTCGAGGACATCTCGATCCGCTAATGCGTAACGTACCGTACCACGCCGCTTCCATGCGGCGCGGCGCGGTACGCACGCCCCGATGCAGTCACGCGCTCATGCTGAATTTCCTTGTCAAACGCTCGCTGGGTCTCCTGCCGACGCTTTTCATCGTCGCGATCCTGGTGTTCCTGTTCGTGCATCTGCTGCCGGGCGACCCGGCGCGCCTCGCGGCCGGCCCAGAAGCGGACGACGCCACGGTTGCGCTCGTGCGCGCCGACCTGGGACTCGACCAGTCGCTGCCGCAGCAGTTCGTCCACTTCTTCGTGCGCATCGCCCACGGCGACTTCGGCGTCTCGATGCGCAGCAAGCGCCCCGTGATCACCGAAATCGGCGAGCGCTTCATGCCCACGCTGCTGCTCACTCTCACCAGCATGGTCTGGGCAGTGGTGTTCGGCATGGCGATCGGCATTGTCTCGGCCGTGTGGCGCAACCGCTGGCCCGACCGCATCGGCATGGCGCTCGCCGTGTCGGGTATTTCGTTTCCGGCCTTCGCGCTCGGCATGGCGCTCATGGAACTGTTCTCGGTGTACCTGGGCTGGCTGCCGGTGGTGAGCGACGGCACGTGGCGCAGTTACGTGCTGCCGTCCATCACGCTCGGCGCCGCGGTGGCGGCGGTGATGGCGCGCTTCACGCGGGCTTCGTTCGTCGAAGTGCTGCACGAGGACTTCGTGCGCACGGCGCGCGCCAAGGGCGTGGCCGAGCAATGGGTGGTCATCAAGCACTGCCTGCGCAACGCGATGATTCCCGTCGTCACGATGATGGGCCTGCAATTCGGTTTTCTGCTGGGCGGCTCGATCGTCGTGGAAGTGGTGTTCAACTGGCCGGGGCTCGGACGCCTGCTCGTCGATTCGGTGGCGATGCGCGACTACCCCGTGATCCAGGCCGAAGTGCTGCTGTTCTCGTTCGAGTTCATCGTCATCAATCTGATCGTGGACGTGCTGTACGCGGTCATCAATCCGACCATTCGATTCAGGTGAGCCCGTCATGAGCACGACCCTAAACGTTGACGCCCGCGCCCAGGACGAGGCGATCCGCACGCCGTGGCGCGAATTCTGGCGCAAGTTCCGCAAGCAGCACGTCGCGCTCGGCGCGGGCGCATTCGTGCTGCTGCTCGTGGTGATCGCGGTGTTCGCCCCGCACCTCACGCCCTACGATCCGGAAAATTACTTCGACTACGACGCCCTCAATGCGGGGCCATCGGCAGCACACTGGTTCGGCGTGGACGCGCTCGGCCGCGACATCTTCAGCCGCATTCTGGCGGGCACGCGCATTTCGCTCGCGGCGGGCTTTCTTTCGGTGGCGCTGGGCGCCGTGGTCGGCACGTTCTTCGGGCTGCTCGCCGGCTACTACGAGGGCTGGTGGGATCGCGTCACCATGCGTGTGGCCGACGTGCTGTTCGCATTCCCAGGCATTCTGCTCGCCATCGGCGTGGTGGCGATACTTGGCAACGGCATGAGCAACGTGATTTGCGCGGTGGCGGTGTTCAGCATCCCGGCCTTCGCGCGCCTCGTGCGCGGCAACACGCTCATGCTCAAGCATCTCACCTATGTGGAGGCGGCGCGCAGCATCGGCGCATCGGACTGGACCATCATCATGCGGCATATCCTGCCGGGCACGGTGTCGTCTGTGATCGTGTATCTGACCATGCGTATCGGCACCTCGATCATCACGGCGGCGAGCCTCTCGTTCATCGGCCTCGGTGCGCAGCCGCCCACGCCCGAGTGGGGCGCCATGCTCAACGAGGCGCGCGCGGACATGGTCACCGCGCCGCATATCGCGCTGTTCCCGAGCCTCGCCATCTTCCTCACGGTGCTCGCGTTCAATCTGCTCGGCGATGGCCTGCGCGACGCACTCGACCCGAAACTGGACCGCGCATGAACGTGAATCATGGACATGGCGCGCCGCACATCGGCACCTTGCCGCGCGGCGCAACAGGAACGATTGCCGATGTCGGCGGCGTGCGCGTCGGGCATTGCACGCTCGACGCGGGCAGCGTGCAAACGGGCGTGTCGGTGCTGCTGCCGCATGCGGGCGATCTCTTTCGCGAGAAAGTGCCGGCCGCCGCTGCGGTGATCAACGGCTTCGGCAAGAGCATCGGACTCATGCAGCTCGAAGAACTCGGCGTGCTCGAAACGCCGATCGCGCTCACCAACACCTTCGGCGTGGGCGTGCTCGCGCAGGCGCAGATTCGCGCGGCGGTCGCGGCGAATCCGACAATCGGGCGCGCGCTGCCTACGGTCAACCCGCTCGTGTTCGAATGCAATGACGGCTATCTGAACGATATCCAGGCGTTCTCGATCACCGAGGCGCATTATCGCGCGGCATGCGAAGCCGCGAGCGTGGATTTCGCGAGCGGCAGCGTGGGCGCGGGGCGCGGCATGTCGAGCTTCGATCTGAAGGGCGGCATCGGCACGGCTTCGCGCGTGGTGCAGGCAGCGCTTGCGCCGTACACGGTGGGCGCGCTCGTGCTGGCCAACTTCGGCCGCTTGCCGATGCTCACGATCGACGGCGCGCCGGTCGGCCGCACGCTCGCGGCGCGCGCGGCGTCCAGCCGTGCGGCGCAGGAACCCGAGAAGGGGTCGATCATCATGCTGATCGCCGTCGATGCGCCGCTCGACGCGCGGCAGTTGCGCCGCGTGGCGACGCGCGCGGCGGCGGGCCTGGCGCGCACGGGCTCGGTGTACGGACATGGCAGCGGCGATATCGCCCTGGCCTTCAGCACCGCCTACACGCTGGCTCACGACGCGCCGGTTCACGCATTGCCGCCCCTGCTCGCGGACTCGCAACTCGACCCGCTGTTTCAGGCGGCCGCGGATTGCGTCGAACAGGCGATCCTCGACGCCTTGTGGAGCGCGAGCAGCGTGACGGGGCGCGACGGCCATGCGCGGCTCGCGCTGCGCGAAGCGGCGCCCGACCTCGCCGACCTGCTGGCGGGAGGCGCGCGGCCGTGAAAGTCCTGATCTCCGTGGATATCGAAGGCATAGGCGGCGTGTTCAGCGTGCAGCAAACGCGCGCGGGCAATCCCGAGTACGAACGGGCCCGCCGCTGGATGACGCTGGAGGCGAACGCGGCCGTGGAGGGCGCGTTCGACGGTGGCGCGAGCGAGGTGTGGGTCAACGACTCGCATGGCGGCTACAACAATCTGCTGATCGACGAACTCGATGCGCGCACCCGCGTGATTCTCGGCAAGCCGCGCACGCTGGGCATGATGGCGGGGCTGGAGCAGGCGCCCGCGCTCGTGTTCATGATCGGCTATCACGCCATGGCGAAAAGCCGCGGCATGCTCGCGCACACGATCAACAGCTTCGCGTTTGCGCGCGTGCTCGTGGACGGCGTGGAGATCGGCGAGGCCGGGCTGTGTGGCGCACTTGCACAGGAGTACGGAGCGAGTGTGGCGCTGCTGAGCGGCGACGACGTGTTCGAGCGCGAAACGCAGCCCGCCTTTCCCGAGGCGAAGTTCGTGGTCGTGAAGCGCGCCGGCGGACAGGCGAGCGGCGACATGCTGACGCCGGCGGCGAGCCGCGAGCGCATCCGTGAGGCGGCGCGCGAGGCCGTGGCGCAGGCCGCGCGCGACGGTGCGTGGCGCGACCGCGGGTGCGCGCCGCCGCGAGAGCGCGTGTGCGAATTGCATACGCAAACTAGCGCGCTGGCCGATCTGTTCGCCCAATGGCCGGGCGTGGAGCGCGTGGCGGGTTGCGCGATCCGCTTCGTCGCGCCGACTGCCGAGCATCTCGTGCGCACGCTCAACAGTTTGTCGGCGATGTCGGCCGTGTTGAGGTGAGGGGCGCGAGCGTTGCGCTGGAAGTGCAACTAACCGCCTGTCCCGACAAACGCTGCCAGACGCAGTGGCGTCAAAGCCGCCGCTGCGGCAGGTAAAGCACATCGCTTTCAGCCCGTGAGATTTTCCTCCAGCCGCTGGAACACGCGCTGCGTCGCGCCGCGCGCGTGCAGCGCGAACAACAGCAACGAGCGGCCCGTCACCTGATAGATGTCACCGGCCTCGAACTCCGGCAACTCGTCGCGCACGGGCATGTTCGTGTCGATCAGGCAACTCCACTGATCGTTGCCCGGCACCGAGGGCAGCGTGAAATCCACCACGTCGTGATAGGCGTTGAGCACGATGAGCATGGTCGCGTCGGAGGCGAGACGCATGATGCCGCTCGTCTGCGACCGGCCATCGATCAGCATGCCGAAGCAACGCATGGCAGTGTCGTCCCATTGCCCGCTTTCGAGCGGCACGCCCGCGGGCGAGAGCCATTCGACATCGGTCACGTCGAGCGTGGTATTGTGCTCGCCGATCAGAAAACGATTGCGCCGCAGCACCGGCAGCGCATGGCGCAGCGTGGTGAGCTTGCGCACGAACTCGGCGAGGGCGCGGCCCGATTCGTCGATGCCCTCCCAGTCCACCCAGCTCACCTCGTTGTCCTGGCAATACGCGTTATTGTTGCCACGCTGCGTGCGGCCGAATTCGTCGCCGGCCAGCAGCATCGGCGTGCCCTGCGAAAGCAGGAGCGTCGCGAGGAAGTTGCGTTTCTGGCGCTCGCGCAGCGCGTGGATTTCAGGGGCGTCCGTGGGGCCTTCCACGCCGCAGTTCCATGAGAGGTTGTCGCCGTGGCCGTCGCGGTTGTCTTCGCCGTTGGCTTCGTTGTGGCGCTCGTTGTACGAAACGAGATCGTGCAGCGTGAAGCCGTCGTGGGCGGTCACGAAATTCACGCTCGACCACGGCCGCCGCCCGCGCCGGTTGAAGCTGTCGCCCGAGGCGCACAGCCGCGTGGCGAGATCGGGCGCCTTGCCTTCGTCGCCTTTCCACCAGGCGCGCACGGTGTCGCGAAAGCGGTCGTTCCATTCCATCCAGCCGGGCGGGAAGCCGCCCACCTGGTAGCCGCCCGGCCCGCAATCCCACGGCTCGGCAATCAGCTTCACGCTCGACAGAATCGGGTCCTGGCGGCAACTGTCGAGAAAGCCGCCGCCTTCGTCAAAGCCATAGGGCTCGCGCCCGAGGATCGTCGCGAGGTCGAAGCGAAAGCCGTCCACGCCCATTTCCAGCACCCAGTAGCGCAGGCTGTCGGTGACCATCTGGAGCACGCGCGGGTGGGAGAGATTGAGCGTGTTGCCCGTGCCGGTGTCGTTGATGTAGTAGCGCCGGTCGTCGGGCAGCCGGTAGTACGACGCGTTGTCGATGCCGCGAAACGAGAGCGTGGGGCCCAGTTCGCTGCCTTCGGCCGTGTGGTTGTAGACCACGTCGAGAATCACTTCGAGCCCGGCCTGGTGGAAGCGGTCCACCATGTTCTTGAATTCGTCGATCGAGCCGTGCGCGCCCACCGAGTAACGCGGATCGGGCGCGAAGAAGCCGATCGTGTTGTAGCCCCAGTAGTTCGACAGGCCGCGTTCGAGCAGGTGCGAGTCGTTCACGAAGGTATGCACGGGCAGCAACTCGACGGACGTCACGCCCAAGCCGCGAATATGTTCGAGCACGGGCGTCTGCGCGAGGCCCGCGAAAGTGCCGCGTTCTTCGGGCGGCACGTCCGGATGGCGGATCGTGTAGCCGCGCACGTGCGTCTCGTAGACGATCGTGCGCTCGCGCGCCACGCGCTCGCGCAGCGGGTGGTGCCAGGCGAAGGTCTGATCGACCACGCGGCAGCGCGGCACGTAGCGTGCGCTGTCACGCGTGTCGAAAGAGAGGTCGCCATCGGGGCTGCCGATCGTGTAGCCGAATACGGCGGGATGCCAGCGCATCGCGCCTACGTGCGCTTTGGCATAGGGATCGAGCAGCAGCTTGTTCGCGTTGAAGCGCTGGCCGGCCTGTGGATCGTAGGGGCCATGCACGCGATAGCCGTAGATCGCGCCCGGTTCGAGTTCGGGCAGGTAGACGTGCCAGACCTCGTCGGTGTACTCGGGCAGGTCGATGCGTTCGACCTCGCGCACGCCGTTCTTGTCGAAGAGGCACAACTCGACTTTCGTGGCGTTGGCCGAAAAGAGCGCGAAATTCACGCCGCGCCCGTTCCAGGTGGCGCCAAGCGGATACGGCTGTCCTTCAACGATGCGGGTTGTGGTTTTCTTCTTCATGGGCTCGATTGCTCGCGAAGGCGTGAGTGACATTGAAGCAAGCTTCGAGCCTATGTCGTGAAACCGGGCGTGGTGGCGGCTGAGCGGAAGGGGCGGGGAAAGAGCGCGGCCCGATGCGCGGGGCCTGGCGGCATGTTTTACGTCGCCCTGAGCGGCGCGTGGAAGGCGCCGTGTGACGCGGCGCGCGGCAAGAAGGCGCGCCGCGCCTGTGTAGCTTTGGCGCAGCGCGTGTGCAGTTTTACCGATGGGCTTTGGGCTACGGTGGCCCGGTGCGGTGCTTACTTCACCGTCTGCACGACTTCGAAACCTTCGAACTCGGGGTGGCTCAAGTAGACGGGACGGTTCGCGCCGCCGGCGTTACCCGCATTACCCGCGTTACGATGCGCGGCGCGAAATGCGTCGGAGCGCGTCCAGTCTTCGAAGTGCGCGTGGCTCGCCCAGATCGTGTGGCTCGCATAGAGCACATGATCTTCGCGCTGCGGCCCTTTGAGCAGATGAAATTCGATGAAGCCCGGCACTTCCTTCAAGTGCGTGTCGCGGGTGGCCCAGACTTCCTCGAATGCGGCCTCGGAGCCCGGTGCGACCTTGAAGCGGTTCATGGCGATATACATGCGGCGTTCCTCTTCGCTGACGAAAACCTCAAAAGCGCGGCGGCGCGCGACGTGTCACGCTGCGCGCCGCCGCTTAGGTTCCCGATTATAAGAGGCCGCCCGCCACCATGCGCCGGGGTCTGCGCGAGGCGGGCGATCAGGCGACGCGGAATACCTGCACGGTGCCCGCAAGTTTGGTGGACTGCGTGTCGAGCGCCTGGGCGGCGGCCGTCACCTGCTCCACGAGCGCGGCGTTTTGCTGCGTGACTTCGTCCATCTGCGTGACGGCCGTGTCGACCTGCTCGATGCCGCTTTGCTGCTGCTCCGAAGCGGAAGCGATCTCGTTCATGATCGCCGTCACGCGCTGCACGGCCGAGTGCAATTCGGACATCGTCGAGCCCGCCGTGGAAACGAGCTCGGTGCCGTGCGCGACGGTTTCCACCGAACTCGCGATGAGATCCTTGATCTCCTTGGCCGCCGCCGCCGAGCGTTGCGCGAGCGAGCGCACCTCGCTCGCCACCACGGCGAAGCCGCGGCCTTGCTCGCCCGCGCGCGCCGCTTCCACTGCGGCATTGAGCGCGAGGATATTGGTCTGGAACGCAATGCCTTCGATGATCGCCGTGATCTCGGAGATCTTGTGCGAACTGCCTTCGATCTCGCCCATCGTGCTCACGACGTTCTCCACGACCTCGCTGCCGCGCGTGGCGACGCTCGCCGCCGTCTGGGCGAGCGTGCTGCCCTGGCGCGCGTTGTCGGTGTTCTGCTTCACGGCCGAGGTGAGCTCGTTCATGCTTGCGGCCGTTTCCTGGAGCGAGGCGGCCTGTTCCTCGGTGCGCGCCGAGAGGTCGATCATGCCTGCCGCGATCTGGCGCGTGGCGACCGAGACCGATTCGCTGCCCGAGCGCACCGCGCCCGTCACGGAGCCGAGCTCCATACGGGTTTTTTCGATGCTTTCCAGCAGCAGGCCCATCTCGTCGCGGCGCTGCGCGCGCACGCTGCGGCTCAGGTTGCCCGAGGAGATGTCATTGAGGCTCGTGAGCGCGTAATTGAGCGGCACCATGATCGCGCGGCGCAGCACCACCCAGCCGATGCCCGCGCCCAGCAGGCCGAGCACGACCATCGCCGCGCTCACGCCCGAGAACAGGTGGAAATTGGCTTCGGCTTCCTCATAACGCACTTTCGCGTTGTCGTAGAGATGCTTCTTGACCTCGTTGTTCGCGGCGCTCATGGCGCTGTAGAGGTCGGAGAGCTGCGTCATCGCGATGTTGTCGGCGCTGGTCCGGTCGCCCGACTCGAGCGCTTTCGTGAAGTCCGCCACCCCGTTGCGCATGGCCGTGCGGCGCTCGGTGGTCGCCGCAATGAGCGGCAGCTCGTCGCTTTCGTGCGGCATCTGCGTGAACTTCGTCCACCAGGCGTCGGACTCCTTGAAGAAGCCGGCGGCGCGCTGCAACTGGTCGGGCACCGTGGGCGCGTCGGGGTGCAGCGCCACGCGGTCGAGCACGAGGCGCGTGCGCGCGATGTAGATCTCGGCGTTGTCGATGGCCGTGGAGGCGGCGAGTTTGTTGCGATAGGTATCGCGGTTGGCGCTGTTGGCCTTCTGCGTGCTGATGAAGCCAAGCACGCCGGAAACCGCGAGCAGGAGGGCGAGGAGCGCGAACGTAAGTGCGATGCGCGCTCGAATGGTGAGTGTCATGCGTCTGTACCGTTTTGACCAAGGGCGACGCGAGCGGGGCTGGCCCGCCATCGGACTGCCGCCGTCGGGCGTCACCTTACATATCGACAGCTGGCGGCCGGGATTTAGGGGAAACCCTGAATATTTTTAAGAGACTACAGAATTCGCGTCTCTTGTTAGTGGTTGAGGGCAATCGGGAGGCGCTTGAGCCGGATGGAATCGTCGATGGCGCATCCCGTTGTGTCCGTCTGACAGGATGGGGAATAAGCGCCCGCCGTTCCGCATGCAAGTGATTTGCGATTAGCGCGCAAGTTCGCGTAATTTCAGTGTTTATTGGCCGATTTTTGGCGACGTTCTTCGGCGCGCCACGAAGGTGTGCACGAAACCCTCCCTGAAATCTTCTTCACATTTAGTAATGTTATAACGTAACATTCGCGTCGAGCTATAGCCGCACCGACCTGCGCGGCGGGCGTCCACCCTGGGCCCCGGACGTTCGCCGCCGATTACTCCAACGACGCAAACAAGAATCCATCGTGGCGACCATCCCTTTTACGTCTTTGCCCGCGCTGCTGGCACGCCTGCGCTTCGCGCGCGTTCTGCCGCTCGCACCCCTGCCGCTGGCGCTTTGCGGCGCTCTCGCGCATGCCCAATCGACAGGAGCGAACGCTGGCGATGCAGCGAGCGGCGAAACCCAGCAGAGCGTCGCGACGCTCGCGCCCGTTTTCGTCACCGCGAACCTGCTCGGCAATACCGATCTCACCGCGCCCTCCACGGCGCTCTCCGGCGACGCACTCGTTCTGCGCAGCGCCAATTCGCTCGGCGAGACGCTCAACGGCCTGCCGGGCGTTTCCACGACGACTTATGGCCCGATGGTCGGGCGGCCCATCATTCGCGGCATGGACGGCGACCGTATCCGCCTGCTGCAAAATGGCGTGGCCGCGTTCGACGCTTCGTCGCTCTCGTACGATCACGCGGTGCCGCAGGACCCGCTTTCGATCGAGCGCGTCGAGATCGTGCGCGGGCCGGCCGCGCTGCTGTATGGCGGCAACGCCATAGGCGGCGTCGTGAACACCATCGACAACCGCATTCCCCGCGAGCCGATCTCGGGCGTCACGGGCACCGTTGACGCAAGCTACGGCGGCGCAAACGACGCGCGCGCGGGCGCGGCGCAGGTGGAAGGCGGCAACGGCGGTTTCGCGTTCCACGTGGACGCCTTCGCGCGCGACACGAGCAACCAGCGCATTCCCGGCTACGCGCACTCCGCGCAGCAACGCGCGCTCGACGGCCCGGACGCCGAGCAGCCCTACGGCAGCATCCCGAACAGCGACGGCCGCTGGCACGGCGGCTCGGTCGGCACCTCGTACACGTGGGCCGACGGCTACGCGGGCATCTCGTACAACGGCTTCGACGCGAACTACGGCTCGGTGGCCGAGGACGACGTGCGCCTGCGCATGCATCAGGATCACGTGGCCGTGGCGTCGGAAGTGCGCAATTTGCAGGGGCCGATCAGCCAGCTCAAGTTCGATTTCGGTTATACGGACTACGAACATCGCGAGATCGACAACGGCGAAACCAGCACCACGTTCCGCAATCACGGTTATGAAGCGCGGATCGAGGCGCGCCACGCGAAGATCGGCCCGCTGGAGGGCGCGTTCGGCGTGCAGGTGAGCCAGAACACGTTTTCAGCGCTGGGCGACGAGGCGCTCGTGCCCACCACGCAAACGACCAACGTCGCGCTGTTCGGGCTGGAAGAGTGGAACGTGACCCCGGCGCTCAAGCTGAGCGTGGGCGGGCGTATCGAGCATGTGAAGCTCGACCCGGTGGCGGGGGAAGAGGGCACGAAGTTCGCGGGCGCGGCCTCGCGCGACTTCAACGCGGGCAGCCTTTCGGCGGGCGCGCTCTACAAGCTCACGCCGGTGTGGTCGGTGGTCGGCAACGTGGCGTACACGGAGCGCGCGCCCACCTTCTACGAGCTGTATGCGAACGGCCCGCACGACGCGACCGGCCAGTATCTGATCGGCAACCCCGACGCGCAGAAGGAAAAGGCCATCTCGACCGATCTTTCGTTGCGCTACGCGAGCGGCCCGAACAAGGCGAGCGCGGGCGTGTTCTACAGCCGCTTTCGCAACTACCTCACGGAGTACAACACGGGCCGTCTCGTGGATGACGACGACACGCCCGTACCGGCCGGCACCGCGGACGCGCTCAACGAAGCCGTCTATCGCGGTGTGCCCGCCGAATTTTACGGCGTGGAACTGGAAGGGCGCTGGCGCGTGCTGGAGAAGGGCGCGCACCGGCTCGACCTGGGTTTGACCGGCGATTACACGCACGCGCGCAATGCCGATACGGGCGCGCCGCTGCCGCGCATCGCGCCGTTGCGCGTGACGCTCGACGCCGACTACGGCTATGGCCCGTTCGGCGCGAACGCCGAACTCGTGCATGCCTGGGCGCAACACCGCGTGCCCGAGGACGATTTTCCGACCGCCGGCTATACGACCCTTGCGATTGCGCTCACCTACAAATTCCATGTGGGCGCAACGAACTGGCTCGCGTACCTGCGCGGCGACAATCTCACGAACCAGGACGTGCGCTATGCAAGCTCCGTGGTGCGCGATATTGCGCCCGAAGGCGGGCGCAGCGTGATGGTGGGGTTGCGCACGACGTTCTAGCGCGGCTCCCGGCTCACGCCGTCGCGGTTGCAGGCCGCGACGCCGCGCTCGGCGGCTGGCCGGTCTGCTGCCGCGAGCGGCCCGAGCTCAGATAGTCGGCGATCGAGTCCTGCGTGATCTCGCCCACATAGCCGCCGTCGGCGTCGAGCACCGGCATCCACGAAGCGCGGAACTGGTACATCTTCGAGAGCACGATGCGCAGGTTGTCGTCCACCGAAACCGTTGCCGGGAACGGTGTGATGCGCTCGCCGCACGCGCCCTCGGCACCGCGCGCGGCGCGCCGTCCGACGAAGCCGAGCGCATGGCGCGCGTCGTCTAGCACGGTGAGGTAGCGCGAGTCGCCTTCGTCCATCACGGCGAACGCCTGAGCGAGCGGGGTTTCCACGCGCGCGGTTTCGGGCTGCGTGGCGGCGTCGCCGGCCTTCACGAGCAACAGGCGCTTGAGCGTGCTGTCCTGGCCCACGAACTGCGCGACGAAGTCGTCGTGCGGGCGCGCGAGCAGCGTGTCGGGATGGTCGTATTGCACGAGCTTGCCGCGCCGGAACACGGCAATGCGGTCGCCGAGCTTGATCGCCTCGTCGATGTCGTGGCTCACCATGATGACGGTCTTCTTCAGTTGCCGCTGCATCTGGAAGAACTCGTTCTGGATGGTCTCGCGATTGATCGGATCGACCGCGCCGAACGGCTCGTCCATGAGCAGTACGGGCGGGTCGGCGGCCAGCGCGCGAATCACGCCGATGCGCTGCTGCTGCCCGCCCGAAAGCTCGCGCGGGTAGCGCTTCAAATACAGCTTCGGGTCGAGCGCGACCATCGACATGAGTTCCGCCGCGCGCTCGGCGCAACGCTTCTTGTCCCAGCCGAGCAGGCGCGGCACGACCGTGATGTTTTCCGCGATCGTCATGTTCGGAAAGAGGCCGATCTGCTGGATCACGTAGCCGATATGGCGGCGCAGGTCCACTTCGTTCAGGCCCGTGGTGTCTTCGCCGTTGATGAGCACGCGGCCCGAGGTGGGCTCGATCAACCGGTTGATCATCTTGAGCGTGGTGGTCTTGCCGCAGCCCGAGGGGCCGAGGAACACGCAGATCTCGCCTTCGGCCACCGAAAGGCTCACCGAATCGACGGCGCGCACGGGCTGCCCGTCCTTCTGCGTGAAGGTCTTCGTGAGTTGGTCGAGTTCGATCATGTCTTCTGCACTCCTTTCGGTGTCAAGGCACGCTGCAACATCTGCAACAAGAGGTCGGCGACGATGGCGAGCACGCTCACGAGCACGGCGCCCACCAGCAGCTTCATCAAGCTGCTCTGGCCGATGGCGCGAATGATGAGGGTGCCGAGGCCGCCCGCGCCGATCACGGCGGCAATCGTCATCACGCCAATGTTCATCACGACCGCGGTGCGCACGCCCGCGACAATCACGGGCACGGCGAGCGGCAAATCCACGAGCCGCAGCCGTTGCCACGACGTCATGCCGATGCCGGTGCCCGCTTCCTTGATGCCCGCGTCGACGTTGCTCAACGCGAGATAGGTGTTGCGCATGATCGGCAGCAGCGAGTAGAGGAACACGGCCGTGATGGCGGGCACGGCGCCGATGCCCTGGCCAAAGCGCGAGAACACCGGAATCATGAGGCCGAAAAGCGCGATGGAGGGCAGCGTGAGGACCACGGTGGCGAGGCCGAGCAGGGGCGCGGCGAGCCAGTTGTGGCGGCTGATGAGCACGCCGAGCGGCACGCCCGCGATGATCGCGCAGCCCACCGCGATGCCCACGAGGTAGATGTGTTGCAGCGTGAGCTGCAACAGTTCGGGCCAGTTCGCCGCGAGGTAGTCGAATACGTTCATGCGTCCTCCTTCAAGGCAGCGGATGCGTGCGCAGGAAGTCGGCGGCGACTGCCTCCGCGGACTTGCCGTCGAGATCCACGGCCTTGTTCATGTCCTGCATCACGTCGTTGTTGAGGGCGGCGGAAAGCGCATTGAGCTGCGCGGCCAGCTTCGGATTGTGTTCGAGCGCTTCCTTGCGCACCACGGGCGTGGCGTTGTACGGCGGGAAGAAGTGCTTGTCGTCTTCGAGCGGCACGATGCCGAAGCCCTTCACGCGGCCGTCCGTCGTGTAGACGAGGCCGATCTTGAGCTGGTTGTTGTGCAGCGCCGTGTAGACGAGGCCGGGGTCCATCTGCTTCATCTGCGAGCGGCGAAAGCTCATGCCGTAGGTGGCGAGCAGCGGCTTCAGGCCGTCCGGGCGATTGGCGAACTCGGCGTCCATGCCGAACACGTAGCGTTTCGCGTCGGGGTCGGTCTTCAGTCTCTCGGCCAGTTGCGAGATCGTGGTGATGCCCGTTTCCTGCGCGAACTTGCTTGGCAGACCTAACGCATAGGTGTCGTTGAGCGGAGACGCGTCGAGCCAGACGAGGCCGCGCGGCGCGTCGAGCGCCTTCACGCGTTCGTACATGGCCTCGGGCGAGAGCTTCTCCGTGAGCTTGTCATAGACCAGCGCCGCGGTGCCCGTGTAATCCCACACGAGGTCGAACTGGCCGTTCTCGAGCGCGCTGCGCATGAGCGTGCTGCCAAGCCCCGAGCGCACTTCCACGGTGTAGCCGCGCGAGCGCAGGTATTGCGCCGTGACTTCGGCAAGCACGTATTGCTCGGTGAAGTTCTTCGCGCCGAGCACGAGCTTTTGCTGCGCCAGCGCGGTGGCGGGCGCAGCGGCGGCCACGAGCGCGGTGCCGAGCACGCACGCCTGCACGAAGCGGCGCAGCCGTTTGAATGGCGATGTGAGCATCATGCGAGTCCCCCGTTGCGCGCGAGCCAATGGCGGCTGCCCGTAGCGACCACGCCGTCGAGCACCAGCGCGAGCGCGGCCGTAAACGCGGCGCCGAGCAGCAGCAAGGGCTGATCGTTCAGATAGATGCCGGGGAAAATGAGGGAACCGAGACTGTCCGCGCCAATCAGATAAGCGAGCGGCGCTGTGCCCACGTTGATGGCGAGCGCGGTGCGCACGCCGCCCACGATAATGGGCAACGCATTGGGCAACTCCACGCGCGTGAGCGACTGCCAGCCCGTCATGCCGATGCCGCGCGCCGCTTCGCGCAGCGCCGCGGGCACGTTTTTCACGCCTTCATAGGTGTTGCGCGTGATCGGCAGAAGCGAGGCGAGAAAGAGCGCGACGATGGCGGGAATGTCCCCGATGCCGAACACGCCAAGCGCAATGGCGAGCACCGCGAGCGAGGGAATCGTGTTGCCGATGTTGAAAATCTGCATGAAGCGTTCGGCCTGGCGCGTGAAGCGCGGCCGGCTGAGCAGCACGCCCGCAGGCACGCCGACCACGATGGCGAGCACCATCGAATAGCCGACGAGCAGCAGGTGCCGCCCGGTGTAGTACGCGAGATCGCCTGCGTGGTTGTGCCACGTGTCGGCGCCGATGGCGCGTGAGAGCGCCCACGCAAGCACGGCAAGGGCGATAAGGCTGCCCGCGAGCAGGGCAGAGCGTCGAGTCATGAAGATGCGCCTCCTGGTTTCGGTGCCGCGGGCGCAGGGCCGCGCAGCGGGGACGCCTGTGCGCATGCACAGGGCGCCGCGAAGGGAGTTCGTGATCCCGGCGTGGCCGCGATTTGAACTGACGGAAACACTGGGCCGCCAGCGCACGATCAGTGCGTGGCAGCAGTCGCATGAACGCGCGTGGGCGTTCTTCGGGTTGTCATGTTCAGCCCAACGGTACCGAGCAAATCGATACGCGCTGAAGCAGTGCACCGTCTCACGACGGCATGGATGCGCAAGGGCCAGAGCCGCTACGCGGGGGCCGGAGGCCCGCTTGAATGGCGATTGCGATGCGGTGGCCATGCATACGGGCCTTGCATCTCAATGCGCACGAGAACGTCTTCGTTGTGATCGAAACGAGATCAGTATAGATCATTCGATTAGGTGCGTCTACCTTGGGGAACGATCGCGCTTTGACGTATGACGGGTCGAATGCAATGGAGTATGTCATTTCGGGAAATTAATCAGGTATGCAGATGAAAATAAGGCGGTAGCATTTCCCGTTTCTGGAAAACGATAAAAAGTGCCATACAGGTACGCGTTTTTCTCATGTGGCCGCTGTAGCAATTCACGTTCCCGGTGTTGCGCGATCGCTTGAGGAAAATTATTCCGCTTCTTGACCTGTCTTAAGTTTCGTTTAAGAAAGGCCATTTACTTTCAGGCGTTCCGCGCATCGGCTTTCGCGTGCTGGACGAACCGCGTGTCGATGTCATCTTCGCTGTCACCTCGAAAGGCGCCGTATTTGCGCGTGCCTTTCCTGCTCTGCAATCCGGCATTCCATTCATGGCTTTTCGTGCAATCGCGGCGTCTCCCGGCTTCGCGGGAAAAATTATCGTTGTGTCCGCAATCGGTTTGACGAGCGCCGTGGTGCTCGTCAAACGGCCTCTCACCGAAACGCCCGATGATCCGCTCTCCGCAGCGGTGAGCGCGGCCCCGGCCACGCCGTCGGCCTCGCAGCCCGTCGCGGCCAGCGCCGCTGCGGCGAGCGAACCCGAACCGGTGTTTCGCGTGGAGTCCGCCGTGGTTCAGCACAGTTTTTCGGAGGCGGCGCAACGGCTGGGCGTCGATGCGGCGACGACCGCGCGGCTCGCGCGCGCGTTCTCGGGACGGCTCGATTTTCGTCGCGATCTGCAACGAGGCAGCGAAATCCGCTTCGTGTTCCGCAAGGACGCAGATGATGCGAGCGAAGCGAACGGCGCGAGTGCTGCAAATGGTGCAAGCGCTGCAAGTGGTGCAAGCGTTCCGGTCGTCGCCGGTGACGCGCCCGCGTCCGATGACACGCCCGTCGCGATCCGCATTTCCACCGGCAACGCCTCGCACGATCTCTTCCTCTACCGCAATCTGGCGGGCAAGGCCTTCTACTATTCGGCGGACGGCCACGCGGCCATGCCGTCGTTCCTGCGCTACCCGGTGAAGTTCACGCGCATTTCCTCGCACTTCTCCATGCGCCGCCTCGACCCGGTCACACACCGCATCCAGCCGCACGAAGGCGTCGATCTCGCCGCGCCGGCGGGCACGCCGGTTCACGCCACCGCGCGCGGCACCGTGAGTTTCGTGGGCTGGCAAACGGGCTACGGCAAGGTCGTGAAGCTCGATAACTTCGGTCCATACTCGACGACCTTCGCGCACCTCTCGCGCTTCGCGAAGCACCTGAGGCCCGGCCAGTCGGTGCAGAAAGGCGAGGTGATCGGCTATGTGGGCGCGACGGGCTGGGCGACCGGTCCGCACCTGCACTACGAGGTGCACGTGGATCAGGTCGCGCAGGATCCGCTTACCGTGGACCTGCCGCATCGCGACCCGCTCCAGGGCGAGGACAAGCAGCGTTTCGCGCAGCAGGTCGAGCGCATGGACGCGCTGCTGTAGGTTCGCCGCAGCCGCATGCTGCGCTGCGTGCAAAGTTTGCCGATTTTCGATAACGCGTCGATTAATGACCCAATAGCATGGTTCCACTCACCCGAGGCGGCCAGGGACGGCGGCCCGGGCTATCCAGAGGGGAAAAACCATGCAAAGCGAGTCGAACGCAAGTCCCGCCGCAGTGGGGAAGGCAGGCGGCAAGGCAGGCGAGCCCGCGCTCAAGCAAACGCTCGGCACGTGGCAGTTGTGGGGCATCGCGGTCGGCCTCGTGATTTCAGGCGAATATTTCGGCTGGAGCTACGGCTGGGCCACGGCCGGCACGCTCGGCTTCGTCGTCACCGCGCTGTTCGTCGCGGCGATGTACACCACGTTCATTTTCAGCTTCACCGAACTCACCACCTCCATCCCGCACGCGGGCGGCCCGTTCGCCTACGCGCGCCGGGCATTCGGCCCGCTGGGCGGCTATCTCGCGGGCGCGGCCACGCTGGTTGAATTCGTGTTCGCGCCGCCCGCCATCGCGCTGGCGATCGGCGCTTATCTGCACGTGCAGTTCCCCGGCCTCGAACCGAAGCACGCGGCCATGGGCGCGTATCTCGTGTTCATGGCGCTCAATATCGTGGGCGTGCAGATTGCCGCGACCTTCGAACTGATCGTCACGCTATTCGCCATTTTCGAACTGCTCGTGTTCATGGGTGTGGTGTCGCCGGGCTTTGCCTGGTCCAATTTCCTCAAGGGCGGCTGGTCGGGTAACGATCACTTCTCGCTCGGCTCGTTTCACGGCATGTTCGCGGCGATCCCGTTCGCCATCTGGTTCTTCCTCGCGATCGAAGGCGTGGCCATGGCCGCCGAAGAAGCGAAGAACCCGCGCCGCTCGATCCCCATCGCCTACGTGGCCGGCATTCTCACGCTCGTGGCGCTCGCCGTGGGCGTGATGGTGTTTGCGGGCGGCGCGGGCGACTGGACCAAGCTTTCCAATATCAACGACCCGCTGCCGCAAGCCATGAAGTTCATCGTGGGCGAGCATAGCGGCTGGATGCATATGCTCGTGTGGCTCGGCCTCTTCGGTCTCGTGGCATCGTTTCACGGCATCATCCTCGGCTACTCGCGGCAAATTTTCGCGCTTGCCCGGGAAGGCTACCTGCCCGCGTGGCTCGCGAAGATCCACCCGCGTTTCAAGACGCCTTATCGCGCGATTCTCGCGGGCGGCGTGGTGGGCATCGCTGCGATCTACAGCGACGAGCTGATCCAGTTCGGCGGCCAGACGCTCACGGCCAACATCGTCACGATGTCGGTGTTCGGCGCGATCGTGATGTACATTGTGAGCATGGCGGCGCTCTTCAAGCTGCGCCGCGCGCAGCCGGCGATGGACCGCCCGTTCCGCGCGCCGCTGTACCCGTATTTCCCGGCGTTCGCGCTCGTGGCCGCGCTCGTTTGCCTTGGCACGATGGTGTATTTCAACGCGCTCGTGGCGGGAGTGTTCGTCGTCTTTCTCGCGCTGGGCTACGGTTATTTCCTCGCCACGCGCACCCAGCGCGACGCCGTGCCGGGCGAGGCGCTGCTCGAGGAGTGAGCCGCAAGATTTGCAGGAGTCCATCGCATGAACCATACGGAGACGATCGGCGCGCGCACCTACCGTTTCGCCGACCTCAAGACGCTGCTCGCGAAAGCGAGTCCGCTGCGCTCGGGCGACCAGCTTGCGGGCGTGGCGGCGGCGAGCGAGGAGGAGCGCGTGGCCGCCAAAATGGCGCTGGCGGCGGTGCCGCTCAAGGCGTTTCTTGCCGAGGCGCTCGTGCCCTACGAAGACGACGAGGTTACGCGCCTGATCGTCGACGATCACGACCAGGGCGCCTTCGCCGCGGTCTCGCACCTCACGGTGGGCGACTTCCGCGACTGGCTGCTCTCGGGCGAGGCGAGCACCGAAGCGCTCGAACGCCTCGCGCCCGGTCTCACGCCGGAGATGGTCGCGGCGGTGTCCAAGCTCATGCGCAATCAGGACCTCATCGCCGTGGCGAAGAAGCGTCCCGTGGTTACGCGTTTTCGCAATACCGTGGGGCTGCCGGGGCGCATGTCGGTGCGCCTTCAGCCCAACCATCCCACCGACGACGTGAAGGGCATTGCCGCCTCGATGCTCGACGGCCTCATGTACGGCTGCGGCGACGCGATGATCGGCATCAATCCCGCCACGGACAGCCTCGCGGCCATCGTGAAGCTGCTCGCCATGATCGACGGCTTTCGCGAGCGCTACCGCGTGCCCACGCAAGCGTGCGTGCTCACCCACGTGACCAACACGATCGCGGCGATCGAAAAGGGCGCGCCCGTCGATCTCGTGTTCCAGTCGATAGCCGGCACCGAGAAGGCCAACGCGAGCTTCGGCATATCGCTCGCGCTCTTGCAGGAAGCGCGCGAGGCGGCGCTTTCGCTCAAGCGCGGCACGGTCGGCAATAACCTCATGTACTTCGAGACGGGGCAGGGCAGCGCACTGTCGGCCAATGCGCACTACGGCGTGGACCAGCAAACCTGCGAGGTGCGCGCCTACGCCGTCGCGCGCAAGTTCGAACCGTTTCTCGTCAACACGGTGGTGGGCTTTATCGGCCCCGAATATTTGTACGACGGAAAGCAGATTATTCGCGCGGGCCTCGAAGACCACTTTTGCGGCAAGCTGCTCGGCGTGCCGATGGGTTGCGACATCTGCTACACGAATCACGCGGAAGCCGACCAGGACGACATGGACACCCTGCTCACGCTGCTGGGCGCGGCCGGCATCAACTTCATCATGGGCATACCGGGCGCCGACGACGTGATGCTCAACTACCAGAGCACCTCGTTTCACGACGCACTCTACGTGCGCGATCTGCTCGGCCTGCGCCGCGCGCCCGAGTTCGAAGAGTGGCTGGAGACGATGGAGATCATCGACGCGAAAGGCGCGCTCCTGCCCGGCTCCGCGCGCGTGCCGCTGCTCGCGGGCGCACACGAGTGGATGGGGATCGACGCATGAGCGACCCCGTCGAAAAGAACCCCTGGGGCGGCCTCAAGGCGTTCACGAACGCGCGCATCGCGCTCGGGCGCGCGGGCAACGGGCTGCCTACCGCTCCGCTGCTGGCGTTCAATCTTTCGCATGCACAGGCGCGCGACGCCGTGCATCAGCCGCTCGACGCCGAAGCGTTGCGCCGCACGCTCGAAGCCGAGGGCTTTGCCACGCTCGGTGCGGAAAGCGCCGCGCCCGACCGGCAGCATTACTTGCGCAGGCCCGATCTCGGGCGGCGCTTGTCGGAGGCAAGCCGGGTCGCTTTGGCTGAGGTCGCTGCCTCTGGCGCGGCTGCGCCAGGCGGCGAAGCGCCCGAAGTGGTGTTCGTGATTGGCGACGGGCTTTCCGCGTTTGCCGCCGCGAAGCAGGCGGTGCCGTTGCTGCTCGCCGCGCGCGAGCGTTTGGCGGGCTGGCGTATCGGCCCCGTGGTCGTCGCACGCCAGGCGCGCGTGGCCCTTGGCGACGAGATCGGCGAGCTGCTTGGCGCAAAGCTCGTTGCGATGTTGATTGGCGAGCGGCCAGGACTCAGTTCGCCTGACAGCCTGGGCGTTTATCTCACGTACGCGCCGAAGGTGGGGTGCCACGACGCGCAACGCAACTGCATTTCGAACGTGCGGCCCGAAGGGCTGCCGTATGAGGCTGCCGCGCACAAGCTGCATTACCTCCTCACCCATGCGCGGCGGCTTGGCCTGACGGGCGTTGGACTGAAGGACGATAGTGACGCCGCGTTGCCTGGCGGCGTCGAGGCTGTGCGCATCACATCCGAATGAGTCTCATCGCGGACCGTGTCGTGTCCCGTGTTGCGCGCCTCGCTGCGTACGCTCAGTGCATTTAGCGGGATGCACCGCGCCGGTGCGCGACGCGCGTGGCGCAGCGTTTGCGCCACTGGTGAGCACCCGCGTGACAGAACGCTGCGCCGCGATGGAGCAGCCGCGCGCACGATCTGGCCATTCGGCCAGGTATTCGCGTTGGCGCGACTCTTGCATGATGGAGTGATTGGATTGATGCAGGCGCGTGCAAGGAGCCACCCATGAACGACACGGTTGAGCGTACCGAAGCCACGGCCGAGGACACGCAGCGCAACGCGCAGGGCGCGGCGTTTCCGGCCGGGCGCCCCGTGGTGAGCGTCGCGCACGACGCCGACGAACAGGCGCGCAACCTCGTGGGCTGGCGTCAGACTTACGACCAGTTGGCGGCGGGCCGCTTCGTCGGCAGCCTGACCGAATTGCCGCTCGACATGATGAAGGTATTTCGCGAAACCACGAGCCACACGCTGCGTCAGGCGTGCGAGGTGCGGGGCGACGCATACTGGTTCGGCATTCCGGTTGCGCGCGAAGGCCATGCGCGCATCGACGCGCAGCCCATCGGGGCGGACGCCTTCGCGCTGCGGCCCGGCAACATCGAGTTCGAACTGCTCACTCCGGCGCAATTCTCCATCTACGGCGTGGTCGTGCGCGGCGACGTGCTGCGCCACCATGCGGCTACGGTCGAGCACACGTCGCTCGACGAACGCCTGCCGCGCACGCCGATCGTGCAGGCCGGCGCGGCACGCGTCGAGCGGTTGTGCGCACTGCTCGCGAAGCATCTGGACAGCGGAGATGGCTCCGCGCAAGCGGGCGCGCCCAATGTGCCGCTATCCGGTTTCGAGCGCGATGAAGTTCAGGCCGAGGTGCTCGCCGCGTTGTTCGACGTGTGCGCGGGCGACGGCGGCGACGTTGCCGAGCCCGCTTCGCGGCGGCGCTGGATCGTCGAGCAGGCGCGCGACTACGTGCTCGCGCATCGCGCGCGGCCCGTTGGCGTGCCCGAGCTTTGCGAGCAACTGCACGTGAGCCGCCGCACGTTGCAATACTGCTTTCAGGACGTGCTCGGCATGGCGCCCGCAACCTATTTGCGTGCGCTGCGCCTGAACGGCGCGCGGCGCGACCTGTGCGGGCGGGCGGCCGGTTCGGTGCAGGACGTGGCCGCCGCATGGGGCTTCTGGCATTTGAGCCAGTTTTCCGCCGACTATCGGCGCATGTTCGGCATGCGCCCTTCGGAAGCGCTGCGCACGAATTAATCGAGTTGCTTGTGATAGAACGTCGTGCCGCAAAACGCGCCATCGGGCATCAGCGCGTAATTGGGCACGGCGCCCACGCGCTGCCAACCGGCGCGCACGTAGAGGCGCTCGGCCGCGCCGCCCGTCACCGTGTCGAGCACGAGCACGGACTTGCCATTGGCGCGCGCCGCGCCGTCAATGGCTTGCATCAAGCGCAGACCTACGCCGCAACCACGCGCGGCGCGGTGCACCAGCACCTTCGCGACATCGGCGCGATGCGGCTGGTTTTCGGGCTGCGCTGTCACGAGTTGCGCGGTGCCCACCACGCGCCGCTGCGCGTCCTCGGCCACGAGCAGCACGCGCTCCCCGCGCGCCACGCCTTGCGCGACCTCGCGCCAGAACGCGAGCGCCGTGTCGAGCGAGAGGGGCAGCATGAAGCTCACCGAGGCGCCGCCTTCCACGCAATCGATCAGCACGTCGGCCAAGGCCTGTGCGCAAGCCTGCGCTTCGTCGCCGGTCAGCCGGCGCACCCTGATATCGTCGGTCATCTGGAATCAGCCATTTAGTTAGTGATCCTGCACAGTGAGACGAGGTAACGCGCGGGCTCGCTCGTGGGATTGCGATAGACAATAGGGCAATCAAGACGCATGGCGAGACAGTCGCCGGTTTCGAGCCGCCATAGCCGCTCGCCCACCCGCATCTCCATGACGCCTTCGATGACCCAAACCTGCTGATGAATTTCCGCGTCGCGCAGGCTCGTGTCGTACGCCACCCGCTGGCCCGGCGGAAAGCGCACCTCCACGAGCTGGATGGGCGACCACGCGGGCGGTGAGAGATTGCGCCGCACATAGCCCGATTCCGGGTCGGTCCAGACGGTCTGATCGCGCTCGGCGACGTGAGGCGAGGGTGCCTGCTGCGCTTCGTTGCCAGGCGCCTCGAATAGCGAGGCCAGCGAAACGCCCAGCGCCGTGGCCAGTTTGTCGAGCACGACGGCCGTGGGGCTGCTTTCGCCGCGCTCGATAAGCGAGATGTTCGAGCGGCTCACCGCGCTGCGCTCGGCGAGGGCCTCCAGCGACCAGCCTTTCGTGTCGCGCAGTTCGCGCAAGCGGCGGGCGATGTTTGTGTGGATATCCATATTATCCAGTTTAGTGGATCTGATTATCCAGTAAACTAGATTTCGACAAAATCTTTGTCAAGTTTTATGCGCACAAAGTTTTGTCGGTTCCACGCGACGTTTCATGCGTGGTGCATTTTTGACCGATCGTGCTATCCGTGTTGCAAACGTTTGCACAACCATGTCCTGCAAGTAACTTGATTTAAATCATGTGATTGCCCTGCACCGGCTGTTAGCGTCTGCCTATCTCATAAAGACAAGCAGTGCGGTTCGGGGCGCAACATGCAACACCACACGCTAGACCTGGAAATCGGTCAGCTTCTTTCGGGACCGCCGCTCGCGTGCGGACCCGACGTGCCAATTCGCGAAGCGGCACGCATGATGGCCGAGCGGCGCTACAGCGCCATAGTGATTACTGAAATGGGCCGGCCGATCGGCATCTGGACCGAGCACGACGCGCTCGCGCTGGGCGACGACGCCGCCGCGCTCGCGCGGCCCATCCGTCTCGCGATGAGCCATCCCGTGCGTGCGCTGCCGGCCAGCACGCGTCTGCGCGACGCCGCGCTGCGCTTCAAGCGCGAGGGCATCCGTCATTGCCTCGTCGTGGATGCGGCGGGCCGCTCGCTCGGCATCGTCACGCAAACCGACCTCGTGATGAACCAGGGGCTCGAGTGCTTCCTGCGGCTCAAGACGGTCGGTTCCGTGAACGCGGCGATGCCGCTCGTGGTCGATGCACGCACGCCCATGCACGACGCCATGCAACGCATGCGCGCGCGCCGGTTGAGCGCGCTCGTCGTGAGCTATCCGGAAGGCGACTACGGCATCGTGACCGAGCGCGACGTGGTGCGCTTCGCCGCCGCGGGCGCGCTCGACGGCGCGGTGGGCGCACGCGCGAGCCGGCCGCTGCGCTCGCTCGCGCATTCGCAAAGCCTCTATGCCGCGCGTCAGTATCTCGTCGAGCACCGCATGCGCCATGTGGGCGTGATCGGCGAAGACGGGCGTCTTGCGGGCCTGCTCGACCTCTCGCATATCCTGCACGACATCGAAGACGAATTCGTGCGCGAGTTGCAGGTCGCGCTGCGCGAGCGCGACGACGCGCTGCTTGCCTCGCGCGCGAATCTGCGTCTTGCCGATCAGGTGGTGGAGTCGACGCTCGACGGCGTGATGATCACCGACCTCGACGGCACCATCGAGCGCGTGAATCCCGCCTTCACGCGTTTGACCGGCTATACGCAGCAAGAGGCGGTCGGGCGCAACGCGCGCCTGCTCAGTTCGGGCCGCCAGGGCCCCGGCTTCTATGGCGCGCTGTGGCGCAGCCTCCAGCAAAACGGCCACTGGAAGGGCGAAATCTGGAATCGCCGCAAGGACGGCACGCTTTACCTGGAATTCCTGACGATTTCCAGCATCTGCGACCCGGGCGGGCGCTGCACGCACTATGCGGCGATCTTCGCCGACATCACGCAGCGCCGCGAGACCGAGGAGCGCCTGAGCTATCTCGCGACCCACGACGCCTTGACGGGTCTGCCCAACCGCACGCTCTTCACCGAACGGCTCTCGCTCTCGCTCGCGCGTGCGCGCCGCTCGGGCAAGCGCGTGGCGGTGATGTTCCTCGACCTCGACCGCTTCAAGCTTATCAACGACACGATGGGCCACGGCGTGGGTGACGAAGCGCTCACCGTGATCGCCACGCGCTTGCGCGAGGCGGTGCGCGAAACCGATACGGTCGCGCGTCTGGGCGGCGACGAGTTCACGCTGCTCATCGAGGATATCGAGGACATTCGCCACGTCGGCCAGATCGCGCAAGGGTTGCTCGTGCGCGTGGGCGCGGCGATGCATATCGGCGAGCAGTTGCTGTTCGTTACGCCAAGCATCGGCATCAGCATGTATCCGGACGACGCGCGCGACCCGCGCCAGTTGCTCATGCAGGCCGACCGCGCGATGTACGAAGCCAAGGACGCGGGCAAGAACAATTTCCGCTTCTTCGCCGCGCCGATGACGTCATCGGCGATGGAGCGCATCGTGCTCGAAAGCGAGTTGCATCACGCGCTGGAAGCGGACGAGCTCGTGCTGCATTACCAGCCCGAGTTCGACGTGGCGAGCGGGGCGCTCGTCAACATCGAGGCGCTGGTGCGCTGGCAGCATCCGCGCCGCGGCCTCGTGCCGCCCGACCAGTTCATTCCGATTGCCGAGGAATCCTCACTGATCGTGCCGATGGGCGCGTGGGTGCTGCGCGAGGCCTGCCGCCAGGCGCGCGAGTGGCTGGACGAGGGCTTCGACTTCGGCCGCATGAGCGTGAATCTTTCCGCGCGGCAGTGCCTGCACGACGGCTTCCTGCATCAACTCACGACCATCCTCAGCGAAACGGGCCTGCCGGCCACGCGTTTGCAACTCGAACTCGTGGAGAGCATGGCGATGATGACCGGTCGCGGCGGCATCGAAGCGCTGCTGCACGAACTGGCGACGCGCGGCATCAGCCTCGCGATCGACGACTTCGGCACCGGCTATTCGTCGTTCAAGTATTTGCAGTCCCTGCCGGTCGACACGCTCAAGGTGGACCGCTCGTTCCTCGCGGAGATGGCCGCGCCGCAGGCGGGCATGCCGCAGCCGAGCGTCGAGCGAAGCGCGGCGCGCGACCGCTCGATCGTGCGCGCGATCGTGGCGATGGCGCGCTCGCTCGGCGTGACCGTCGTGGCCGAGGGTGTCGAGACGCCACGGCAACTGGCGTTCCTGCGCGAGATCGGCTGCGATCGCGCGCAAGGCTTCCTGCTCGCGCGTCCCGCGCCGGCCGAGTTGATGCCGCGTGCGTTCGATCTGTGCGAGGCCGGCTGAAGGCCGTCCTGACTTTTCCCCTTTAGCCGAAGTATCTGGAGAATCCCGTGACGACCAACGACGAGATGCTGCTGCATTCGATGACCGCGCTAGTGAGCGCCCATGGCAAGGCCATCTCGCGCTTCGGCGCGAGCGTGGTCGTGATGACGAAGTTCGTCGAAGCGGTGCTGCCGCAACTGTCCACGCCGCAGATCGAGCGCACGATCCAGGCGTTTCGCGCGCAACTGGGCGAGGCGATGGCCGTGGCCGACGATGTGCGGCTGCCCGGCGAGTACCGCACCACGCTGATCGAACAGGCGAACGTGCTGCTGGCGAGGCTTGGCGGCGAGCCCGCCGGATCACACTGAGGCGCCGAGGCGCGAACACGCGATGATGAGCAATCTGACGATTCGAAAAGGGCTGCTGCTCGTGCTGTGCACGTTCGCGGCGATGCTGGTGGTGGGCGCCGCCGTGGGCGTGCTGATGATCGGCCGCGCCGACGACTCCGCGCGCTTCATTCATGAAGTCGCGCGCCAGGACGCGCTCGCGCTCGCGTTGCGCGAAGACGCGGCGCTCGCGCAAGGGGCGCTTGCGCGCGGTTATCAGGCCGCGAAGGAAAACAGCGATGCGAGCGCGCGCGAGGCGGCGCAGCAGGACGCGCACGATCTCTTCGAGCAGGGCGCGAAGCACGGCGCCGCGCTGCGCGAGAGCGCGCCGTTCGATGCGCAGGCGGCCGTGCAACGCGACGCCTTGCTCGGCGCGTGGGCCGCGCTCACGGACTCGCTGCAACGCTCAGCCACGGCGCTCCAGAGCGGCGACACGGCGGCCTACGCCGCGCTCGCGGCCGGCGACGTGACGCAGGCGAACACGCGCTTCTCGGCGGCCGTGGCCACGTTGCGCGCCAATGCCGACGCGGCCACGCGCGCCGCGCTCGACCAGGGCGCACGCGAGCACGACTGGGTGATGGCGATGGTGGCCGTGGGCCTGATCGGCGCGCTGGCGCTCGTCGTCGCCACCCACCTGGCGCTGCGCCGCCTCGTGAGCGCGCCGCTCGCCCAGGCCGTGAACGTGCTGAACCAGATCGCGGCGAATGACCTCTCGGTACCGATAGAAGGTGGCGGGCGCAACGAAATTGGCCAGTTGCTCGGCGCGATGCGGCGCATGCAGGGCGGCCTGAGCCACACGGTGCACAGCGTGCGCACGAGTTGCGACGCGATCAACACGGGTGCGCGAGAAATCGCGGCCGGCAATCTCGATCTGTCGAGCCGCACCGAGCAGCAGTCGGCGTCGCTCGAGCAGACGGCGTCGAGCATGGAGCAGCTCACGTCGAGCGTGCGCCAGAACGCGCAGCACGCCAACGACGCAAGCGCGCTCGCGACGGGCGCGGCCGAAGTCGCCCAGCGCGGCGGCCGCGTGGTGGAGCAGGTGATCGAAACGATGGAGGTGATCAGCCGCAGCTCGGGCAAGATCGCGGACATCACGGGCATCATCGACGGCATCGCGTTTCAGACCAACATTCTCGCGCTCAACGCCTCGGTCGAGGCCGCGCGCGCGGGCGAGCAGGGGCGCGGCTTCGCCGTGGTGGCGGGCGAGGTGCGCATGCTCGCGCAGCGCAGCGCGGCGGCCGCACGTGAGATCAAGTCGCTCATCGACGCCTCGGTGCACGACGTGCGCAACGGTCGCGCGCTCGTGGGCGATGCGGGCGCGACAATGGCCGAGATCGTTTCCTCCGTGGACAAGGTGTCGGCGCTCATGAAGGAGATCGCCTCGGCAACCGAGGAGCAGAGCGCGGGCATCGAGCAGGTCGAGACCGCCGTGAGCCAGATGGATCAGGTGACGCAGCAGAACGCGGCGCTCGTGGAAGAGGCGGCGGCGGCGGCCGAGTCGCTGGAGCAGCAGGCGAGCCAGATGGCCGAGGCCGTCGCGACGTTCCGCGTGAGCGAAGCGCTGGCGGCTCAAGCGGTGGCGCAGCAGAGTGTGGAAGCGGCGCGCAATGAGGGCATGCTGTCTGCGCACGCCATGCCGGCGGCCGCCTGAACTACTTGAAGTACGTGAGGCAGTCCGTGAGGCGCGCGCAGCCGATCACGCGCGCGCCTCAGTCCACTCAGTCGGTTTTCGCCGCGGCGGCGAGCTTGTTCGCGGCCTCCTGCGCCGACATGGCAGGGTCGCTCCAGAACTTGCCGATCACGTCGTAGAACGCGCCTTCCACGGCGGGCGTGACGAGCATGTCATGCGCCCATGAAGGCACGAGCGCGCCCTCCGCGCCCGCCGCCTTGAAGTCAGCCGACGACTTCTTCGCGCAGGCGTCGAACTTCGAGAGATCGAGGTCCTGGCGCACGGGGATGGAGCCCTTGTTGAGGTTGAAGGTCTCCTGGAACTGCGGGCTCATCAGGAGGCTCGCCATGTCTTTTTGCCCCTTCTCCACGCCCGGCGTCTTCACCTTGAAGAACACAAAGCTGTCCACGTTGAACGTGTACGCCTTGCCCGAGCCCGGCGCCGCCACGCACAGATAGTCCTTGCCCGGCGCTTTGCCCGCCACTGTGAACTCGCCCTTGGCCCAGTCGCCCATGAACTGCATCGCGGCTTTGCCGTTGATGACCATCGCCGTGGCGAGGTTCCAGTCGCGGCCGGTCTGGGCGTCGTCGGTATAGGGCTTGATGCGGCGGAAGGTTTCGAGCGCCTTCACCATCGTCGGGCCCTTGAGCGTGGCGGGGTCGAGTTGCACGAAGGCCTTCTTGTAGAAGTCGGGGCCGCCCACGCCGAGCGCGACGGTCTCGAACGTTTCGGCCTCCTGCCACGGCTGGCCGCCGATCGCCACCGGCGTGATGCCGGCTTTCTTCAGCGCGTCGGCGACCTTGAAGAAGTCGTCCCACGTGGCGGGTGGCTGCGCGTTGACCTTCTTGAGCGCGTCCGCATTGATCCACAGCCAGTTCACGCGGTGCACGTTCACCGGTGCGCCCACGTACTGGCCTTTGTACTTCATGATCGTCGCGATTTCGGGCGGCAGCACGTGATCCCAGTTGTCCTGCTTCGCGACATCGTCGATCGGCAGCAGCACGCCTTCGTCGCCCCATTGCTGAATCGCCGGGCCCTTGATCTGCGCGGCCGCGGGCGGGTTGCCCGCCACCACGCGCGTTTTCAGCGCCGTCATGGCATTGCCGCCGCCGCCGCCCGCCACCGCGAAATCGACCCACGTATCGCCCTTTTTCTCCAGCATCTGCTTGAGCACCTGCGCCGACTTCGCTTCGCCGCCCGAGGTCCAGTAGTGCAGCACCTCGACCTGCGCGGCGGGCGCCGCCGTGGCGGCCAGGGCGAGCGCGGCGGCCGCGCTTGCCGTCAACAGGGCGCGCGGCGTACCGCGCAAAGTGTGGGACGTAACTCGATGGGAACGCATGGCAGTCTCCGGTAGGGCGCGGCGCGGGGCGCCGGGTTGTTCTTGAACGGCTGCGGGCGGGCGCATGAGCGCCGCGCACGAAGCCGTGGATTATCCCGCGTTGCATGTTAGCGGTCACACGAACGCCGCCCACCAGGAGGAACCCTGCATTGCGTCCGCTCACGCCACCGGAATGGGCGCGGCTTCGAGCATCTGGTTGAATTGCTCCACGAAGACATGCTCGTTCGGACCCGCGTTGTCGCGCAATGGCCGCGCCGCGTCCACGAGCACTTCGGTGCTCGCGGTTTCGAGCGCGGTCATGGTTTCGGCGATGAAGGCGTCGAGCGGCATGGCGCGCGGGTCGCCGCTCTTGTGCACGAGGTCGGTGTCCACCCAGGGCGGCGCGATTTCCAGCACGCGCACGCTCGTGTTGCGCAGCATGAAGCGCTGCGAGAGCGTGTACGAGTGAATCGCGGCCTTGGTCGCCGAATAGAGCGCCGTTTGCGCGAGCGGCACGAACGCGAGCACCGAGCTGTTGTTGATGATCGTCGCTTCGCGCCGGCTTTTCAGGTGCTCGACGAACGCAGCGCTCACGCGCACCGGGCCGAGCAGGTTGGTCTCCACGAGGCGCACGGCCGCTGCATCGTCTAGCGGGCCGCTCGCATCGTCGAACGGCATGATGCCCGCGTTGTTGATGACCACGTTCAGCGACGGATGCCGTGCGATCACCTCGTTGGCGACGCGCCGGATATCGTCCGCGTTGGTGATGTCGAGCACGACGGTGTCGATGCCGGGATGCTCGCGCGCGATGGTGTCGAGCAGCGCGCGGCGGCGTCCCGCGACGATCACCTTATTGCCGCGCCGGTGAAACGCCTGCGCGAGCCCGAGGCCGATGCCCGATGTGCCGCCCGTGATGAAGATCGTATTGCCGGTGATTTTCATGATGCGTGTTCCAGAGTTAGAAAACATCAGTCATGCGAAGTTACTGTGCGACGCGATAGCGCGGCGCGGGCGTATTGCTGGAAAGCTGCATGGACATCGCGCGGCGGGCGGTCTCGAACGCATTCCATTGCTCCACGTCGTGCAGCGAAGGAATCGTCACGGTTTCGCCGCGCTCGAAGCCGGTGAGGGCGGCGCTCACCAGGTCCTCGGCGGACATGACAATCGCACTGTCGAGATGTTCGAGCGGCAGACCGCCCGTTTCCCAGAAGTCGGTGGCGGTCGCGCCGGGCAGCACCGCCTGCACGCGGATACCCTTCGCGGCCAGTTCGTGTTGCAGCGACTGGCTGAACGCGAGCACGAACGCCTTGGTGCCGCCATACACGCCGTTGAGGATCTCGGGCGCGACGCTCACGATGGAAGCGATATTGATGATGGCGCCCTGGCCGCGCGCGACGAAACCGGGCACGGCCGCGTAGGTGAGCCGCGTGAGTGCGGTGACGTTCAGATCGATCATGCGCGTCATGTGCTCCACGTCGCTTTCGACGAGCGGCGTATGCGTGCCGATGCCCGCGTTGTTCACGAGCAGCGTGAGGCTCGCGTCGTCGCGCAGGCGTGCTTCGACGGCTGCGAGGTCGCCGCGCGCGTTGAGGTCGGCCGCGAGCACTTCCACGTCGCGCTGCGTTTCGTTGGTGATGCGCTCGGCGAGCTTCGCGAGCCGCTCGCGGTTGCGCGCGACGAGGACGAGGTCGTAGCCGAGGCGGGCGAGTTGCGCGGCGTACACGGCGCCGATGCCGGATGACGCGCCGGTGATGAGCGCCGTGCCGCGATGCGTTTGCTGGGTCATGACTGCACTCCTTGCCACAAAAGGGGCGGGTGGTTGAAGAACGCCGGAGCGGCGTTGTCGTGAGTGCATTCTGGGCGCGATTGACGGCGGCGCAAATGACGTATAGGGTCGTGTTTTAGGACATGCAGTGACGGGAGAAGGACATGCACCGCATCGGCTACCTGCTGGGCGACGGCTTTCAGGTCATGGCCATCGCCACGCAAAGCGTTTTCGAATACGCCAACGTGGTGGCGGGCGCGCCGTTCTACGCGATCGAAAACTATTCGGTGGCGGGTGGCGACGTGCGCTCGTCGCTCGCCATGAGCGTGGGGACGCGGCGCGCGCCTGCGCCCGCGCGCAGCCGCGTGGACACCTGGATCGTGGCGGGTGTGAACGACCCGCTCAGCGTGGGGGCGCCCCAGGAAACGCTCGCGTTCCTGCGCCGCGCGGGCGGCCGCGCGCGGCGCGTGGCGGGCATCTGCACGGGCGGCTTCGTGCTGGCCGAGGCGGGGCTGCTCGACGGCCGCCGCGCGACCACGCACTGGTTCTACGCGCGCGAGTTACAGCAGCGCTTTCCCGGCGTGCAGGTGGAGGATGACCGCATCTATATCGTCGACGGGCCGATCTGGACGTCGGCGGGCATGACGGCGGGTCTCGATCTCGCGCTCGCCATGGTCGAGCGCGATCTGGGCGCGGAGGTGGCGCGCTCCGTGGCGCACAAGCTCGTCATGTACCAGCGCCGCTCGGGCGGCCAGTCGCAACATTCCGAAATGCTCGCGCTCGCGCCGAAGTCCGACCGCATCCAGACCGCGCTCGACTACGCGCGCCGCAACCTCAATCGCGCGCTCACCGTGGAGCAGCTTGCCGAGGCCGTGCACCTGAGCCCGCGCCAGTTCAGCCGCGTGTTCACGGCCGAGACGGGGCAGTCGCCCGCGCGCGCCGTGGAGGGCCTGCGCCTCGAGGCGGCGCGGCTCATGATCGAACAAAGCACACATCCGCTCGACGTAGTGGCGCGCGAAACCGGGTTTCGGGACCGGCGGCATATGCGCGAGGCGTTCGTGCGCGGCTTCGGCGTGCCGCCGCAGGCGGTGCGCCGCGACGCGCGCGCGGCGGGCTAGCCGGCGCGACCACGGCAGTTATCAAACTCGTAATCTGCGCGACACTTTCCGGCAAGCAACGACGATCAAGAATAAGAGGGCTCCGAACTCCCGCGAGGAACATCATGCCCTCCACTCATTCGCGTCTCGCCACCGTTATCGGAACGGCGGCGGCGTTGCTCGTGTTGCCCGCAGGCGCCGCGTTCGCCTGGCTGCATGCCGGGCTTTACGACGTTTCCGCAAGCTCGAAAGACAATCCGCTCGTCGCGAAGATGCTGCATTCGACCTACGAAGCCTCGCTGCATCACTACGGCGGCCACGACGCGCCGCCCGCCGACCTGATGTCGCTCGACAACATTCGCGCGGGCGCACACACGTATGACGCGAATTGCGCGCTTTGCCACGGCGCGCCGAACCGGCCGCTGAGCGCGGTGGGCGCGGGCATTCAGCCCGCCGCGCCCGCGCTGCTGGCGGCGAGCCGCCGCAACAACCCCGCGCTGATGTTCTGGGTCATCAAGCACGGCGTGAACATGACGGCAATGCCGTCGTTCGGCAAGACGCAGTCGGATCAGACACTCTGGCAGGTCGCCGCGTTTCTTTACGCGAAGCGAGGCCTGTCGAAAACCGACTATGACCGGCTGGTGAGCGCGCCCGGCGTTGGCAACGTTTCACAAGGCGCAGCGGCGGCTGGCGCGCATTGAAGGCGCGGTTACGAATCGGCTTTCGCGTTGCGTCCGGTTTTCGCGGTGATCGCGCCGAAGTGGCTCCGGTATTGTTGCGGCGTGGTGCCGAGCTTGCGCCGGAAGGCCACGCGCAGATGGTCGGCGTCCCGCATGCCGCAGCGGAACGCCACGGTCTTGAGCGGCAGCGCGCTGTTTTCGAGCATCACGCGCGCCGCGTCGATGCGTGCGCTCTCGACGAATTCGGCGGGTGTCACGTTGGTGTCGCGCACGAAGATGCGCGCGAAATTACGCTTGCTCATTCTGGCGACCGACGCCAGCACGTCCACGCTCAAGTCCTCGTCCAGATGCCCGAGCACATATTGCTGCACCTGGGCAATGGGCGACGACGCTTCGGCATAGGGCGTGAGATACGGACTGAACTGCGACTGGCCGCCCGCGCGCTGCACGAACACCACGAGCCGGCGCGCCACGTTCAGCGCGACCTCGGGGCCGTGATCCTGCGCGAGCAAATACAGCGAAAGATCGATGCCCGCCGTCACGCCCGCCGAGGTATAGAGGTTGCCGTCCTGAATGAAGATGCGGTCGTATTCGACGTTCGTGCCCGGACACATGGCCGCGAGCGCGCCCGCGTCGTTCCAGTGTGTCGTCACGGTGCGGTTTTCGAGCAGCCCTGCCCGCCCGAGCGTGAGCGAGCCGTTGCAGATGGCCCCGAAGCGCCGTGCGCGCCCGCTGGCCTCGCGCAGCCACGCGTGCACGTCGTCCGGCAGCGCTTGATCCACGAGCGAGGGGCCGCCCGCCGCGAGCAGCAGATCGTAGTGGTCGAGGGCATCCCCGAAATGGCAGTCCGCGGCGATACGCACGCCGCTGGAGCAGGGGATCGCGCCGTGCGTGGTCGCGATCAGTTCCAGCCGATAGTGGGATTCGGGCGGCAGGAAGCGGTTGGCCTCCGAGAAAACGTCGGTGGGCCCGAACACGTCGAGCGCCTGCACGCCGGGGAACACGAGGAGGGCTACGCTGAGCATCGGTGTGGAGGGCGCGCGCGGTTGCGGGTGGGGGCGGCTATAGGATAACGGCATCGCCTGCCGGATTGGCGGCTTTTATTCGTTTGCGTTGCCGTCTCGCTAAAGCACTTGCATTGTAGGTGATATGACCTTGATCAGATATTTCTGGGAGGGCGGAGGTTTAAAATCACCCCGTTATTTTGAACGGATCCAGGAAAATGACGAGCGACACGCATTGTTCAGCTTCGATTGAGTTTCCCGTGCAACAGCAGCTCCACGCCTACAATGCTCGTGATGTCGATTCGTTCATGCAATGGTGGGCCAATGATTGCGAATACTATGAGTTTCCGGCTCGCCTTCTCGCACGCGGCGCTGCGGAAATTCGACGGCGCCACATTGCGCGCTTCAAGGAGCCGAACCTGTTCGGTCGCCTGATTCACCGCACTGTCGTCGGGAATATCGTCGTCGATGAGGAGCGTGTAACGCGCACGTTTCCCGAGGGGCCGGGTGAAGTCGACGTGCTCGCGATCTATGAGATCACCGATGGCAAGATCACGAAAGCCTGGTTCAAGATGGGTAGTCCGCGCCTGTTCAACTGATTACCCGATTGCGAGGGCTGTGATGATAATTCGTACTGCGACGCTTGTGGATGCATATCAGCTTGCCGAGTTGAAACGCGACACCTTTCGCGAAACCTTTCTCTCCGATGGGTACGGAATCGACTACTCTCCGAGCGATTTGGCCCGGTACGAGTCCGAAAATTACTCGCCGGAAACGGTGATGGATCAACTTCGCGATCATCGGAATCGAACGTGGGTGGTCGAGAGTGACGACGGCGCACTGGCTGGCTATGCACAGGTGGGGCCGTGCAAGCTTCCACATCCGGAGGTTACAGAGGGATCGGCGGAGATATATCAAATCTACATTCGGCGCAGTGCACAGGGAACCGGCGTGGGACGCGCATTGTTCGGCGCGGCGCTCGAATACCTCGCCTTGGAACGGCCCGGTCCTGTATGGCTTGGCGTGTGGTCCGGCAACACGAGGGCCATTGCGTTCTATGAAAAGGCGGGTTTCAGGCGTGTCGGCACCTACGATTTCAAGGTGGGAGAAGCGATCGATCTGGAGTTTATTTACTGCCGCTGACGCGTAAGATCGAGCATGCGCGGATTCGGCTGGACAAATCGCAGCCCGTCGCCGATTGCATGCACTTACTCAATTTTCGCAACTAGCGCCGCGCCAGAATATGCGCGCCGGCGCTGCGCGGCAGCAGGACGCTGTCCACCACGCCCAGTGCCGCGAGCGCGGTGATCATCCAGAACGCGAGATGAAAGTCGGCCGCGCCCGCCGTGCCCGCGTGCGTGCCGCGCAGCGCTTCGGCCACGGAAAGCGCGAGTGCGCCCACGGCGATGCCCATGCCGCCGTTCATTTGTTGCAGCACCGAGAACAGCGTGGTCGCGTCGCGCATCTGCGGTTGGGGGACGTCGGCGAAACCGATCGTGTTCAGCGCGGTGAATTGCATCGAGCGGGTGAGGCCGCTGAAGAACAGCAACGCCGCCACCGCCACGCGCGGCGTATCCGGGCCGAGCAGCGTGAAACCCGCGAAGCCGAGCGCGACCAGCGTGCCGTTGACGACGAGCACGGTACGAAAGCCGAAGCGCTGCATGATCCACGTGGTGCCCGGTTTCATGCACAGATTACCCGCGAACAGCCACAGCAGGAGCGCGCCTGACGCCACCGCGCTCCACCCGAACGCCACCTGGAACATCAGCGGCAGCAGGAATGGCGCGGTGCTGATGGCGGTGCGAAACAGCGAGCCGCCGAACACGGTAACGCGAAACGTCGTGATCTTCAGCGGCGCGAGATCGAACAGCGGGTGCGGCACGCGGCGCAAGTGCGCGATGGCGGCGGCGAGCAGCGCGACGCCCGCCGCGCACGTGCCGGCCGATACCGGCACGCTCACGTCGGCGCGGCTTGCCATCTCGATGCCGCTCATCAGGCACGCGAAGCCCAGGCCGCTGAGCACGAAGCCTGACGTATCGAAGCGGCGCGCCTGCCGCTCGGTGTCGCGCATGAGGCACAGCGCGGCGGCGAACGCGGCCACGCCGAGCGGCAGATTGAGCAGGAAGATCCAGGGCCAGCTCCAGTGCGTGCTGATCCAGCCGCCCAGCGGCGGCCCGAGTATGGGTGCGACGAGCGCGGGCCACGTGAGAATGGCGATGGCGCGCACGATCTCGTGCTTGGGCGTGTCGCGCAGCACCACCAGCCGGCCCACCGGCACCATCATCGCGCCGCCCAGTCCTTGCAGCACACGCGCGGCCGTGAAGGCGAACAGCCCCGTGCTGAGCGCGCAAAGCAGCGAAGCGACGGTGAACACCGTGATAGCCGAGGCGAACACGCGCCGCGCGCCAAAGCGCTCGGCGAGCCACCCGCTCACGGGAATGAACATGGTGAGCGCGACCAGGTACGCGGATACGCCGATCGAGAGGTAGGCGGGGGCGGTGTGGAAGTCGCGCGCCATGACGGGCAGCGAGGTGGTGATGACCGTGGCGTCGAGGTTCTCCATGAAGAACGTTGCGGCCACAAGGAAGGCGACAGCGGTGCGGCGTTCGAGGCGGTGCGGCATCAGGCGTGTTCCTTGGTGACAGCCAGAGCGGGCATGCGCCGACGTGGCCTTCAGGCGGATATTGTCGCCAATTCTACTCAAGTTGATAATGACCCGCAGCCGTACGCCATTCCACGCGGCCAGGGGAATCTCAAGCCATGCGTCTGTCCAGGATCGATCTGAATCTCTTCATCGTGTTCGAAGCCGTGTATCGAACGCGCAATCTCACGCGCGCGGCGGAACTGCTGTTCATCACGCAGCCCGCCGTGAGCAACGCGCTCGCGCGCATGCGCAAGACCTTCGACGATCCGCTGTTCGTGAGCACGCCGGCGGGCATGATGCCGACCCCCGTTTCGGAGAACATCATCGTGCGGGTGCGTGAGGCGCTGCAACTGCTCGATTCGAGCACGCATGCGGGCGAGCGCTTCGATCCGGCGGCGTCGCAGCGCACCTTCCGGCTCAGCATGAACGACCTGACCGAAGCATTGCTGCTTCCCGCGCTCGAAGAAGTGCTCCAGCGCCACGCGCCCGGCATTCGCATCGAGAGCTACTTCACGACGCGCCGCGACGTGCCCGAAGCACTCGCGAGCGGCGCGGTCCACCTCGCGATCGACGCGCCCCTGATCGACGACCCCTATCTCGAGCAGGAGCCGCTCGGCCGCGACCGTTACGCGTGCATGCTGCGCCAGGACCATCCGTTCGCGAAGAAGAAGCTGACGATCGACGACTACCTGCGCTTCGGCCATATTCACGTGTCGAGCCGCCGCCAGGGGCCTGGCCTCGTCGATACGGAACTCAACAAGCTGGGCGTGCGGCGCACCATCCAGACGCGCGTTCAACATTATCTGGTCGCGCCCTTGATCGCCATGCGCACCGACCTCATGCTGACGGCGCCGCTCATGCTGCTCAAGCGCTACGACGCGCGCATCCTGGCGCTGCCGTTCGCGCTGCCCGATCTGGAGACGCACGGCTACTGGCATCGCAGCGTTTCCGCCGACCCCGCGCACCGCTGGCTGCGCGAACAGATCGGCCGCCTGATGCGCAAGACGCGGCAGTAGCGGGGTGTCACTGTTCGTTATGGCAAGGTATCACGAGAATCAATTTCCTGAATGCCTTGGCGCCCGGTATCGTTCCAGCCATATTCCAGTGAGGATGGCATGGCGGAACTCTATCTGGTGCGGCACGGCCAGGCGTCTTTTGGCGCTGAAAACTACGACGAGCTTTCATCTTCGGGCCGCATGCAGTCGCGCTGGCTCGGCGAATACTTCGCGCAGGCGAATCTGACGTTCGATCGCATCGTCACGGGCACGATGCGCAGGCACGCGCAAACCGCCGACGCCCTGCTCACCGCCATGGGCGGCCAGCCCGCGCAGATCGTGCAGGACGCCGACCTGAACGAATACGACTTTCGCGCCCTGTTTTCGGCGCTCGGCGAGAGCGACGCCGCGCCGGGCCTCGCGGCCGAAAGCTCGATGAAACACTTCTACAAGGGCCTCAAGCAGGTGCTGCACCTGTGGTCCGAAGATCGCTTGCCGGGCCGCGTTCCCGAGACCTGGGCGCAGTTCCAGGCGCGCGTGGAGCGCGCACGCCTCGCCATTGCGCGCATGGGCGGCAAGCGGGTGCTGGTGGTGAGTTCGGGCGGCCCGATTGCCGTGATCGCACAGCAGGTGCTCCAGGCGCCCGCCGCCGCGGCTATCGCGCTCAACATGCAGATTCGCAACAGCAGCGTGAGCCAGTACGTGTTCAACGAAAACGCGATGTCACTGGTCAGCTTCAACGCGTTGCCCCATCTCGAACGGGCCGAAAGGCGCGAGCTCGTCACCTACGGTTGATTCGATTCCTGGTATCCGCAGCCAACATGAATAGCACTCTTGAATTCGACGTCGAAGCGCTCACGCGTTATCTGGTGGCCCACGTGGCCGGCTTTCAGGGACCCATGTCCGTCGAGAAGTTCGCGGGCGGCCAATCGAACCCGACGTTTCTCATCGAAGCGCAAAGCGGCCGCTATGTGCTGCGGCGTCAGCCGCCTGGCGCGCTGCTCAAGTCCGCGCATGCCGTGGACCGCGAATTTCGCGTGCTGAGCGCGCTGAGCGGCACGCCCGTTCCGGTCGCACGCGCCTTGCACCTTTGCGAAGACCGCGACGTGATTGGCAGTCTGTTCTACGTGATGAGCTTCGAAGAAGGCGAGATCCACTGGGACCCGGCCTTGCCCTCGTTGCCCGCAGGCGGTCGCGCCGCCGTGTACGACGCGCTGATCGGCACGATGGCGGCGCTGCACGACGTGGATGTCGAGGCCGTCGGTCTCGCGGACTATGGACGCGCCGGCAATTACTTCGCACGCCAGATCGATGTCTGGACGAGGCAATACCGCGCGGCGCAAACGGATGAGCTTGCCGCCATGGAAGCGCTGATCGCGTGGCTGCCCGCGCACTGTCCGGCCGAGGCGGGCAAGCCCGCGCTGGTGCATGGCGACTTCCGCATCGACAACCTGATCTTTCACCGGGGCATGCCGCAGGTGCGTGCCGTACTCGATTGGGAACTCTCCACGCTCGGCAATCCGCTGGCCGACCTGGCGTACTTCTGCATGTGCCTGAGGTTGCCCCCCAAAGGTCATATCGTCGGGCTGGCGGGGCTGGATCGCGCGGCGCTCGGCGTGCCGGATGAGGCCACGATCGTCGAACAATATTGCCGCTTGCGCGGAATCGGCGCCATCGAGAACTGGCATTTTTACCTGGCTTTCAGTTTCTTCCGGCTGGCTGCCATCGCCCAGGGGGTGAAAAAGCGGGCGCTCGGCGGCAATGCGTCGAACGACAAGGCGCGCCAGGTCGGCGAAATGGCGGGTGCGCTGGCGAGCATGGGCGTCGAGTTGATCTGAAGCCGCGCGAGCAATGTGCGAAACGAGACATATCGGAGGAATGATGGGGACTACTGATTTATTCGATCTTGACGGAAAAATTGCGCTGGTCACGGGCGCGAGCCGTGGCATTGGCGAGGAGATTGCCCGGTTGCTCGCGCAGCAAGGCGCCCATGTGATCGTGTCGAGCCGCAAGCGCGAAGACTGCGAAGCCGTGGCGCACGCCATCCGGGAGGCAGGCGGCAGCGCCGAGGCGCATGCGTGCCACGTGGGCCGTCTCGACGACATTCACGCGATCTTCGAGCATGTGCGCGCGCGCCACGGGCGGCTCGATATTCTCGTGAACAACGCGGCGGCGAATCCGTATTTCGGTCACATTCTCGACACCGATCTCACGTCCTTCGAAAAGACCGTGGAAGTCAATTTGCGCGGCTACTTCTTCATGTCGGTGGAGGCGGGCAAATTGATGCGCGAGCACGGCGGCGGCGCGATCGTCAACACCGCGTCCGTCAACGCGCTGCAACCCGGCGACAGGCAGGGCATCTACTCGATCACGAAGGCTGCCGTCGTCAACATGACGCGGGCGTTCGCCAAGGAGTGCGGGCCGCTCGGCATCCGCGTGAACGCCTTGCTGCCAGGCCTCACCAAAACGAAATTCGCCGGAGCCTTGTTCGAGGACGAGGCGCTGTACCAAAGCTGGATGGCCCAGATTCCGCTGCGCCGCCACGCCGAGCCTCGCGAGATGGCGGGCACGGTGCTGTACCTCGTGTCCGATGCGTCGAGCTATACCAACGGCGAGTGCATTGTCGTTGACGGCGGCCTGACGATCTGAAAATCCCCTCTATCACGTTTGAAGGAAGAGCACGATGGACTTCGCCTATAGCCCCAAAGTGGAAGCGCTGCGCGCCCAACTGAGCGCGTTCATGGAAACGCATATCGTGCCGCGCATGCGCCAATGGCACGAGGAGGTGAGCGCCGGCCAGTATCCGGTTTCGTTCATGGAGGAACTCAAGGACAAGGCGCGCGCGGAGGGACTCTGGAACCTTTTCCTGCCGCATCTGCATGACGACGAACCTGGGACTCGGCTGACCAACCTGGACTATGCGCCGCTTGCCGAGATCATGGGGCGCGTTGCCTGGGCCTCCGAAGTGTTCAACTGCAACGCGCCGGACACGGGCAACATGGAACTGCTGCATATGTTCGCGACACCCGCGCAGCGCAAGCGCTGGCTCGAACCGCTCCTCGAAGGCAAGATCCGCTCGGCCTTCGCGATGACGGAGCCCGCGGTGGCTTCGTCGGACGCGACCAACATCACCACGTCGATTCGCCTGGATGGCGACGACTATGTGATCGACGGCCGCAAATGGTTCATCACGAACGCCGCGCACCCGCACTGCGAAATCTTTATCGTGATGGGCAAGACGGATACGCAGGCGCCGAGCCATCGTCAGCAGAGCATGATCCTCGTGCCGCGCGACACGCCGGGCGTCAAGGTGATCCGCAATATCACCGTGGTCAATCACACGGCGCCGGAGGGCCACTGCGAGATCGAGTTCAAGGGCGTGCGTGTGCCGCGCTCGAATCTGCTCGGCGAGGAAGGCAGCGGTTTCGAACTCGCTCAGGCGCGCCTGGGGCCGGGGCGCATTCACCACTGCATGCGCTCCATCGGCGCGGCCGAACTCGCGCTCGAACTGATGATCGAACGGGCCCAGGCGCGCACGGCGTTCGGCAAGAAGCTCTACGAGCATGGCTCGGTTGCGGAAGGCGTCGCCCGGTCGCGCATTGAAATCGACCAGGCGAGGCTCCTCGTGCTGAAGGCCGCGTGGATGATCGATAACGTGGGTGCGAAGGCGGCGCGCAAGGAGATCGCGATGATCAAGGCGCTGGTTCCCAGCGTGCATACGGCCGTGTGCGAGCGCGCCATCCAGGTGTTCGGCGCGATGGGCCTGAGCCCCGACACGCCGCTCGCGGACAGCTGGACCTGGGGCCGCGCGCTGCGCTTCGCCGATGGTCCCGACGAAGTGCATCTTCAGAGCATTGCGCGCATGGAGATCAAGGCGCGGCCGCACGAGCCGGGCCGTGACAATCCTTACCTCGCTGCGGCCCGGTAATAGACGGCAGGGTTTACGTGCAGCGGCAACGGCGCACGCGGGCTAGAGGCCCGCGTGCGCCGTTGTCGTTTACCCAGCGGGTTTTCTCGACCTTGTAACCGTGCAAATCTCGTTGAAGGACCGCTTGAGGCGGAAGGGTAATGCTCCTCCCGAGGGGGGCGGTGGGAAAGCGCGCATAGCGGTCAGATGCGCGTGCGGGTTGGCGGGGATCAAGGCGAGATGGATGGACGAGGGCTATAACGTGGACGGGTCGCGCGATTTTCCTCCGCCTGGCGTGCGGCCTAAGGTGGCTTCGGAAAATCCGTCGGCCCTGGTGACAGCTTGAAACAGCCTCAAACGCGCCCCACATGCGGGCGCGTCTTTTTTGCCACGTTCAGCAGGCGGCAAGGAATCCCCCCGATGCTTCCGTATCGTCCGCACTTCCTCAGGAACCGTGAGCACGAGTGGCTTACGCACCACTTCTGGCGCAGCCTCAATCAATCGATCGGCCTAAGTTTGACGAGTCCCGGCATGTTCTGGCCGGATAGCTACTACACCTTCGGAACGAACCGGCACCATACTGTGATGCCCCGCGACGAAGCGGAAGATGTCAGGGAGGCGCTGGAGGTTGCGCGCGTCGCCTTCCTTCAAAGCGGTTTAATGCCTGCCATGCGCTCGCCGAGCGAAAGCGAACTGCGATCCGTGCTTGGACGCATCGGCGGCTTTCATGGCGAACGGCTGTATGGCATCCCTGATCTTTGCAGTGCTGTGCGGGAAGCCGTCAAACGAGGCGCACTGGTTTTCGTCCCGAGTCGTGAGGATTTGCGCGCGTGCGTCAAGGCGATACAGGAGGTCAAACAACGGCACGCCGCTGCTGCACCCGCGCCGCAAGGCGACAGGCTTAACCCGCGCGCGGAAGCGGCCCGCATGATGGGCAAGACGCCGCGTATGCCACAGAATCCGGTCAGGCCATCATGGATGACCGAGCCGACGCCGCTCAGCGATGCACAGTCGTTCGCGTACATGCCGGATTCCATCGCTGGCGATCTTGAGCAGGACGCGGGAGTATTCCTTACTCCTGCGGAGGAGGCCGATTGCGAAGCGGGGCTCCACGCTGACCTGGCAGAGTGCAGCGCTTACGCAGCAATGGACAAATCATATTGGTGGGCGTGTCATGCCCGTTCGATGCAACGGTATAGCAATTGCCTTAGGGGGCAAGGGACACTCCGATGAACAAGCGAAATCCACGCTGCGTTTTCATAGCCTACGACGAAGATAATCAGCAGCTCGAAACGTACACCATTGATAGGGATGCAGTTGCAAAGCTCAAAGAGGCGGCATTAGTCATGCCTTGGCCGCTGGCAGAGCACAAGTTAGATGATGAATTTGCTCGTAAGCTCGGAGGGGCGATATTCAATTTGCTTGCAATTTATCAGCCGGCACTCAAGCCGCTTATATCCGTAACGCCTGATCCTGATTCATCGGAGCTGCCGCCTTCCAGCGACTAATCGACGTAGGCGCGATCATCGCGCGGCCAGGTTTGGCGCGTTTCTGGCGCACTGCCGGAGGCTGACGCGTATCCTGTAGCTTTATGGGTTGGGAGGCGGTGTTGTCCGTGGCTGGTGCAGCCTTCTCGGCGCGCCTCGAGATCCTACGGGAACGGGGCGGTGCTCAAACTCCGTAATCCAGGGAGGGTAGCATTCCAACTTGGGATATTGTTAGATTGAGTACGTTGCGCCGATCTTGCCGGTGCATAATATTCGAACCGCCGATGCAGTCGATGGCTACCCCTCAAGGAGTCCGTCATGCTAGCGAGAAACGAAGAATTCGTTGCCCATCTGCTCTCCGACGTCACGGAATTCGCGCGGGCGCGCCTGCCCGAGCCGACCTTCCGGATCGTCGAACCCTTCCTGCGGCATTACTACGATTTCGTTGACGCGGAAGACCTGCGCAGCCGCAGCATCGCCGACCTCTACGGTGCCGCCATGGCGCACTGGCGCACCGCGCAGCGCTTCGTGCCGGGCAGCGAGCGCATGCAGGTCTACAACCCGATCCTCGAACAGCACGGCTGGCACTCGGACCACACGGTCATCGAGATCGTCAACGACGACATGCCGTTCCTCGTCGATTCGGTCTCCATGGCCGTCAACCGGCTCGGGCTCGCGCTGCACTCGGCCATGCACCCGGTGTTCCGGATCTGGCGCGGCAAGGAGGGCGCGATCGAGCGCGTCGAGGAAGGCGTGGCGAGCGCCGACGACGGGCAGTCGCAACTCGCCTCGTTCATCCATTTCGAGGTGGACCGCTGCGGCGATGCAGCAAAACTCGAAACCTTGCGCAGCGATATCGCCAAGGTGCTCGGTGACGTGCGCGCTTCGGTGGAAGACTGGCCGAAGATTCTGGAGGTCGCGCGCACCACCATCAAGAACATGAAAGCGCGCGAGGCGAGCGCCGAGGACATCGAGGCGCGCGCGTTTCTCGAATGGATGGTGGCCGACCATTTCACCTTCCTCGGCCAGCGCGACTACGCGCTCGTCGCGCACGACGGCGGCCACGCGCTGCGCGGCGTGGAAGGCTCGGGGCTCGGCATCCTGCGCGAATCGCTGCGCGCACCGGGCACGCCCGATGTCACGCCGCTGCCGGCCGCCGCCGAGGAAATCATCGGCGGCGCATGGCCCATCTTCATCACCAAGGCCAATTCGCGCGCCACGGTGCACCGGCCGGGCTATCTCGACTACGTGGGCGTGAAGCTGGTCGGCGCGGACGGCAAGGTGTGCGGCGAGCGCCGCTTCGTCGGGCTCTACACCTCGACCGCGTATATGGTGCCCGCCGCCGACATTCCGATCGTGCGGCGCAAATGCGCGAACATCGTGCGGCGCGCGGGCTTTTTGCCCAAGGGACATCTCGGCAAGTCGCTGGTGACGGTGCTGGAGACCTATCCGCGCGACGAGCTGCTTCAGGCGAGCGAGGACGAGCTGTTCGACATCGCGCTCGGCGTGCTGCGCTTGCAGGAGCATCAGCGCACGCGCCTTTTCGTGCGGCGCGACCGCTTCAACCGCTTCGTGTCGTGCCTCGTGTATGTCTCGCGCGACAAGTACAACACCGACTTGCGGCGGCGCATCGCCAGGCTGCTGGTGGAGGCGTTCAACGGCGTTTCCGTGGAGTTCACGCCGCTGCTTTCGGAGTCGGCCATCGCGCGTATTCATTTCGTGGTGCACGCCGAACCCGGCACGATGCCCGAGGTCGACACGCGCGAGCTGGAGGCGCGGCTCGTGCAGGTCACGCGGCGCTGGCAGGACGATCTTGCCGACGCGCTGCTCGACGCCTTCGGCGAGGAGCAGGGCACGCGCCTGCTGCATCGCTACGCCGACTCGTTCCCGGCCGGCTATCGCGACGACTATCCGGCGCGCACGGCGGTGCGCGATATCGAGTTGATCGAGCGGGTGCAGGGCACGGGGCGCATCGCCATGAATCTGTACCGGCCCATCGAGGCCGGGGCGCGCACCTTCCGCTTCAAGGTGTACTGCGCGGGCGAGGCGATCGCGCTTTCGCGCAGCCTGCCCATGCTCGAACATCTCGGCGTGCGCGTGGACGAGGAACGCCCGTACGTGATCGAAACGCCGTCCTGCGCGCCCGCATGGGTCCACGACTTCGGCCTTGAACTCGCCGACGACGCCGAATTCGACATCGAGCGCGTGAAGGCGCTGTTCGAAGACGCGTTCGAAGGCGTCTGGACCGCGCGCATCGAGAACGACGACTTCAACCGGCTCGTGCTGCGCGCGTACCTGAGCGCGCGTGAAGTCACCATCCTGCGCGCCTATGCGAAGTATCTGCGCCAGGTGGGCTCGACCTTCAGCGACGCCTATATCGAGCGCGCGCTCACCGGCAATCCGGCCATTGCGCGACAACTCGTGGAATTGTTCGTAGTCCGTTTCGATCCGCATGATACGCAGGCGCGCGAGGAGCGCACGTCGCTCATGCTCAAGGCCATCGAAAGCGCGCTCGACCAGGTGCCGAATCTCGACGAGGACCGCATCCTGCGCCAGTTCCTCGGCGTGATCAAGGCGACTGTGCGCACGAACTACTTCCGCCGCGACGCGAACGGCGGGGAGCGCCCCGCGCTTTCGTTCAAGTTCGATCCGTCGAAAGTGCCGGGCCTGCCCGAACCGAAACCGATGTTCGAGATCTGGGTGTACTCGCCGCGCGTGGAAGGCGTGCACCTGCGCGGCGGGCGTGTCGCGCGCGGCGGCCTGCGCTGGTCGGACCGCCGCGAGGACTTCCGCACGGAAGTGCTCGGCCTCATGAAAGCGCAGATGGTGAAGAATGTCGTGATCGTGCCGGTGGGCTCGAAAGGCGGCTTCGTCGTGAAGAATCCGCCTCCTCCGGGCGACCGCGAGACGTGGATGCGCGAGGGCGTGGCGTGCTACCAGACTTTCCTGCGCGGCCTGCTCGATCTCACCGACAATCTCGTGAACAACGCGATCGTGCCGCCGCCCGACGTGGTGCGCCACGATCCCGACGATCCCTACCTCGTGGTGGCCGCCGACAAGGGCACGGCCACGTTCTCCGACTACGCGAACGCCATTTCGGCCGAATACGGCTTCTGGCTGGACGACGCGTTCGCGTCGGGCGGCTCGGTGGGCTACGACCACAAGAAGATGGCGATCACGGCGCGCGGCGCGTGGGAGTCGGTCAAGCGGCACTTCCGCGAAATGGGCGTGGACACGCAGGCCACCGACTTTACCGTGGTCGGCGTTGGCGACATGTCGGGCGACGTGTTCGGCAACGGCATGTTGCTCTCGCCGCATATCAAGCTGCTCGCCGCGTTCGATCACCGGCATATCTTCCTCGACCCGAATCCCGATACCGCCGCGAGCCTCGCGGAGCGCACGCGCCTGTTCGCGCTGGAGCGCTCCAGTTGGGCCGACTACGACCCCGCCGCGATTTCGGCGGGCGGCGGCGTGTTCGCGCGCACCGTGAAGACGATTCCGCTTTCGGCCGCAGTGCAGGCGGCGCTCGGCATCGAGGCGTCCGCGCTCACGCCGACCGAGTTGATTCGCGCGATCCTGCACGCGCCGGTCGATCTGCTCTACAACGGCGGCATCGGCACGTACGTGAAGGCGGCGCGCGAAACGCACGCGCAAGTGGGCGACCGCGCCAACGACGCGGTGCGCGTGAACGGTTCGGACTTGCGCTGCAAGGTGGTGGGCGAGGGCGGCAACCTGGGCGTGACGCAACTCGGGCGCATCGAATTCGCCCAGCACGGCGGCCACATCAACACCGACGCGATCGACAACTCGGCAGGCGTGGATTGTTCGGACCACGAAGTGAACATCAAAATCCTGCTGGGTCTCGTGGTGGCCGACGGCGAGATGACGACGAAGCAGCGCAACACCTTGCTCGCGGAAATGACCGACGAAGTCGGGCTGCTGGTGCTGAGCGACAACTACTACCAGACTCAGGCGCTCTCGATCGCGGGCCGCTACGCCGAGCCGCTGCTCGACGCCGAAGCGCGCCTCATGCGTTGGCTCGAACGCGCGGGGCGGCTTAACCGCGTGATTGAATTCCTGCCGACCGACGAGGAAGTGGCCGAGCGCCAGGCCGCGAAGCTCGGCCTCACCTCGCCTGAGCGCGCCGTGCTGCTCGCCTACAGCAAGATGTGGCTCTACGACGCGCTGCTCGACTCGGACGTGCCCGAAGATCCGCTCGTGGCCGGCTTGCTGATCGACTATTTCCCGCAGCCGCTGCAACAGCGCTTCAGCGAGCCGATGCATCGGCATCCGCTGCGCCGCGAGATTCTGGCCACGCACCTCACGAATGCGCTGGTGAATCGCGTGGGCTGCGCGTTCGTCCATCGTCTGATGGAGGAAACCGACGCGCAGCCGGGCGAGATCGTGCGCGCCTGCATGATGGCGCGCGACGTGTTCGATCTGAACGACATCTGGCGCGCCATCGACGCGCTCGACAACCGCGCGCCCGACGACGTGCAGGCGCGCATGTTCGTGGACGTCGCGCGCCTGCTCGAACGCGCGGCGCTGTGGTTCCTGCGGCACTTGCAGGCGGGCGCCGTCGATGCGGTCGGCGTGAGTTCGCTGCTCGCGCGCTGCCGCGACGCGGCGCAGCGTCTCGCGCCGCAGTTGCCGGCGCTGTTGCCCGAGCCGGATCTCGAAGCGCTTTCGGCGCGTCAGGGCGAACTCGTGAACTCGGGCGTGGAAAGCGCGCTCGCGGTGCGCGTGGCGAGCGGCGAAATCTCGGTGTCGCTGCTCGATATCGCCGATGTGGCGGCCGCGCGCGATCTGCCGCTCGAACGGGTCGCGGCGGTCTACTTCGCCTTGGGCACGCGGCTGAACTACGGCTGGATCAGCGAGCGCGCGGCGGCGCTGCCCACGCCCACGCACTGGGACACCATGGCGCGCGCGGCGGCGCTGGCGGAAGTGGCGCGCCTCAAGCGCGCGCTCACGACGAGCGTGCTGGCCCAGGACGGCGACACGGCGGACGCGCAAGCGCTCGTCGACACCTGGTGCGGCCAGCACGAAGCCGCACTGGAGCGCTATGGTCAACTGCTGACGGAGTTGCGCGCTTCGAGCGGCGCGAGCCTTTCGGTGCTGCTCGTGATCGTGAGGGCCATGGCGGCCCTGGAAAGGGCCTGAAGACCGGCGTCCCGCTTTGCGGGATGCAAGCGCCAGCGCGTGCAATCCGGGAGATATGAAGGTAAACTGCAAAGATTACCTTCATATCTCCCGGATTGCGTTCATGACCGATCATCTTCACGCGCCACCCTCCGAACTGGCCGCCGGGCTCGCCGGCGACCTGCGCGCGCTGGTCGCGCAATTGCGCCGGCGCTTTCGCGAGCAGGCCATCCTCGGAGAATTCACGCCGTCGCAGATCGCCGTGCTGCTGCGCCTGGAACGTGAAGGCCCGGCCACGGTGTCGAGCCTCGCGCGCGCGGAGGGCATGCGCCCGCAGTCCATGGGCACGCTGATCGCGCCGCTCGAAGCGGCGGGCCACATCAGCGGCGCGGCCGACCCCAGCGACGGCCGACAGACCCTCTGGTCGCTCACCGAGGCGTTCCGCGACTGGCTCAAGGAGGGGCGCGCCGCGCGCCAGGACTGGCTCTCGCGCACGATCGAGGCGCGCCTCACCGGCGCCGAGCAACAGCAGCTTGCCGCCGCCGTCGAGCTGCTCAAGCGGCTCGTGGCCGACTGAGGCGAGGCAACCGCATGGGCGCTCCAGCTTCTTCCGGGTACTTCCGCTCGCTCAAGAGCTACAACTATCGGGTGTGGGCGGCCGGTGCGCTCGTCTCGAACGTCGGCACGTGGATGCAGCGCACGGCGCAGGACTGGCTCGTGCTCACGGGCCTCACGCATCACAGCGCGGCGGCGGTGGGCATCGTCATGGGCTTGCAGTTCGGCCCGCAAATGCTGTTCATGCCGTGGTCGGGCTTCGCCGCCGATCATTTCGACCAGCGCAAGCTGCTCATGATCACGCAGGCCTTGCTCGGCGCGCTCTCCATCGGGCTCGGCGTGCTCACGGCTACGGGGCTCGTGCAGCTTTGGCACGTGTATGTATTCGCATTCCTGTTCGGCTGCACCACGGCCTTCGATTCGCCGGTGCGGCAAACCTTCGTTTCCGAACTGGTGGGCGACGCCGATCTGTCCAACGCCGTCGCGCTCAACTCCACCTCGTTCAACGCGGCGCGCATGATCGGGCCGGCCGTGGCGGGCATCGTCATCGCTTCGGTGGGGGTGGGCTGGGCCTTTCTGCTCAACGGGCTGTCGTTCGTCGCCGTGCTGATCTCGCTCACGCGGCTGCGCGTGGGCGAGTTGCGCGCGGCGCGGCTCAAGCAGCCCGCGAAAGGCGGCATTTCCGCCGGGTTTCGCTATGTGTGGTCGCGCCCGGACCTGAAGTCCATCCTCATCATGCTGTTCCTGATCGGCACTTTCGGGCTGAATTTTCCGATCTTCATCTCGACCATGGCCGTGAGCGTGTTCCATGCCGACGCGGGACGCTACGGACTCCTCTCTTCATTGATGGCCGTGGGCACCATGAGCGGCGCGTTCTTCGGCGCGGGCCGCAGCCACCCGCGTTTCACTTCGCTGCTGTTCGCGGCGGCGGCGTTCGGCGTGGGCTGCGTGCTGGCGGCCGTCGCGCCCGGCTACTGGTGGTTTGGCGGCGCGCTCGTGGTGATCGGCATCGCGGCGCTCACGTTCACCACGGAGACCAACAGCCTCATGCAGCTTTCCACGGAGCCCGGCATGCGCGGGCGCGTGCTGGCGATACGCCTCGCCGTGGCGCTGGGCGGCACGCCGCTCGGCGCGCCCGTGGTGGGGTGGGTGGCCGACCATTGGGGGCCGCGCTGGGCCCTGCTGGTCGGCGCGGCTTCGGGGTTCGCGGCGGCTGTCGTCGCGGCGCGCACGCTTGCTCGCCGCGAGCATGAAACGCCCTGAATTCAGGCGCTTTTCAACTCCACGCGCTTGATGTCCTTCACGATCACGAGATAGCTGATCACCGTAACGATGGCGTTGACGCCAACGAAAGCGAGCGCGCCGTTGAACGAGCCCGTGGTCGCCACGAGATAGCCGATCACGATCGGCGTGACGATGCCGGCCACGTTGCCGAACATGTTGAAGATCGAGCCCGAAAGGCCGATGGCTTCGCGCGGCGCGGTGTCGGCGATCACGGCCCAGCCCAGCGCGCCCAGCCCCTTGCCGAAGAACGCGAGCGACATGAGCGCCACCACGAGCCAGTCGCTGTTCACGTAGTTGCAGCCGATGATGCACGACGACAGCACCATGCCGCCGACGATGGGCACCTTGCGCGCCACCGTGAGCGAGCGGCCCGAACGGATGAGCGCGTCCGACGCGATGCCGCCGAGCACGCCGCCGAGAAAGCCGCAGATGGCGGGCAGCGAGGCGACGAGACCCGCCTTCAGGATGGTCATGTGGCGCGCCTGCACGAGGTAGATGGGAAACCACGTGAGGAAGAAGTACGTGAGCACGTTGATGCAGTACTGCGCGAGATACACGCCCACGAGCATGCGGTTGCTGAGCAGTTGACGAATCACCGCCCAGTTCGCGCCCTTGCGCTCGCCGCGCGGCGAACGCTGGTGCCCGTTCACGATGCCGCCGCCTTCCTCGATATAGTCGAGCTCCTGGCGATTCACGCCCGGATGGTCGGCGGGATACTTCATGAAGCGCACCCACACGCAGGCGAGCAGCAGGCCGCCGATCCCCATCACGATATACACGTGATGCCAGCCATACGCGTGCGTGAGCCACGCCATGAGCGGCGTGAACACCACGGCCGCGAAATACTGCGCCGAATTGAAGATGGCCGAGGCCGTGCCGCGCTCCTTCGCCGGGAACCAGCTCGCCACCACTTTCGCGTTGGCGGGGAATGCGGGCGCTTCGGCCGCGCCCATCGCGAAGCGCAGCGCAAAGAGGCCCGCAATCGCGGCGCCCGCGCCGCCGAGCAGGCCGATCGAGCTTTGCAGCAACGTGAATAGCGACCACAGGAAGATGCTGCCCGCGTACACGCGGCGCGCGCCGAAACGGTCGAGCACCCAGCCCGCGGGGATCTGCGAGAGCACATAGGCCCAACTGAAGGCCGAGAAGATATAGCCCATGCGGATCGCGTCGAGGCCGAATTCGGCGCGCATGGCCGAGCCCGTGACCGAGAGCGTGGCGCGGTCCGCGTAGTTGAGCGTGGTGATGATGAAGATCAGCGAGAGGATCAGATAACGCACCCGGGTGCGCTTCGCGACATCGGATTGCGTGGCGGTGCGGCTCAACGACATGTGGATCGGCCTCTAACGTCTAACGTGCGCGAGACACGGGCCCGCGCTCGCGAACGAGGCGGCGGCCCGTATCTGCTGTCTCCAGACGGCGCGCCGGGTGCGCGCCGCATTTACCTACGCGGGAACGCGCCCGAAGCGCGTTCCGTTCGCGGCCTTCGTGCGCCGCATGGTCGGCCAGTTGTCGGAAAGTTGTTTGACATCATGGCCGGTTGTCAGAGGCAATCGTACAACGCGCCGGAGCCCGAGGCAACCGGGCTGTGCGCAGTTCGAGCCACCCTCAGGGTAAACTCGAATTTCAGGATAACCGTGTTGCCGTGGGATGATGCGCCAAGTTGTTGGACAACATAAAACGCACACCCTCAAGACTCCGGCGTTCGAGCCGTAAAGAAGAACACCATGAAAACCGGGGATTGAAGCAACATGCGCAACACGACGGTACGAGCCAGCCTGCTAGCGGTGCTGGTGATTTTTGGGGTGATGATCCTGATCGGCGGTCTCGCGGGCGTGCTCTCGCTCAGACAGGCGAACGCGAACGCCCAGCGGCTGCACGAAATCGCACGCCAGACCATCCTGGTGAACGACGCCTACAAGGACACCACGCGCACGCGCTCGGCGCTGGTGCGCGCCTATAGCGCGCTCAAGGAGCGCAACGACACGGCCACGCGCGATTCTGCGCTGCAAAGCGCGAGCCACAGCTTCGAGCTTTCAGCGAGCGAGACGCAGGCTTTCGCCAATGCGCCCGCGTTCGAAGGCATGGATGCGGACCTCAAGCGCCAGTTGATCGACTCGGCGGCGCAGCTCGCCGGCGTGCTCACGCGCGCCACCGATGCATTGCGCAGCGGCGACACCGCGGCCTACGTCGCGGTCAACGACCGCGACGTGACCAACGCGGGCGCGGCGTACTCGGTGAACGTCGAGAAGTTCCAGAAGCTCGCCAACCAGCTGGCCGAAGCGACGCTCGAAGAGGGCAACGCGCGCTACGCCGCGATCATGACGCTCGTGGGTGTGGGCCTTGCGCTCGCGCTGGGCCTGATCGTCGCCACGTATTTCGCCTTGCAGCGCATCGTTTCGCGGCCGCTTGCCGAAGCGGCGGCCGTGCTCGATCGCATCGCCTCGAACGATCTCACGGTGCGCGTGCCCGAAGCGGGGCGCAACGAAATCGGCCTGCTGTTCGCCGCGATGCGCCGCATGCAGGCGGGGCTCTCGCGCACCGTGGCGGGCGTGCGCGACAGTTGCGACGCGATCCACGTGGCCGCGCGCGAGATTGCGGCGGGCAATCTCGACCTGTCGAGCCGCACGGAGGAGCAATCGGCCTCGCTCGAAGAAACGGCGGCCAGCATGGAGGAACTGACCTCCACGGTGAAACAGAACTCGTCGAACGCCTCGCAGGCCAGCTCGCTCGCAACGGGCGCGGCCGAACTCGCGCAGCGCGGCGGCGACGTGGTGGGGCGCGCCGTGCAGACCATGCACGACATCAGCGCGAGCTCGCAGAAGATCGCCGAGATCACGAGCATGATCGACAGCATCGCGTTCCAGACCAACATTCTCGCGCTCAACGCGGCCGTGGAATCGGCGCGCGCGGGCGAACAGGGACGCGGCTTCGCCGTGGTGGCGGGCGAGGTGCGCACGCTCGCACAACGCAGCGCGGGCGCGGCGCGCGAGATCAAGGAGCTGATCGGCGCCTCGATCGAGGACGTGCGCAACGGCAATGCGCTGGTGGCGCAGGCCGGCGAGGCGATGAACGAGATCGTGGGTGCGGTGCGCAACGTCGCCACCATCATGACCGAGATCACCACGGCCACCGCCGAGCAAAGCACGGGCATCCAGCAGGTGGGCATGGCCGTGAGCCAGATGGATCAGGTCACGCAGCAGAACGCGGCGCTCGTGGAGCAGGCCGCCGCCGCCGCGAGCGCGCTGGAGCATCAGGCGCAATCGATGAAGGAAGCCGTTTCGGTGTTTCGCGTGGGTGCGATCGCCTGAAGCCGTGCAATTCGATAACACTTAATATAACTAACGAATCAGAAGGGAATACATGAAGAAGACAATCCTGCGCAGCGTGGTCGGTGCGGTTTTTGGGCTCGCGGCATCGGTGGCCGTGCATGCAGCGACGTACGTGTATGTGTCGAACGCCGATAGCCAGGACATCTCGGTGTTGCGCCTCGATGCGCAAAGCGGCGCGCTCGCGGCCGTGGAAACCGTGCCCGTGGGCGGCACGGTCATGCCGATGGCGCTCTCGCCCGACCATCACCGTCTGTATGCGGCGCTGCGCTCGAAGCCATATAGCGTGGTGAGCTTCGCGATCAATCCGCTGGACGGCCGACTTGTCGAACTCGGCCGCGCACCGCTCGCCGAAAGCATGGCGTATGTCTCCACCGACGGCACGGGCCGCTATCTGTTCTCCGCTTCGTATGGCGGCAACCTGCTGGCCGTGAACCGCATCGGCGAAAACGGCGTGGCGGGCGACGTGCAGCAGACCGTGAAGACGGGCCCGATGGCGCACGCCATTCGCACCTCGGCGGACAACCGTTACGCGTTCGCTTCGGTGCTCGGCGCGGACGCCTGGCTGCGCCTGAAGTTCGACGCCGCCACGGGCGCGCTGACCGAAGACGCCCAGCCCGCCTATTCGCCGCCCAAGGGCTCCGGCCCGCGCCACTTCCAGTTTTCGGCGGACCAGCGCTTCGTGTATCTGATCGACGAACTCGACGGCAAACTGCACGTGCTCGCGTTCAACGCGGCCACCGACACCGTCAAGCCGGTGCAGACCGTTTCGATCCTGCCCGCGGGCTTTTCCGGCGACAAGCCGTGGGGCGCCGACGTGCATCTCACGCCCGACGGCCGCCATCTGTACATTTCCGAGCGCACGTCGAGCACGCTGGGCGCGTATCGCGTGAACCAGGAAACGGGCAAGCTCACGCGTATCGGGACTTACGCCACGGAAAAGCAGCCGCGCGGCTTCAACATCGACCTCTCGGGCCAGTATCTGTTCGCCGTGGGCCAGCTTTCGCCCACGCTGAGCGCCTACCGCATCGACGCAAAGAGCGGCGCGCTGCATGAGATCGGCAAGTACCCGGTGGGCAAGGGCGCGAACTGGATCGAAGTGGTGGACTTCAACGGTTCGAACGAGTAAGTCACAGGCGGCTTCGGCCGCCTTACTCTTGCCGGTTCCCGGTCGCGAGGCGCATCGCCGATGCGGCGTCGCGCTGCCCGGCTCGCGCCGCTTCCAGGCTTTCGATCGAGCGCAGCCGCGCGGGCGCCGAGAGCACGATGATCGCAAGCTGCGCGGCGAAGCCGCATGCCGCGCCCACGAGGCAGCTCGTCATGCCGAAGCGCGTGCTCAGGAACGCGCCGAGCATCGCGCCCAGCGGGCGGGCGCCAAACGTCGCCATCATGATGACCGAGGAAACGCGCGCGATCAGATCGCGCGGCGTGACGACCTGGCGCAACGCCGTGGTCGAGATGGTCCAGACGATCGGTCCGAAGCCGAACAGGAAGAACGCAAGAAACACGGTCGCGCGCGAATGCGTGAAAACCGTGCTGGCCATGAGCACCGAGGCCAGCGCGGCGCTCAGCGGCCCGAGCAGGATTTGCCGGCCGAATACGAGTCGCTTTGCGATGGCCTGGTAGAGAAACGCGCCGCCCACCATGCCGAAGCCATACACACCGAGCGCCACGCCCACGGCCGACGGCGCGAACGCGAGCCGGTGTATCGCGTACCAGGCGAAGACCGCGAGCAGCAAATACCACGAGGTATTGAACACGAACGCGGTGGCCACGATAGGCCGCAAATGCGTGCTGCGCGCGATGAACTGCACGCCGTCGAAGAGTTCGTGCACGAGCGCGCGCCGCGCTCGCGGGCGTGGCGTTTCGGCGGGCAGGCGCGCGAGACACCACGCGCTCGCGAGCGACAAGGCGAACGCCGCGAGAAACGCGAATACGCCCGAGGCCCAGCCCGCGAATACGCCGCCCACGGCCGGGCCTGCCGTATAGGCGATGCTGCGCGCGATTTCGAGCCGCCGGTTGGCCGTGAGCAAGTCGCCCGTTTCGACCATGGCCGCGACCAGCGAAGGCGCGGTAACGCTGAACACGACGGTGCCGGTGGCGATGGCAAAGCCAAGCGTGCCTAACGTGACGAGCGAAAGCACGCGCGCATGAAACAGCGCGAACAACACGAAAAGGGCGGCGGCGCGCAGCAGTTCGGTCGCGATCATGAGCGGCTTGCGCCGGCTGCGATCGGCGACGAGCCCGGCAGGCAGCGAGAGCAGCAGGAACGGCAGCGTGTTGACGGCCTGCAACGTGGCGGACTGTTGGGCCGAAGCGCCGAGCGCCACGACCGCCACGATCGGAATGACCGCAATGGCCATCTGCTCGCTGAATTGCGCCGCGAGACTCGCATGCGAAAGATTGACGATGACTCGCTGCGCGTTGGCGGGCGCTTGCGCGTTTCCTGGTGTGCCTCTCATTGCAGATATCCCGAAGATCGATCCGGCGTGCGCCGGATGCGTGGGTTGGAGCTTCGGGATCGAGTCTACGGAGCGCGCCTGGGCGGGGCTATCCGGATCTTGTGGTGAAATTCGCCACGCCGCATTTTCGCGGCGGCATGCGGATCAGCATGGGTATCATGCATGCGTATCAATCGGCTTCGATACGATTGGCGTCGCGCGCGTTGCGGTGACTTTGCGAACGCGACGCATGCGCGTGGCGCGAAACATCCACGTCACGCACCGCCCGACTGCCCGCGAAACCCACCGCAAGCGTGGCGATCACTAGCACGCCGAGCGCGAGCGGCAAGCCGACCACACCCGCGCCAAAGCCGATCAACGGCGGCCCCACCAGAAAGCCCGCATAACCCGCGGTCGCGGCCATCGACACGCCCGTGACGGGCGGATTCGTCGTGCGCCCGGCGGCGCTGAAGATCACCGGCACGACATTCGCAAGCCCGATGCCCACGCAGATAAAGCCAATCACCGCCGTACTGAGCGCGGGCGCGGCGAGCACGGCGGTGAGCCCCGCCGCCGAAAGCAGCCCGCCCAGCGCGACCACGCGCACCGCGCCCAGACGCCGCACGAACGCGTCGCCGACCATGCGGCACGCCGCCATGGCGAAGGCGAACGCCGTGTAGCCAATGCCCGCGCTATCCGCATGCGACGGCAGCGCGGCGCGCAGGAATACGGCGCTCCAGTCCGCAATCGCGCCCTCGGCCATCATGCACAGGAACGCGAGCGCGGCGAGTTTCATGACACCCGCGCGCGGCAGCGCGAAGCCGCCCGGCGCGGCGGCGGGCCGCTCGCCCACGTCGCGCAGCGAGAGCCACGCCGCGCCCACGATCAGCGCGGCGATAGGCAGATCGGGCAGCGCGAGGCCGCTCAGCACGCCAAAGCCCGCGCGCTGCAACAGCGTGCCGAAGGCCGCCCCCGCGAGGCCGCCCGCGCTCCATGCCGCATGGAACGACGACATGATCGGCGCGCCCCATGTCGCTTCGATGGCGCTGGCGTGGCCGTTCATGGAGACGTCGAGCGCGCCGTTGATCGCGCCGAGCAGCAGCAGCGCCGCGCACAACAGCGGCGCGTTCGGTGCGAGCGCGGGCAAGGGAAACGCGGCGACGAACAGCACGCCGAGCAGCGCGGTTGCGCGGCCGCTGCCGAACCTCGGCGCGAGCCGCCCGGCCAGCGGCATGGCGATGATGGCGCCGAGCGCAAAGGCGAAGAGGGCGACGCCCAGCATCGAATCGCCGAGCAGCAGCTTGTCTTTCACGCGCGGCACCTCGACGGCCCACGCGCCAATGCCGAAGCCGTTGGCGAGAAAGACGGCCTTGGTGGCGTAGCGTTCGCGTACGGACTTCATCGCGCGACCGTCACGTCGCCGCAGGCGGCTTTCAGTTGCTTCAGATGCGGTTTGGGCACGTCGGCGTCGACCACCAGATAGTCGAGCGCGGCGCAGGGCGCGATGACGAACGGCGCGGACGTCATCAGCTTTTCGGTGGTGACGGCCGCCGCGATTTGTCCGCTTGCCGCGACCATCGCGCGTTTCAGTTCGGCATCCTCAGCATCGAAGGCGGCAATGCCTTCGGAAGGATCGAGCGCGCAGGCGCCGAGAAAGCATAGGTCGGCCTTGATCTGCTGGATTTGCACGAGCGCCGTCGCACCCATCGAACCGGCCGCCTGCGCGCTCACGCGCCCGCCGATCAGGATTACGTCGATGCCGGGCCGCTCCAGCAGTCGCACGCAGGCTTGCGGTGAAGTCGTGACGACCGTGAGGCCCGCATGCTCGGGCAGCGCCGCCGCGATTTCCACATTGGTCGAGCCCGCGTCGAGCAGGATCACCTGGTTGGGCTGCACGAGCGCCGCCGCGGCGCGCGCGAGGCGCGCCTTGGCGTCCACCTGTTCGCGCATGCGCACCGAAGCGGGTTTGTTGGCGGGCGAGGTGAGCAGCGCGCCGCCGTACACGCGTTTGCAATGCCCCGCCTCGGCGAGGTCGCGCAAATGGCGGCGAATCGTGTGCTCGGACGTCTCGAACTGCGCGGCGAGTTCGGCCGCGATCACGCGGCCCTCGGCGCGCAGCTTTTCGAGAATCAGGCGCTCGCGTTCATCGGGAAGCAGGCCTTCCAAGGCTTCCTGGCGTGTTCGTTGCATGCTGGCTCGCTCCCGCTGGTCGGCTCAATCGATCAAAAACGAGCATAAAGTAGCGTAAACGGGCAATGCATGCAACTGCCGGAATCCGTGGCCGGTATCGGGGCCGGAAGGCCGCGCCCATGCCGGCGCATGGGCGTCACACGGTGGTTACACGGTAGTCACATCGCGCTGGCGCGGTCGCTTCGCGCGGCGTGCGCCGCACCGAGCGCCGGCAGCGGTTCTACTTTGCCCACGAGAAACAGATAGGACAACGCACCGACCACGCACAGCACGCCTGCGGCCACGAGCGGTACGACGAACGAGCCTTGCGTGACCGAGAGCATCACGCCGGTGAAGGTGGTGATGAAGATGCCCGCGAGATTGCCCGCGAAATTCTGGATGCCGCCCAGCGAGGCCACGTGCGCGGGCGTGGGCGCGACTTCGCCCACCAGCGTCCAGACGTTGGCGCCCGCGAACGAGAGGCCTGCATACGAGAGCGAGAACAGCGCGAGACACAGGCCGACGTCATGCACGAGCGCGGAGAGCGCGATCGACGATGAAGCGAGCATGCCGCCCACGAGGCAGGTTTTGCGCGCCGCCGTGGCGCTCCAGCCGCGCTTGAAAAGGCTGTCCGAAACCCAGCCGCCGAGCCAGCCGCCGGGGATGGCGAGCAGCGCGGGCAGCATGCCGAGGGTGCCCAGCGAAGCGAGCGAGAAGCCGCGCGATTGCAGCAGGTAGCTCGGAAACCAGGTGATGAAGAAGTAGATCGCGAAGTTCAGGCAGAAGAGGCCGATCATCATGCCCCACACCGTGCGGTAGCGGAACAGGTCGAGCCACGACACGCGCGGCGCGTCGGCGTCGGTTGGCTCGTTGGCCGGGTTGTTGACCGAAGCGCCGGCGCTTGCTGCGGGTGCGGCGCCGCGTTGGGCGAGCAGCGCATCGACGGCTTGCGGTGCGATTGCGCGGTAGCGCTCCGGGTCGCGATAGATGAACCACCAGGCAAGCGCCCAGATGACGCCCAGGCTCCCCGTCACGGCAAACGAGCCGCGCCAGCCGATGAGCGAGATGAGCCACGCGACGAGCGGCAGCGAGAGCGCGGAGCCCACGCGCGAGCCGCTGTCGAAGATGCTGCTGGCGAGGCCGCGCTCGCTGCGTGGAAACCAGTTGAACGAGACCTTCGCGAACGAGGGAATCGCCGCGGCTTCGCCCACGCCCAGCATCAGGCGCATGCCCACGAGTTGCGCGAGGCCGCGCGCCGCGCCCGTGGCGATCGTGAACACGGACCACCAGCCCACCGCGAGCGCCAGCGCCACGCGCACGCCCACCTTGTCGATGAACCAGCCCGCGGGCAGTTGCAGGAACGCGTAGGTCCAGAAGAACGCGCTCAGCACGAGGCCCATGCCCACGGCGTCGAGGCCGAGATCCGCGCGGATGCTCGGGGCCGCGATCGCGAGGTTCGCGCGATCGACGAAATTGATGACGTTGGCGAGGAAACACATAAAGATCATCGCCCATCGAATTTTTGGCATCGAAGGTCTCCGCTTCGCTGGGGTTGCCGGTGCGCCCGCTTCGTGGGGCGGGCGCTCTTGTTCGTGCAGGTTTCGTGTGCGCGGTCCGGTTTTACGGTTCAACCGCGCACGGGATTCAAACCGTCAGGCCAGCTTGTCCATCGCTTCCCACAGGCCGTTCAGGTAGACCGCGCCGAGCGCGCGATCGTACAGGCCATAGCCGGGCTTGCCCGTCTCGCCCCAGATCATGCGGCCGTGGTCGGGGCGCACATAGCCCGTGAAACCCGTGTCGTGATAGGCCTTCACGATGGCGGCGATGTCGAGCGAGCCGCAACTCGAAAGATGTGCGGACTCCTCAAAATCGCCTTCGGGCGTGATCTTCACGTTGCGGATATGCGCGAAATGAATGCGCCCCATGCCGCCGAACTCGCGCACGAGTGCTTCCACGTTGTTCTGCGGGCCTGCGCCGAGCGAGCCCGAGCAGAGCGTGAGACCGTTGGCCGGATCGTCGACGATCTTCACGATGCGCGCGAGGTCGTCGCGATTCTTCACGATGCGCGGCAGCCCGAAGATGGGGCGCGGCGGATCGTCGGGATGGATCGCCATCTTGACGCCGCATTCGGCGGCCACGGGCACGATTGCCTTCAGAAAATATTCGAGGTTGGCCCAGAGCCCGGCCTCGTCCACGTCGCGGTATTCGGCGAGCAGCGCTTGCAGTTGCTCGGGCCGGTAGCTCGAATCCCAGCCCGGCAGCGAAATGCCCTTGGCCGGATCGATGCGCTCGACTTCGTCCACACTGAAGGCGAGGCAGGTGGAACCGTCTTCGAGCGTCTTCGCGAGTTCGGTGCGGGTCCAGTCGAACACGGGCATGAAGTTGTAGCAGATCACGCGGATGCCGGCCGCCGCGAGATGGCGGATCGTCTGCTGATAGTTGGCGATCAGGCGATCGCGCGAGGGCTTGCCGAGCTTGATGTCCTCGTGCACCGGCACCGACTCCACCACCTCGAAGCGCAGGCCCGCGGCTTCGATGGTGGCCTTGAGCGCGGCGATCTTGTGCTCGGGCCAGACCTCGCCCACCGGCTCGTCGTAGACGGCCGAGACGATTTGCGTCACGCCGGGGATCTGGCGGATGTACTGCAACGAGACCGGATCGGACTCGCCATACCAACGGAAAGACATCTTCACAGCGGACTCCTTCTTCGAGCGTCGATGACGGCGTGGTCGCGCCTGGCGCGGGCCGCGTGCCGTCTGGTCGGCCAGATTATGATTGGTCAACCAGTGTGAAGGGATAGTGGTTTACCAGTGGTCGGAGAGGCTGGAGAGCCTTGTCATGTGGCTCGGACGCGGTTTTCGTGCCACGCGAAGCGGGCGCGATTCGCCCGTGGGGCAAACTGGTGTACCATTTTGAGCGTTTCAGGCCATGCCGGCCTTTAGCAATTCATCGAGAGCAACTGGATGGCCGAAGTCTCATCTACGCCCGCCAACCGCGCCGCCGAGGCGGACGCGGCCGACCGTTCCTATGTCGGGCTGGCGAAGCAGATCTACGAACTGATTGCCTCGGGCGATTTCGGCCCGGGTGCGCGCCTGCCTTCGGAGCGCACGCTGGCGGAGCGCTTCGCGGTGAGCCGCACGCAGGTGCGCGAGGCGATCATTGCGCTGGAGGTACGCGGCGCGGTGGAGGTGCGCGTGGGCTCGGGCATTTACGTGACCGAGGTTCGCGAAGCGCCCGCCGCGACGTTCGAGCTGCCGCGCGGTCCGGGCCCGATCGAGACGTTGCGCGCGCGTGCGCTGATCGAAGCCGAGATTGCCGCGCTTGCCGCCACCGAGCGCAAGGACGCCGATCTCGACCGGTTGTTCGCGGCCTTGCGCGCGATGCGCGAGAACATGGACGACAAGTCGGCCAACGAATCCGCCGACCGCGAGTTTCACCTGGGCATTGCTGAGGCAACGGGCAACGCGGTGCTCCGGCACATGGTCGCGGCGATGTGGGACGGCTCGCGCAGCGACCCGCTATGGAAGAAGATCGAGGAGCACTTTCATACGCCGGGATTGCGCGCGGCCTCGCAGGAGGACCATCAGCGCATTTTCTCGGCGATCATGGCGCGCGACGCGCAAGGCGCGCGCGAGGCGATGCAGGCGCATCTCGCGCGTGTGATCGGCGAGTTTACGCAGGCCTGGAGATAGCGGTCCGCTTGCGCTGCGCAAGCCTTGGCATGACTTAGTACAACGAATAGCGCGAATACGTTTCGATCGGCACGAGCGCCTGCGCGGGTGACGCTACGCCGTCAAATGCGTTGCGCATCTGCTCGACGGCCGTGCGCAGCAGCAGGCGCAGGTCCTGCGAAAGCAGATAGTCGATCACGTCCGCGCGCAACAGCGGTTCGGTCACGCTGTTCACCTCATGGGTCACGTAGAGCGTGCGGCCCGCGAGAGCGCGCTCGCGCAGCGCCGCAGCGAGCCCTTCGTTGCCGCCCGCCACGTTGTAGATACCGTCGAGCGCGCCGTGCAGCTCCATGCAGCGCCGCGTGGCTTCGTAAGTGGCCGCGCCCGAATCGGCGCCCTTGATCACCTCGACCAGATTCACATGCGCAAAGCGCTGGCGCAGGAGCGAGCGAAAGCCGATTTCGCGATCTTCATGGCACGTGTACGAGAACGTCGCGACGACCACGGCGACCGACGGCGAGGGCCGCCCCTCCAGATGCCTGCCCACCAGGAACGCCGCGGCCTGGCCCGCTGCGCGGTTGTTCACGCCCACGTAGGTGTGGCGCGCGTCGGCGTCGACGTCGGTGATGAGCGTCGCCACCGCGAGCCCGCGCGCCATGCACTCGCGCAGCGCCGCCGTAATGGGCGGCGTGTTCGTGCAGACGATGCCGATGGCGTCGGCCGCTTGCGACGCTTCGCGCACGCGCTGTGCGACCGCTTCGTCGTTCGCCCCCACGCAGTTGACCACCTGCACCTGCACGCCCGCCGCGCCGAACTCGGCTTCGAGGCTCGCCGCCGTGCGCGTGAGTTCTTCGGTGAAGGCGTCGCCGGCTTGCAGCAGCAGACGCACGCGCAGCGTCTGCTTTTGCGATTGGGCGCGCGCATGCGGCGCGGCGGACAGCGCCTCGGCTTCGCCCATGCCCAGTTGCCGCAGCGCGGCTTCCACGGCGGTGCGTGTGCGCGGGTGGACGCCAGGCCGGTCATTGAGCGCGCGGTCGATGGTCGCGCGGCTCAACTGCGTGAGTTCCATTAACTGCTTGAGGGTGGGGCGGCCTTTCATGGCGTCTCCGCTGCCGGTGGATGTGAAGTTGCGGACTCATTTTGCCTCAAAATGAGTCGATTATCACGCTTAGATAATATAAATCTCCACGTGGAGATCGCTCTCATCCAGGTGAAAACCCTTTAAGACTCAATATGAGTCATTTTAGTCTTTGACCTTGGCTCATTTGGAGCATGTAATTCGACTCACGGATGAGCGCAAGCAAACCGGCTCATCCACCGTTCAACGTCATGCACGGGAGTTCGATTCATGTCCGCACAGCAAGGCTTGCCGCCGGTCATCACCATGGACGACTGGTACCGGAGTCCGCTCGAGCGCAAGGTGCTCAAGGAGGTCACGCGGCGCAACGACCGGGTCGCCTTGCTGTATTTCGGCGGCTTCATGGCGCTCGTGCTCGGCAGCGGCGCGCTCGCCTGGTTGGCGCTGGGCACGCTCTGGTGCATCCCGGCTTTCCTGCTCTACGGCACGATCTACGCGTTCGCCGAAGCGATGGAGCATGAGTTGCGCCATCGCACGCCGTTCAGGAGCGAATGGCTCAACGAGACGGTGCACTGGGTCATCTGTTTCATGACGTGGCGCGAGCAGGTCTACAGCCGCTGGTCGCACGCGCAGCATCACACCTATACGCACCTCACGGCCAGCGTTCCCGCCGACGCCGAAATCGCCGTCAAGCGCCCGCCCAGTTACCTCAAGCTGGCCACCGATTTTCTGCGCGTCTCGCATGGCATTCACCATCTCGGCAATGTCGTGCTGCACAGCGTCGGCATCGTGTCGACGAGCGCGAAGGCGGTCGTGCCCGTGGTCGAGTATCGGGCGATGTGCCGCAATTCGCGCGTGATACTCGCGCTGTATGTGGCCGTGGGCGCGTGGGCGATCGTCGCGCATAGCTGGCTGCCCGTGGTGTTCCTGTTGCTGCCGCGTGCCTACGGCGCGTGGCTTCACGAACTGCTCGCCATCACGCAGCACACGGGCCTGCGCGAAAACGAACTCGATCATCGCTTCTCCACGCGTACGCTGCGTCTGAATCCCGTGCTGCAATTCCTCTACTGGAACATGAACTATCACATTGAGCATCACATGTTCCCCAATGTGCCGTTCCATGCGCTGCCCAAACTGCGCAAGGCGATCGAAGCCGATTTGCCACCCGCTTATGACGGACTGCTCGATGCGTGGGGCGAAATCCTGCACGTGCTGCGCATGCAGCGCCACGATCCCGATTTCATGATGACTCCGGCGGTGCCCGGCAAGACGGCGAACGTGGCGCGCGAGCGGGCTGACGCGCATGCTTTCGCAGTCGATGCACAGTAATCATTCGGAAAACTGATTAATACGCAAAGGAGGAGGCAGCCATGAACATTCTTCAATGGCACGAAGTGTGCGCGAGCGACGAGCTGGAGGAAGAGGACGTGATGGAGTTCGAGCACGAAGGCGAGCTTTACGCGATCTATCACACGCCCACGGGCTACTACGCTTCCGCAGGCGTGTGCACGCACGAAACGACGCGCCTCGCGCAAGGCCTCGTGTTCGGCGACATCATCGAATGTCCCATGCATATGGGGCGCTTTCATATTCCCTCGGGTGCGGCCAAAGGCGCGCCGGTGTGCGTGAATCTCGCCACGCATCCGGTCAAGATCGAGGGCGGCGCGATCTATATCGGTCTCGCGTCGCAGTAAGCCGGCCAGCAAGGTTTTGCGCTTGACATAACGAAGCGACACAGGAGACAGCCGTGAACGTTCCCTTCCTCAAGGCGCGCAAGGAGTGAGCATGAAACCGGGCGAAGCGATGGTGGTGGTGGGCGGCGGCCAGTGCGGCGCACGCGCCGTGCAGGTGTTGCGCGAAGGCGGCTGGGCAGGCGCGATCACGCTCATAGCGGAAGAAACCGAACTGCCTTACGAACGGCCGCCGCTTTCCAAGGCGGTCTTGCTGGGCGAGCGCACGCCCGCGCAAGGCGCGATACACAGCGAGGCGTTCTACCGCGAGCAGGGCGTCGATTTGCGCAGCGGTTGCCAGGCGAAGGCGATCGATCGCGCCGCACACACGGTCACGCTTGCGAATGGCGAAACGCTCGCTTACGGGCGTCTGCTGATCGCGACGGGTGCGCAGCCGCGCCGCATGCAGGTACCCGGCGCGGATCTCGCGGGCGTGCACATGCTGCGCAATGCCGGCGACGCGCTTGCGATGGCAGCCGAATTCGCGCCGGGACGCCGCATTGCGGTAATCGGCGCGGGCTTCATCGGACTGGAAGTCGCGGCTTCGGCGGTGCAGCGCGGCTGCGAGGTCGTCGTGCTCGAAGCCGCGCCGCGTGCGTTGATGCGTGCCGTGCCGGCGGAGGTGGCGCAATGCCTCGTGGCGCACCATCGTGAGCGGGGCGCGGACGTGCGCCTGAACGTGCAGGTCGAGCGTTTCGAAGGCGAAGGGCGCGTGCGCGCCGTCGTGCTCGCCGATGGGAGCGTCGTGCCGTGCGATGCGGCCGTGGTCGGCGTGGGCGTCGCGCCGCGCGTGGCGCTCGCGCAGGAGGCGGGGCTCGAAATCGACAACGGCATCGCCGTCGATCCCGCGCTGCGCACGAGCGATGCGGATATCTACGCGGCGGGCGATGTGTGCTCGTTCGTGCATCCGCTGTATGGGCGGCGCATGCGCCTCGAGTGCTGGCGCAATGCCGAGGACCAGGCGCGCACCGCCGCGCTCAACATGCTCGGTCAAGACGAGACGCACAGCGCGGTGCCGTGGTTCTGGTCCGATCAATACGATATGACGATCCAGATCGCGGGTCTGCCCGCGTTCGGCACAACCACGGTCGTGCGCGAGACGGGCGCGGCCTCGAAGGTGTTCTTCGCGCTGAACGGCGAAGGCGAACTGGTGGGCGCAAGCGGCGTCGGGCAAACGGGCGAGATCGCGCGCGACGTGCGCATCGCCCAGGCGTTGATCGAGCGCCGCGCGCGCATCGATCCCGCATGCCTTGCCGACCGCGCGACGAAGCTCAAGGCGCTGCTCGCGCAGCAAGCTTGACGACGCGCCGAATGGCTCTGCTCGGCCGGCGACTCCACCCGCCGGCTTTTTCCACTGTGGCTGGAGTGGGACGATATGGGCCGCACGTGCTCATATCGTTTTCTTTTTACGCTTCGTCGGCGTTGTAGACGCTCAGGCCTTCTATCGGGTCCATCGGCGCTTCCCACGGGCGCGCAGCGATCGCACGCATGGCGGCCTCGTAGCCCGCGCGCCTGCGCGCGGCGATGCCGGAGGGCGTGAAGTCGATGTCCTTCAACTGGTCGTCGCCATCGAGCCGCGGCGCCGCGAGCTTGATGAGACGCATGGTGGTCTGGCAGCCCCACGCGGCCAGGTCCTGCACTTCGGCTGTGGCGCGCTCGGCTTCGGGCAGACGCTTCACGAGTTCGCGGATCACGTGGCGCAACCGGTGGATCTGCTGTTGGCGCGCGATATGGCTGTCGGTTCGGCTCGCGTACTGAATGTCCTTTTGCCGCTCCGAAATTTGCCAGATGCTGTCCGGTTCGGGGCCGGCCGGGTTCCACACCTGCACCGAGAAAATCACCGAGCTATTGCGCGGCTTGTCGTCGAGCACGACCTCGACCGGCGTATTGGAGTAGATGCCGCCGTCCCAGTACGGCTCGCCTTCGATACGCACCGCCGGGAAGGCCGGCGGCAGCGCGCCCGAACTCATGATGTGCGCCACATCGAGGCGCTGCTCGCGCGTATCGAAGTAACGCATCGCGCCGCTGCGCGCGTTCACGGCGCCCACCGTGAGGCGCGGATGCCCCGCGTTCAGCCGGTCGAAATCGACCAGTGACATGAGCGTTTCGCGCAGCGGCGCGATCATGTAATACGACGCGCGATCCACGCCGAAGTGCGCGAGCGGTCCGAACCACGAGGCCGGATTGGGCTGGAAGAATCCCTCGATGCCGCCGCCGATGATCATGAGTTTTGCAAACGTCTTGTCCCAGCCGGGCCACGCGGCCGCCACGTCGAGCCGCGTGCGATCGCTCACGCGATGCCAGAATTCGGCGAGCCGTTCAGAACGGCGCTCCGGCGGATTGCCTGCGATCAGCGCGGCGTTGATCGCGCCGATGGATGTGCCGATCACCCAGTCCACTTGAATGCCGGCTTCGTCCAGCGCCTCGTAGACGCCGAGTTGATAGGCGCCCAGCGCGCCGCCGCCCTGCAAAACGAGTACGATTTGCCCTGGCAATTCCAGGCGTGCCGGCCGCTTCGCTGTCATTGATTGTCTCGCTCATGGGTTCTGCCGACGCTACACACCGGGCGCTATCCGGTTTCATCATTGTAGGGCGCTCATGGCTTGCGCTTACTGCTTACTATTATCCAAAGAGAAAAAGGCAACCCAGCATGAACAAGCGTCATTTCCTCACCACCGCCGTTGCGCTCGGGGCGGCGTCATCGGCATTCGCGGCCAAACGCGAAACGAACGGCGCATGCGCGGCGGCGCCCGCGATCCTGACGATATCCGGCGCCATCAAGCGGCACAATCGCGGTGCAACCGATCCGGCGCTCGACCAGTTGTTCCACAAGCAACTCGTGACGTTTCCCGAAGCGTACACGCACAGCTTTCAATCGCTTGCGAGCCTGCCAGCCGTCACGATCCGCCCCACGCTCGAATACGATGCGCAGCCGCACACGCTGTCGGGTCCCCTACTGAGTGAAGTGCTTCAAGGCGTGGGCGCGCCCGACGCGGGCGCGACGAAGATCATGCTGCGCGCCATCGACGGCTACGCGGTGATGGTGCCGCTCGACACCGTGCGCGCGTACCGCTTCATCGTGGCCACGCATCTGGACGGCAAGCCGATGCCGCTTGGCGGGCTGGGGCCGCTGTGGGCCGTCTACGACGCCGACCGCATTCCCGAACTCGCGAGCAAGCCGCTCAAGGAGCGTTTCGTGTCGTGCCCGTGGGCGGTCTACCACGTGCAGGTGAGCGAAGCTTGAGCGCGCGGCGGGCCGCCTTTTACTCCGCTTGCGCGAGGGGGCCTTCGTACGCCACGCAGTTGCGCCCGCCGCGCTTGGCCGCGTAGAGGGCGGAGTCGGCAAGGCCGTAGGCGGTGTCGAAATCCGTGCCGGCCGGATTATCGCTCACGCCGAAGCTCGCCGTGATGGCGCGGCTCACCGGCGCGGGGAACGTGTGATTGGCGATGGCCAGGCGCATGCGTTCCGCCAGTTTCAGCGCCTCGCCGATATCGAAGCCCGGCAGCACGACCGTGAACTCCTCGCCGCCCACGCGGCCGATGATGCCCGCGTCGCCCAGAATGCGGCGCAGACAGTTCACGATGCCGAGAATCACGGCGTCGCCGGCGGGGTGGCCGAAGTCGTCGTTGACCTTCTTGAAGTCGTCGATGTCGAGCAGGATCATCACGGCCCGGTTCGCGCGCAGCGCCTTCACCGTGCGCTCGATTACGGCGCTGCGATTGAGCACGCTCGTGAGCGCGTCGTGCGTCGCGCGATATTGCAACTGCTGCGCGAGCGCCTGCATTTCGCGCTCGGCGCGATCGCTGCGGCCGATCAGGCGGCGCGTCTCGCGCATCAGGCGCTCGTAATGCCGGATCAGCTCGGCCAGCGCCTCGTGGTAGTCCTGCGCGCTCGCGTGCGGATCGGCGGCGCTCGCTCGCGCGCGCTCCAGCGCCTCGCTCTCGTTGCGGAACAGGTCCAGGGAATGATCCTTCGTTGCGTCCCGCAAGGCAGTCGTTTCCACGCGCGTAGTCCTCAAAGCGCCACTCAAGTGGCAACCGGGCAATCGTTGAACTTGATCGCCGTGAAGTCGGTTTGCAGTTCCTCGCCGAACTCGAGGATCGTTTCGTCTTCTTCGTCGCGATACCAGTTCACCTGCACCGGGTTGCCCGAGGAAGCGGCGCGGTCCAGCGCGTCGAATACGCTGAACAGCATTTTCGTGCTCGAACTATTGAAGTAGGTGAGCGTGACTTCGACCGTGATGGGGGTGTCCGTGCACGTCGCGAGCCAGCCGTTGAGCCGCTCGATGACGGGCGCATAGAACGCGGCCGCGTTCTCGGGGTACGACTCGCCGCGCAGGGAAAGCACATGCTCGTCGAAGCGGAAGTCGATTTCCGGCGAGGTTGCCGTGGCGGCGATAAAGAGGTTATCCATGCTGTGCGCGTGCCCTGGTCAGATGATGGTCTTGAGACAAAACAGTGTGGTGTCCGTATCGTCTTCGCGCGGATGGAACGCGAAATCGAGCGGAGCGCTCGCGTCGCGCGCCATCGTCAGAAAACCCAGTCCCGCTCCCTTGCTGTCGGCGGGCGTGTCGGCGCGCAGCGACATCTTGTATGCCTGCTTGATCTCATCGATCGACATGTTGCGCAGCGGTTCGAGCTTCTCGCGCAATTCGGCCACGGCCGCCGTGGCAATGGGGTTCACGCAAACCATGAGGTGGCGCTCGCCCTCGGCCGAAATGCACATGGCGCCTTCGCGGATCGCGCCGCCCGTTCCCTGGCCCTCGGTGATCGCATCGGACGAGTAGTGCACGATGTTCTGCGAAAGTTCGATGAACGAAGAGAAGATCTTGCGGCGCGTGGCCGTGCTCAGTCCCGCCACTTCGAGTTGCAGCTTCACAACCTCGCTCATGGCGGCGACGATGCTGTGCGAGAAATACCCTTTGTGATAGAAAAGCAAATTGCGCTTCTGGGCAATTTCAAAAAAGCAGCAGTTCTGATCCAGAATTCCAGACATATGGTTGGACTACCTTAAACACGTGCAAAGAAAAGCGTGACATCGTCGCGGCGCGCCTGCTTGCCTTGCCAGTCGGCCAGCGCGTCGAGCAGGCTCGCGCAAATGGAAGAGGCGGCGTTGTCGCGCCGTTCGAGAATCTGGTCAAGCGCGCGGCGCTTGCCGAATGCGATCTTGCGCGGGCCGCCGATCTGGTCGGTCAAGCCGTCGGTCGAAACGAACAGCAGGCTGCCTTGCGGCGCATCGACGGCGTGCTGGGCCCACGCATAATCGGCCAGGCTGTCCACGTAGCCCACGCCCATGCGGTCGCCGGCAATGCTTTCGAACTGCGGCGCAGCGGGGCGCAGCACATGCAGCGCGACACGCGCGCCCGCGAATTGCAGTTGCTGGCGGGCCGCGTCGAACCAGAAGAACGCGGCGTCGAGCCCGTCGTTGGACTGCGGGGCGTCGCCCGCGCCGTGGATCTGGCCGAGCAGCGCCTTGACGTTGCGATTGACCGCCGCGAGCAGCGCGCACGGGTTGCGCGGGCCGAGTTGTTCGAGCGCCTGCGAGAGCGAGGCCGAAGCGAGCAGGGTCATGAACGCGCCGGGCACGCCGTGCCCCGTGCAGTCGGCCACCGCGCCGAACCAGCCGTCGGGGAACGCGGCGAAGTGATAGAAGTCGCCGCCCACCACGTCGCGCGGCTCCCATAGCAGCGCCGCGTCGGGCAGCATGCTGCCGAGCGTTTCGCGCGAGGCGCGCAGCATGGCTTGCTGGATCACGCTCGCATACTCGATGCTCTGCATGATCTGGCGATTCTTCTCCGCCTGCATTTCCGCCACGATGGAAAGCAGCCGCAGGCCATTGCCCACGCCCGCGAAACGGCCTTCGCGCGTCACGATGAAGCCGTCGACCAGCGCCTTTTCGCCCACTTCCACCGTTTTGAAGGTGAGCGCTTCGATGCTCATTTCCGCATCGACGATCAACGGCTCCTTGTCCATGAACGCGATGCAACTCTTCTTGTCGTAGAGCTCGCGATGAAACGGCTTGCTCATTTGCGAGAGGAAGATGTCGCGATTGATCAGGCCGATGGGGCGATCGTTGTCGATCACCGCGAGGCTCGCCATGTCGCGGCGCGAATAGAAAATCTCCATGACGAGCGAATTGGAATCCGCCGCGTCGATGGCCGGCACTTCCTGAGCCAGTTCCCCGGCGCTGCGAGGGCCCATGGAAGGCCCCGGACGACGAAACTGCGCGAGCGCGGGATGCATGGCTATCCATTCCGATTAATATGGAGAACCAGCACGCTAATGACTATTTATGTCATTCTCGTTACATGGGCGCGAGAGAGTGCTCAATTTTTTCTGTTTAATACACCGTAACGATCGGCGCGCCCCACGCTAACGTTTGCGTGGTTTTTCAGCGATTCGCATCGGCCGGGTGCGCCGCTTCATCGCTCATACCTCGATGAAGATCCTCCCGCCTTCCACCTTGGCCGGATAGGTCGCGAGCTTTTCGCATACCGGCGCGCACAGCGGACGGCCGTCGCGCACGTCGAAGCGGCCATTGTGCTTGGGGCATTCGATCACATGGCCCATCACGAGTCCGTCGCTCAGGTGCACGTGCTCGTGCGTGCAGAGCCCGTCGCTTGCGTACACCTGGTCTTCCACGCGGTAGATCGCAAAGGTGCGTCCGCCGTGGTCAAAGCGCATGACGTCCTCGTCTTCGATATCGTCGAATGCCGCTGCCTCGATCCATTGCGTCATGTGTCGTCTCCTGTTCTGAATCTTTTGTCGAATGGTTGCGCGCGCAAGGGTTCAGGCTTCCGCGTGGCCCGGCACCGGGCGCGCCACGTAATACGAGGGGTCGCGCGTTTGCCGCACGAGCGCCGGAATGATTTCCGCGTAGGCGGCGAGGCTGCTGCGATAAGGCGGCGGCATGTCGGTCTTCACGACTTCGTGCAGGCGCGGCAGCGCATGAAACGGCACCATCGGAAACATGTGATGCTCGACGTGATAGTTCATGTTCCAGTAGAGAAAGCGGAACACGGGATTCATCATCACCGTGCGGCAGTTGCGCCGGTGGTCGAGCACGTTCTCGGGCATGCCCGCGTGCTGCGTGAGGCCGAAGTAGAGATACAGCCACGCGCCGTAGAGGCTCGGCAAGCCGATATAGAGCAGCGGCAGGATGGTGCGGTAGCCGACGCACAGGCCGATCACGATCGCATAGACGAGCAGGCTCAGGCGCGCTTCGCGTATCGCCTTCGGCCATTCGGAGGCGGGCACGAAGCTCTGGTCCTCCGCACTCAAACGCCCGCACGCGGCGCGAACCATGCGCGGCAGTTCGTTCGAGGCGTGCTTGAGCGCGCAGAGGTTGAGCGCGAGCGAGAGCCAGTCGGTGGGGCGCGGTGCGGCGATCTCGGGATCGCGGCCGACGACGAGCGTGTCGGTGTGATGGCGCGCGTGGCTCCAGCGCCAGATCGTCGCGCAGCGCAACACCTGGAACGAGGCGACCTGATAGAGCGCGTCGTTCATCCAGCGTGTCTTGAACGCTGTGCCGTGACCGCATTCATGCCAGCGCGAATCGGCGGGACTGCAATAGAGCGTGCCGTAGAGCAGGAAGGCGGGCACGGCCCACCAGGAATGCGCATGCCAGAGCAACCCGGCCAGCACGCCGCTCGCGATGATCGCCGCGTACCAGATCGCCGTGTCGCGGATCGCGCGCGCGTCGCCGCGCTGCATGAGTTGCTTCATCACCGGGCGCGGCACCGCGCAGCGGTACCAGTCCGCGTTGACGAGGCCCGCGGCGCGCGCGCGTTCGCCCGCGCCGCCGATGAGCCGGTAATCCGCGTGATGCGGCGCGTAGTCTTGAGTCTCCTGGTCGGCCACGGGTGTCTCCTTGGTGGGATGCCGTTGCGCGGCGTGCAATGCGCTGCGCGTGTCATCACCAAAATAGGTGACCCAAGGCCGTGGCTCAACCGGAAGATTGACGATATTTCGTCAACGAGCGCGGGGCGGGCTTGTGTGTGGCCGTCAGGCGGCCACGCTCTCGCCTTGTGCCTGTGTGGCGAGCGCGTGCTCCGTGTTGTCGGTCACGACGACCGGCACGCGCCGCGCGAGCGCGCACATGAGTTCATAGCCGATCGTGCCCGACGCCTCGGCCACGTCGTCCACGCTCACCTGGTCGCCCCACAGCTCGACGCTCGAACCGATGCCCGCCTGCGGGCAGGGCGTGAGGTCGACGGTGAGCATGTCCATGGAGACGCGGCCCACCACGCGCGTGCGCACGCCGCCCACGACGATGGGCGTGCCGCTGCGGGCATGGCGCGGGTAGCCGTCCGCATAGCCGCACGCGACCACCCCGACGCGCATGGGCCGGTCGGCCTCGAACGTGCGCCCATAGCCGATGGTCTCCTGCGGCGCGAGCGTCTGCACGCCGATGATGCGGCTCGTGAGCGTCATGGCCGCGCGCAGCCCGATGCCCGCCACATGACGCGCCACGCCCGTGGGCGACGCGCCGTAGAGGATCGTGCCGGGCCGCACCCAGTCGCGATGCGCGCGCGGGTGCCAAAGGACGCCCGCCGAATTCGACACCGACTGCTCGCCGGGCAGGTCCTGCACGGCGGCGTCGAAGGTGTCGAGCTGCCAGTCGATCTGGCCGTCGTCGGCGTTCGCGAAGTGCGTCATGAGGCCGATCGCGCCGACCGAAGGCAGGGTGCGCGCGCGTTCCCACGCGGCGCGATACGCATGCGGGCGAAAGCCCAGGCGATTCATGCCCGAGTTCATCTTCAACTGGATGTCGACGGGGCCACGCGACGATTCGGGCCTGGCGGCCGCGAGCAGGTCGAGTTGCTCGTCGCAATGCACGGCCACCGTGAGGCGGTGCGCGATAGCCAGTTCGACGTCGGCGGGCTCGAAAACGCCTTCGAGCAGCAGCAGCGGCTTGGTCCAGCCCAGCTCGCGCACGCGCACGGCTTCATCGAGGTCGAGCAGGGCGATGCCGTCCGCCCCGGCCAGCGCCGGGTAAATCCGCTCGATGCCATGACCGTACCCATTGGCCTTGATGACCGCAAAGGCGCGCGAGCCGGAAGCGGTCTGCTTCGCGAGTTGCAGGTTGTGGCGGATGGCGTCGGGCTGGATGCGGGCGGCGATGGGGCGCGGCATGGGCGTTCCTGTGGTCGGGGGCGGTTCAGTCGATAGGCGGTGATCGCGCCTGGGTAACTGCACGCGATCCAGTGATTTCCGCAATCGTATTGATTTTCGTCCAGTTATTTCTAATGTATTTGTGGACGTATTTGGTTGAAACGACTGATCGCGCCCCTGCTGCCCGGCGGCGCTGCGGGCTCAGCGCGCCAGCAAATGGGCGTCCACGAGCGGCGCCAGCGCCTCGGCGTGGACGCTGCCGAGATCGTGTTCGCCGCCGCGCACCACGTGCAGCGTGGCGTTCCCGAGCAGGGCGTTGAGCCGCTCGCCCACCGCAAGCGGACTCAACGGATCGCTGTCGCCCCATAGCAGCAGCGCCGGCTGCGTGAGGCGCGCAATGTCGTCCGAGAGGTCGGCGTGGTACGAGACGAACCAGCTTGGGAAGGCGCTTGTGTCGCCCGCGCGCCAGTTCTGCGCGCCGAGCGCGGCGGTGTCGATGCCGCCCGAGGTGACCGTCAGCACGAGATGCGTGACGAGTTGCGGCTTGTCGAGCGCCGCGCGCACGGCGATCACGCCGCCCATCGACTGCGCGACCAACGCCGTGGGCCGATCGATGCGGGCCACCACGCGCCGGACGATGTCGTCGATACTGGCAACGGCCGGGTCCGCCGGTTCGCCGCCAAAGCCCGGATAGCCCACGAACTCGCGCGCCGCGCGCGTGGCGAGGCGCTCGGACAGCGGTTGCCAGAAAGCCTTGTTGCCCGATGCGCCGGGCAGGAAAAGCAGTTGTTCGGGAGTGCTCAAGTCTGTTGCTCCAGCGTGGGGAAAGGGGAGGACGGATTCATTGCGGCGCGCCCGCAAGCTGCTCGCGGGCGCACGATTCGATTAGCTGGATCAAGAGGCGCGCCGGTTCGCCCAGCGTGCCCGGTGCGCGATGCACGAGGCCGATGTCACGATGAAACGTGTGCTGCCCGAGATCGAGCGCACGCACCTTCGCGGGCCAACGCCGCCACGCCACGGTTTGCGGCACCAGCGCGACACCCACGCCGTTCGCCACCAGTTCGACGATGGCTTCCAGCTCGTCCAGCTCGCTCACGTCCTGCACGGTGCAATGCATGCGGCGCAGAAAGCGGTCCACCTGGCGCCCGCCGAACGAGGCCCGATCGTAGCGGATAAAGGGCTGGCTCGCCAGCAGCGCGGCCCAGTCACCGCCTTTCACGTGGCGCGGCGCGATCAGCCGGAAGGGCTCGCGCGCAAGCGAGGTCCAGCGCAAATCGCTTTGTACTGCGAACGGTGGACGGATGATGGCGGCCATGTCGATCTCGCCCGCGTCCACGAGATGGATCAACTCCATGGAGAGCCCCGGAATCACGCGCGTGCGGCAGCCCGCGCAGCGACGATGGAATTCGGCCAGCGCCGCCGGCAACAGCGCGCGCTGCACGGAGGCGATGGCGCCGAGCGTTACGCGCCCCGTGGCCGCGGGCCCGGCCGCGCTCGAACTCAGGTTCTCGTAGAGGCGGATCACCTCGTGGGCCTGCGCGAGGATCTGCTGGCCCATGGCGTTCAGGCGCGCGGCGCGGCCCTCACGGTCGAACAGCGCGAAGCCCAGCTCCGCCTCGAGCCGTTGCATCTGCGCGCTCACGGCCGCCTGGGTCAAGCCGATCTTTTGCCCCGCCGCCGCGAAGGTGCCTTGCTCCGCTACCGCAACGAGGGTTTTGAGCTCGCGTATCATTCATCAAAATAATTTGTGTATCGGAAAATTATATATTGATTTTGTTTTTGCTTGAGTGTGTCTACCATTGCGGCAACCGTTCCCCATACACAGCACACAGTACACAGGAGACTTGCCATGTCGCTGTCGCCGTTTCACCTCGCGATTCCCGTTTTCGACCTGCCCGCCGCGCGCGACTTCTACGGCCGCGTGTTCGGCCTCGCCGAAGGGCGCTCCAGCACGCAATGGGTCGATTTCGACTTCTTCGGCCATCAGCTCGTGATTCACGAGCATCCGAAAACGGCCTCGCAGGAGCACGCCCACACGAACCCCGTGGACGGTCACGACGTGCCCGTGCCGCATTTCGGCGTCGTGCTGGGATGGAGCGAGTGGGAGGCGCTGGCCGAGCGCCTGAAAACCTTCGGCGTGCAGTTCGTGATCGAACCGTACGTGCGTTTTCAGGGTCAGGTGGGCGAACAGGCAACGATGTTCCTGCTCGACCCCTGCGGCAATGCGCTCGAATTCAAGGCGTTCAAGGACATCGGCCAGTTGTTTGCGAAATGAGCGCGGGCGCTTGCGGGGCGAGCGGGAAGGTCATCGCGCTCAAGGCGCGGGCGCGGGCATGAACTTGAACGACGTCGTGGCCACGAAATTGCCCGACACCTCGCCCGAATAAACCTGGCCCGAGTCGATGGTGAGCTTCATCACGGGGGCGCCTGGCTTGAGGTCGAGCTTGCGCAGCGAGATCCAGAAAGTGTCGGGGCGCGTGGCGGAGTCGAAGTAGTAGACGAGATCGGTCTGGTCCGCGACCGTGCGCCAGATCGTGGACGAAAGATTCGGCATGTTGGGCGTGGTGATGCCGAGCGGCACGCTCACCGAGCGCATGAGGCTCATCACGCTCGCCACCGCCTGGTAAGCGGGATTTTGCTGCGGCACGCCCGCCATATAGGCGGGATCGGGCTTCTTGGGAATCGCGTCGAGCAGGAACGAGGCGCGCACGAAGCGGTCGGCCGCGCGATTCGTGCCGGGCAGGAACGCGAGGCCGCCCACGCCTTTCCAGTACGCATCGAGTGCGAGCTGCTCGGGGTAGATCGGCGAATTCGTCATCACCTTATAGGCCTTGTCGTGCATGATGACGAGCTTGCCGTCGATGTATTCGAGAATCGCCGAGTCGCCTTGCGAGTCGGAAAGTGAGAGGTGGATCGAGATCGGCTTGCCGTCGGGCAGCGGCGGCGCAATGATCTGGAACGGGTCGCGGCCGAGCGCGGCCACGGCTTCGCCAACCGTGGCGAAGTTATCGAGTACGTATTGCGCCCACAGGCTGATGGACAGCGGTGGATGGCCCGAATCGGGCTTGCCGTAATCGGTCTCGGCCAGGTAAAGCGCATTGGCGACGAGGCCGCGCTCGTTCATGCCGTCCACGCTGCCGATGTCGTAGCCCGAGACCACGACGCTCCCATACTTCGAGCGCCAGCGCGGCGAGCGCGGCCCCGCGTTGCCCGTGCGCTCGATGCCGGCCGGAAACACCCACAGGTTCGAGCGCATGTCCTCGGACCAGTCCATCGAACGCCCCGTGATGACCAGACCGCTGTCGCCGACATAGAGTGTGCGCGTGCAGGCGTCGGCGGGGGAAATGGCGAGCGGCGCGGCCGCGAGTGCGAGCGTGGCGGCGATCGCGCCGGCTTTCAGACAGGCAAGAGCGTGGGGCAGACGGGGCATGGTCGCGTTCCGGTTGCAGGACGCGCCGATCATGTCATAGAAGCCGTTTCGGGCCGCTCGAACGTGGCCAGGCACAACCGGGCACGCGCGCCGCGTTATGCGGTGCGTATCACGTTCTTGACGGTTGAGGCGAAAATCTACAGGCGCTGTGAATACCGGATTCAACGCGTCCCGCTTAACTGCTCCTCGATGGTCTTCGTCAACGGCGAGTCCACATCACCCGTGTGCTTCGTCTGCACGGGCTCGATCAGCACGAGCCAGCATTCTTCGTCGGCAACGGGGTTGTGCAGGGTGCCGCGCCGTACCACGTGCATCGAACCCGCGGGCAGATCGACGACGCGCCCGCCCTCGTACTGGATCTTCAGATGTCCGCGCACGACGAAGAACAGTTCGTCCTCGTGCGCGTGGTCGTGCCACACGAGTTGACCGCGCACCTTGGCGATCTTCACGTATTGATCGTTGACCTGGGCGACGACTTTCGGCGACCAGTATTCGGACACCTCGGCGAACGCGGCTTCAAGGTCGAATGAATCGGCAAACGGATAATCAGGCATCCTTATCTCCAGGTTGGAATGATGGAAGCGGCGAGCAGAACGCCCATCGCGAGATTGAGCATGCGCCAGTGGCGCGGCGTGCGAAAGAGCCGGGCGAACAGCACGCCGAGCGCGCACCATAGCGCAAGCGAAGCGCACGCGGCCACGCCGAATGTCGCGCCAAGCAGCAGCGCGAGCCGGTTCGGACTGCTGGCAAGCAACGCGAACGAGGCGGCCGCGCCCACCGTCATCGCCCAGCTTTTGGGGTTCAGCCACAGGAGCAGCAGGCCGTTGACGAGCGTAACCGGCCGTGCGGGGCCCGCGCTCGCGTTGGGCGGCCCGCTGCGCGCGATGCGCCACGCCAGCCACAGCAGATACGCCGAGCCAAGCGCTTTCACGGCCGTTTGCAGGGACGGCAGCGCGAGCAGCAGGCCGCCAAGCCCGAGCGCGGCGACGGCGGCGAGCAAGGCGAGGCCGATGGCGATGCCGAGCATCAGCGGCATCGAGCGAGCGAAGCCGAAGCGCGCGCCCGAAGCGGTGGCGAGCGTGGTCGCGCCGCCGGGCGTGATGGTCGCGACGGCGACGAACAGCAGAAGCGGGAGGATCGAGGTCATCGGTGCAGGTCCGCGTGAATGATCTTTGCACTGTACGGATCGCCCATGCATCATCAAAGGCAATAATCTTGATGCAATCCATTACGTTGCATAATGTGTCGATGACCCGAAACTTCGACCTCGACCTGATCCGGACCTTTGTTGCCGTCGCCGAAAGCGGCAGCATGACGGTTGCCGCGAATCGGCTGCACATGACCCAGGGCGCCGTGAGCCAGCAGGTGAAGCGGCTTGAAGACCTGCTCGATTGCCTGCTGTTCGTGCGCAAGGCGCGCAAGCTGGAACTGTCGCGTCACGGCGAGCAGTTTCTCGTGAAAGCGCGCCAACTGCTGAAGTTGAACGACGAAATCTGGGCCGACATGACCGGCCGCCCGCTGCATGGCAGCCTGCGCGTGGGCGTGCCCTACGACCTCGTGACGCCGCTCGCGCCCGCGATGAAGGCGTTCGCCGAGGCGCATCCTCACGTCGAGATTTCGCTCGTGTGCGGCGCGTCGCCGGAACTGAGCGAGGCGGTCAATAGCGGCCGCGTGGACGTGTCGCTGGTCGAGTCCATTGCGAGCGAAGCCCAGGGCGAAGTGGTTCGCATCGAGCCGCTGGTGTGGGTGAAGGGGCGCGACAGCGACGCGTGGCAGAAGCGGCCGCTGCCGCTTTCGATGGTGGACGAGCGTTGCGCGTTCCGGCCGGTGGTGCTCGGGGCGCTCGCGGACGCGGGCATTGCGTGGCGCACGGTGTTCGAGAGCGGCAATATCGAGGCGACCGCCGCCACGGTGCGCGCGGGGCTTGCGATCACGACGTGGCTTGTCTCGACCGTGCCGGCCGATCTGGAGACGCTCGCGCCGCAAGCGTATGGCTTGCCCGCGTTGCCGCCGTTCGCGATCTGTCTGCGCTTGCCTGCGACGGTTCAGCCGGCCGCGCAGGAGTTTGCGCGCTGTGTGCGCGAGTCGATGGCGGGGGACGCCGCTGGGAGCGGGATGCGGGCGCGGCGGGCGGCGTAGGGGCGCGGCTGGGTCGTAGAGGCAGGGCGGTGGGGGCGAGGGCGTGCTGTTGGTGTCCGATTTTGATGAGCCTCGTGGGTATTCGAGGAAAATCACGCGATAGGACTTCTTCTGAATGTTCTGAAATCATCCAGGACGCAGACTTGGTGCCACACGGGAGCCTCGGTCGCGAACCGATATTGCGTACGTTGTAGCTGACGCCGCGCAAATTCGCGAGCCTTCAGGCCGCTCGCACCGGCACTTGGTATCGTCGCCTCCGAAGCATTGGTGGCCCAGGCTTGGCGGTCAGGCAATCTCAGCACCGATACGCCTGCGAAACCCGGCCGTGTCTCCCTGATGCGCGCCTATGCAATGGGCCGGCCTTGTCGGAGAGGCGTTCGAGGCTGCTGGTAACGTAGTTTCCTTCCGGGTTGCCAACTCTTCTTAATTGCTTTCTGGAACGTCTGGTTTTCCTGCACTGGCTATCCGGGTAGGTGCGCAGGGCGGACAACGACCACGAGCGCGCTCGTTGCGTCGTCTGGATTGTGGTGCACTTTAAGCCCAAGCGTAGACGATGTGCAGGCGGAATCTTTTTACGCAATTTATTAAGGATTGCTCCATTATTTTTAAGAGGCTGATATGGATGCCGATGCGCGTGACGCTTTCCGGGTCGAAGAAGTTCTAGGGCGTCGAGGTGTTCCAGAGTGATTACTCACCTGATGACCTGATCCGATACGTGATAGCGCTTGAAGCCCGGCGTATGCCGACGGGACATGATCGCAACGCTGGAGGTGCATATGCATATGCATGAGCTTGAAAGAGTTGACCTTGCTGTCTATCACCCTGAGAGGAATTTATCCAATTTGCATGTGTGTTTCGGACCTTTCCGATATTGATGGCGGGAACGACGTGGTGGTATCGGCAACACAGATTCGATATGGGAGAGCGCATGGTCAGGCTTGACGGAGGCAACAGCAGATGAAGGATGCAGCAACCGGACACGAAGTTGCCCGCCAGGGCGATACAACGGACCACGGTGGCACGGTTGTCGAAGCCGCGCCGAATCTCAGTCATAAGGGTATCCGCGTGGCGCTCGACGGACACATGGTTGACTGCCCGAAGTGCGGCGGCAGGTTTCCCATCAAGGCGGAGGGCGCGCGAACACACAATGGCGTGCGCGTGGCGTTCCTCGGGAACAGGACCGCGTGCGGAGCCATGCTCATCGCTGCCGGGGAGGGTGCGTGAGGAATCACAAGCACAATCAACCGAAGCGATATGAGGCACCCGAAAGACCCATGTCGATAGACGGGCCTGCGCTGCCCCGCTTTACACCGCCAGGCCCCCGACCGGACTGGTATTACCGCGTCCAGCCGTCTGCCACATCTGAGGGCGTGACGCAGTGCGTTCTCGTTCCCATCCATCTGCATGGCAGGGAAGCCCTTGGCGAACGCTACCGCTACACCGTTCGTATGAGGACCGATGTCAGGGTTCCGTCCGTTCCCGACATCATCACGCTCGACCTGGACAAGGTGGTGGGGACGGAAGTCACGGTATCGATTGACGTTCCGGGCCGGGGCACATTTGTTCCCGGCATGCCGGGCGACACCGGGCGCGGCAATATTGGTTTCCATGTGCGCGAGATTTCAGGACGTATCGGCGCTGCCCGCTTCATCCGGCGCGATAACCGGTCGATGGTGTACGAGTTTGATATCGAACCGGCACTGGCCAAGGCTGCAAAAGGCCAAAGCTACCGGATTTTCCAGAACCGCACCATCATCGAAGCGATTGGCGAACTGCTTCACCCGTACCCGATCTCGATTGACTGGCGTATTGCGGGACCGCTTCATGGCGATCACTACCCGAGGCGTGACCTGCAACGGCAATACTTCGAATCCGACTGGACGTGCTTCAGGCGCTGGTGTGAACGTGCCGGGTTGTTCTTCTGGTTCGAGCACAGCGAAGGGTTTCACCGGCTCGTCATTGCCGACACGATGGGCGCGTTCCATCCGCACGGCGAGGCTTACGAGACGCTGCGCTATGCGCCGGGTGAGAACCGTATCGATGAGGAACACATCGAGCGACTGGAGTTCGCGAGCGGCTGGACCGAAGGCAAGGCGACGGCGGTTGACCACGACCCCATGCAGCCACGCATGCGCCGCTCGAACATGCCGCTGCGCGAGAGTGACGAGAACCCCCGCGACACGGCGGAGGCCGATCAGGAGTTCTACGAGTATGCCAATGTGAGCCAGCCGCTCCAGGGATCAATGGGACTTCATGGCCGTCCCCTTGACCTGGACGAGCAGGCGCGGCAGGTGGCGACGGTGCGCATGCAGTCGATGCGTAGCCAGGGGTTTCGTGCGAATGGCTTCGGCCACTTGCGCGGCCTGCGCCCCGGTTACACGTTTGAACTGGTGAACCATCCGATGAAGAAGGCCAACCAGGAATGGGTAGTCCTCTCCACGACGCTGACCATCGAGTGCAATGACCAGGCGAGCGGTACGGACCAGGCCTTCCGTTGTGACTGCGAGTTCGAAATCCAGCCGGCGAACAACTGCCATTACCGTCTGCCGATCATCACGCCGTGGCCTGTGATCGGTTCGGAGCGGGCTGTCGTGACCGGCCCGGACGATCACGAACTCTGGGTCGACGAGCAGGGCCGCGTTTGCTGCCAGCTCGTCCCCGACCGTGAGGGGAAGTTCGACCACAAATCATTCATCTGGCTGTGGGTCGTGCAGCCCTGGCAGAACCGGCAGATGGGGTCGGCGTTTGTACCGCGCATCGGCAGCGAAGTGGTGGTGGAGCACGTCAACGGAAACCCCGACATGCCCTACATCGCAGGGAGCATAGGCGGAAAGAACAATCCGCCGCCCTGGGCGCTGTCGCGCAACATGTGGGTGTCAGGGCTGCGCAGCAGGGAGGCCGATGGCCGTGGATCAAACCATCTCGCGCTGGACGACACCCATGGCAGGCAGCAGGTTCAGCTTGCGAGCGACCATGCGAAATCGAGCCTGAGCCTTGGCTACATCACGCGCATCGACGGCAACGAGGGACGGCAGGAGGAGCGCGGTATCGGGGCCGAGATACGCACGGACGGACAGGCGACGATGCGGGGCGCGGACGGCGTGTTTCTCACCACCGATGGCCGCCCCAATGCGCAGGGCAAGGTCAAGGAGAACGGTGAGACCGTGGCGCGGCTAACGCGTGCTCGCGATGTGCACGAAAGTGCGGCGCAGCTTGCGCAGCAACGCGGCGCACAGGATGCGACCGGCGATCAGGCTGATGTCGTCCAGTCGGTCAAGCAGGCGAACGCAGAAGTGCGCGGTAAGGCCAGCACGGGAGCCAGCGACTTCCCCGAGTTCGAGCGGCCGCATCTCACACTGGCGAGCGCGGCAGGCCTTCAGGCCGTCGCCGAAGACGATGCCCACTTCGTCAGCGGCAGGCATACCGCGCTCACGGCGGGCGGTAGCCTCGGAGTCGCAACCGGGAAGTCGTTCTTCGCGTCGGCGCTCGAAAAGATCGCTTTCTATGCGCAGAAGGTGATGCGGCTGATTGCAACCGGGCCGGTGTACATCGAATCCCGCGACAGCACGATGGACCTGATCGCGCAGCGCGTCATCAACATGCTGTGCACACAGGGCGAGATTCGCATCAAGGGCAAACGTATTGTCCTGGAAGCCGACAATGCGCAACTCGTGCTGGGTCTGGGGATCACCGGCCATACAAACGGCGCGTTTCTTGTCCATGCGGCCAACCACGCGACAGCGGACCCGCAGGCAAAGCCGGTCGATTACCCCGTGACGCAGGATACCCCCGGCAGGCTGGCCGCGCATCACGTGCTGGTCGAGAACCAGGGCGGCTTTGCCATACCCAATCAGCCGTACCGGTTGACGCTGGATGATGGTCAGGTCATTCAGGGTGTGACGAACGACTTGGGCGAAATGCAGATGGCCACGAGTAACGTGGCAACGTTCGGCTTGATCGAGCTGATGTCGCAGAGCGAGCCGGGGAACGTGATTGGTCTGGTGAACACGACCGTCTATCACGATGCAACAACCGAGCCACCGCCACCGTCTGCCGTCATGAGGAGGACGACCCAAGTTGGCGGAAAGACGGCTTCTACACCGGAAAGCGGTGCGACTTCGAAGGGCCAGTCGCCGGATTTTCTGACGTGTGATCCGATGAATTTCGGCTTGCGCACCTATCGCTATGTCGGCAACGCAGCGCCAAGTCCTGCGAGCGAACATACGCGGAGCGATGTCGAATACCCAGTGGCAAAGACTTATACGGCCGCGGTGAAAAAGGCGCTGACCTCGCTCGATTGGGCGGGGTTGCGGTCGAAGCCCGCTGCGGTGATTCAGGATTCAATTGCGGGAGCAGTTAGGAAACCTCTGTTGGCTGCGTTGTGCTCGGGGGCATTCGGTTTGCCCGATGATGCGATGCCATCAATTAAGGTTGTTACATCGGACGACGCTCCACAATATGGGATCGCGCTTGATGGGGTCATGCTGGCGGGTTTTGTGGCGAAACAGTGGTTGATGGGTATCGTCAAGTCAACGAGCATTGAAAGGGTGTTCCGGGATCTTAATGCGATTGATATGAGTGAGGATGAAACGAAGAAGAAAATCTCACGCATGCTCTTTGACGATCACTTGCGAGACCTCGCGGAAACGATTTACCACGAATCTCGGCACTGCCAGCAGACGTTCTGGATGATGTCGCTGTATGGCACTTATCCAAAGGACTACGTGCAGTTTCCGGGGATCGCGACGATGTTCGAAAGTGCTGTGCTTGAATCCGTCAGAAAGATGGCCGAAGCAACGCCATTTCCCAACAACGATCTTGTAAAAATCGGTGTGCACCGGATGCTTATCTTCTACTACTGGTGGTTCATCGTTGATGCGAGAACCAGTGCAAAGGGATACAAGCCATATGAACCTATCCTTGCAGACGCCGACAAGGTACAGGCAGAGGTTTGCAAGTTGCGGGGCGTGACACCAGAGCAGGCGCTGCTGATGGGGCAGCGTAAAGAGCCGGGATATCGTAGTCATTATCACGAGGAAGATGCATATGCGACAGAGGATGCTGTTAAACAGTATTGGGGTGATGCTGACCATGCTTTTGTGCTCAATCCCGGCATATGCACAAAGCAATACGAGAGTGTCCTCACCCAGCTCGGAGTCAGCGGAAATGGCTAGTCAGATAACGCCTGAGCAGGAGAAATCAGTAATGGACACTCTGAAAGAGGCCATGTTGATATTGCGAGATGACAAACCATTCCGGGGACGTGACGCTGAATTTGGTAAAATTAGATTGGTCGATAAATATCGACAATCGGGTATTGGCGAGGAGTATTCGTTCGATAACAGCACTATTCCTTCGTCGGATATTACGATTCGGATAACAGATGATCCACTCGACTACTCAGAAGATCGTTCACGAGTTGCAATTGTCCCGTCAACTTTTCGCCTTTACTTCTATGCTGCGGTTCGCGGTATCACGCCCTCCATTCTGCGAAAGCAGCTTGACCTGGCGGACTACTGGATAAAGGACGATGGTTCCCGCTCCGAAGGCAATGAGATGGGGCCGGTCCCATCTCCCTTCAAAACCCGGAACTACCGCTTCCGTGCGAATGAGCGTGCGGACAGCCGTTTCCAAGTCGATGTTGACGTGAGCTATGTGGAGCCACCGGACAACGCGCCAGCAGGTACGCAGCCTACGCTCTGGATGGTCGATATTACCCGCGCCTATCCGTACCTCACCCCCGAGATGCGCAAGAAAAAGCGTGAGGAAGAGCAGTTCAAGAAGCGCGAGAAATACGGCTACATGAACCTGCGTACCGGCATGACGTGTCCCGAGACGGGATTATGGGAAGGCTGGACGAAGGAATGTGGCGCGACCGACATTCTTCAGTTGGAGAAAGGCCAGAAGTTCGACATGGTGCGCACGGTGCCGGTGTACAAGGACCGCTCATCGTGTCCGATGGTCGAAGGCCAATGGATGTGGCTGTGCTCGCTGGCGGAGTTAAGCGGGTTCTCCTGGTACGGGATCACGCTCAAGAGCTAGACGGATGACTCCCCGTTCCAGCAGGGCAGTTTCAATCATCCCTGGTTTGATATTCAGGAAAGGAAATCAATATCCAGATGAAAGGAGAGAACGTAACCCACGAGGACATGTCGAATTTCTCAGCCCCCCGACTGGGGCTCGCCCGTTATTCGCGCGAAGCGGCCGGCCCACGTACAATCGATATCAAGTCAAACAATATCCCATTAGTCCCTGACACTGCGGGCTACTTCGCGCCGGTCACTACCTTGAGTGGGATGTGACGTACACCTATCCAGCGCTCAGGACGGCGTTGGATCACTGAATCGGGCGATGGCGGACCCGGCGAACGCCTCGCATATCGCACTCTTTGACGCCGAAGCCATGGCGTGGCGCATGGTGACTCGACCGCGATATTTGTGGTCGTGCCGGAAACGAATTCCCCCTTCACACGGCCTGCAAAGCCTCGCCGGTGAAGGCGCTGCGTGCGCCAAACAACGAAAGCCCGCGCACTTTTCCACAAAAAAGACAAACCCACCCCCCCCACCGTCCGTTTCTCACCAAATTCCGCAAAAATCCGTCAGGAAAGACGAATGCCGCCGTAAGCCCTAGGAAATGTCGTAAGGGTTTGTTAGTATCGCGCGCTGAGTGAAAATGAGAATGCTTCTCATTGAGAAATTCCGCGAGACGACCCTTCCCAAAACGACATGAACCATCGAGAACCCGCGCGCCGCGCGCGCCGCACGCTGCATCGCCCGTTGCATATTGCCGCCTGGCTGACTTTCGCGGCGGCCCAGGCCGCCGTTGCCCAGACCTCGACGCAGGACGGCGGGGCCCAGAAAACGCCGTCCCAGAACACGAGCGCCACGGGCAACGGTGCCGCGGGCACCGACCAGGCGCTGCCCGCGGTGAGCGTGAGCGCGAGCACGGTGCCGAACTCGCCGCTGAACCTGAGCGCGCCGGTGAACAGCGGCGCGCTCGGCACGCGCTCGCAGCTCGACACGCCGTTCTCGACCACGGTGGTCACGGGTGAGGATCTCGCCGACCGCCAGGTCTACAAGCTCGGCGACGTGTTCGCGGGCGACGCCTCGGTCACCGACAACAGCAACGCCTATAGCGCCTGGGCCACCTACATCACGATTCGCGGCCTGCCCATCGACTGGCAGAACGGTTTTCGCATCGACGGCAATCCGTTCATTTCGTACGGCATCACCATGCCCTACGAACAACTGGAGCGCGTCGAACTGCTCAAGGGCCTGGGCGGCTTCATGTACGGCTTCGCGCAGCCGGGCGGGCTCGTCAACTACGTGACGAAGCGGCCGGGCAAGGACCCGGTCACGAGCCTCGACGTGGGTTATCGCATGGACGGCCTGCTGAGCACGCACGTCGACCTGAGCCGCCGCTTCGGCCCCGACGACATGTTCGGCGCGCGCCTGAACTATACGAAGGAAGCGGGCAAGACCTATAACGCCGGCGACTACAACCGCAACTCGGTTTCGCTCGCGCTCGACGGCCAGCTCACGCGCGACCTCCAGGTGTGGTTCAACGCGCTCTACCAGACGATCCGCTCCAGCGGCCAGACGCCCGCGATCTACACGGGCAGCTACACGGCGTCGAGCCTGCCCGCCGTGCTCAGCGGCGGAACCAACTGGCTCGGCAGCACCGACCAGCATCTGAACACGAACCTGCAACTCTACACGGCGGGCGTGCGCTACCAGATCGCACCCGACTGGTCGTTCACGACCTCGGGCAGCTACAGCAAGTCGGCGCGAGATCGCAACGAAAGCACGCTCACACTGCTCAATCAGGCCGGCGACTACCAGGACGCGCGCTGGAACGGCGACGAAGGCCACCAGGACATCTACTGGCAGGGCATGTTCGAAGGCAAGGTGAAGACCGGGCCGTTCACGCACCAGCTCGTGATTGGCGGTGCGTACCAGCATCAGACCAACGACTACTCGTCGGTCTCAGTCTATAACGTGCTCGGCATCGGCAACCTGTACCAGCCGAATCCGTTCCGCTACTACTCGGGCAGCGGGCTCGAAACGTACCGCGCGAGCGATATCACGCAGACATCGGCGTTCGTGAGCGACACGATGGAGATCACGAGCCGCTGGTCGCTGCTCGCGGGCCTGCGCTACACGAACTATAGTCAGAACACCTATTCAACCACGGGCGCGAAAACGGCCGCGTACAGCCAGAACGGCGTGGTCACCCCGACCGCCGCGCTCATGTACAAGCTGGAGCCGAACACGACGCTCTATGCGAGCTACGTCGAGGCGCTGGAGCAGGGCGCGATCGTGGACAGCATGTACGCGAACGGCGGCTCGTTGCTGCGCCCGCTGCGCTCGCGCCAGTACGAGCTGGGCGTCAAGAGCGAGCACGAGCGCTGGAGCGCGACGGCGGCGCTGTTCCGCATCGAGCGCGGCGCGGCCTATGCCAATAGCGACAACGTCTACGTGCAGGACGGCGATTCGATCTACGAAGGGATCGAGGCGGGCGGCAGCGTGCGCCTCGGCCGTAGCTGGCAGGTGGCGGGCAGCGTCACGCTGCTCGATACGTGGTACGCGAAGGGCCAGTCCTTCAACGGCAACCGCGTGGCGGGCGCGCCGAAGTTCGTGGCGGCGGGTCGCGTGACCTATGACATGCCGTACGTGCCGGGCCTGCAACTGTCCGCCGACGCGAAGTTCACGGGCAACACGGAAGTGCGACCGGCCGGCAATCTCCAGACGGGCGGCTACCTGCTCATGAACGTCGGCGCGAACTACTTCACGCGCATTGGTGGCCACGACGTCACGCTGCGCGCGGCGATCGACAACATCACGAACCGCCGCTACTGGATGTTCCAGTACTCGGACTACATCGCGCCGGGCGATCCGCGCACGGTCAGCCTGAACGCGAAGATCGACTTCTAAGCGTTCAAGCGGCTTGCCGTAAGCCGCGCCGCGAGCGGGCGCATTCCGTTGACCGGGATGCGCCCGTTTTGCGTTCAGGAGATCGGTTGCGAACCCGGCGCGGGGTTGCCGAGATCGTCGGTCGGCACGTATTGCTGGTCGAACGCCGCCGCATACAGGGCCCATTCGGGCTCGCCGAGATCGACGAGCAGCGCGCCGTCCTGCCAGATGTCGTTGTGGTCGTTCGAGTCGTCGCCCGCGTGGTGAATGAATTCGCCCCTCGATCCCTGATTCATGTGGACGTCGTGCACGCCGTCGCCTTCGCTGTAGAAGCGGCCGAACACGTACACGTCCAGCGAGGATTGTTGCGCGCGCAACAGAAGGCGCTGCAACGAGGCGACGGGCTCGACCTGGTCGGAGCCGTCCATTACGTCGCTGTTGCGCCACGCGCCGGTCTTGGCGAGGAAGTCGCTGCGCAGGAAGTCGAGCGCGGGCAGCGCATCGGTGCCCGTGAGGTCCGTCGATCCGGGCGACGTGCTCTTGAGTGTGGTGAGCACGCTGTGGCGGAAGTCGAAGACGAGCTGGTACTTGAGCAGATCGTCGGCGTCGGTGGTGCCCACGTTCACGGCAATGTCCCACGGCGCGCCGTTCACGGTGATGCCGAAGTGCAGGTGGTACTGCACTTCATGGGGCCGCCGCGTGGACTTCAGTTGCGGTGTGGAAACGATCTTCGCCTTGACGAAGCCGTAAGGAAGGGCCATCGCGCGCTCCTTGCAGTTCAGGTGGAGCGGCTCATTGTGCCGCCCGAACGTGAATATGCGCTTACAGCGAGGCCGGGCCGCGCGCCCGTGCCTGGCTTCTTGCGCCGCGTGGCTTGTGCGCCGCGCGCTCGACGAGATGCTCGACCATGCGCTGGGCCGCGGGCTGGAGCGCGTCGAACGCGCGAAAGCAGACGATGAAGCGCCGCCGCGCCCAGGCGTCGGTAAGCGCGATGGTGCGCACGTCCATGATGCGCCCGTATGTGTTGCCCACTTCCTCGGGCACGACGCTGATGCCGAGATTGGCGGCCACCACGCGAAAGGACGCGTCGAAATTCGACACCACGGCGCGATAGGTGACGGTGCGCCCGCTGCGCGCCGCCGACTGGCGCAGCATCGTATGAACGGCCGTGGAAGGCGGCAGCCCAACGTGCTCGTAATCGAGCGTTTCTTCGAACGAGATCGAGCGGCGCTTCGCAAGCGCGTGCTCGGGATGCACGGCGAGCACGAGCCGGTCTTCGCGCCAGGGGCGCGCTTGCAGCCCGCCAAGCTCCACGTTGTCCCAGCACACGCCGAGCGAGGCCGCGCCGTCGCGCACGCGCTCCACCAGTTCGCGCGAGGTGCGCTCCTCCACGTTCACGCGAATGTTCTGGTGGGCGGGCAGCCGCATGAAGGAGGCGAGGTCGTCGAGCAGCGCCTCGGCGATCGCGGAGGCCGAGGCGCACACGCTCACGCTGCCGGAAAGGCCGCTGCCCAGTGCCGCGATGTCGCTCGCCGCGCGCTCCAGCGTGAAAATCACGCTGCGCGCGTGCTCGACGAGCGCGAGTCCCGCCGCCGTGGGCTGCACGCCGCGCCGCGAGCGCGTGAGCAGCGGCACGCCGAATTCGCTTTCCAGTTGGGCAATGCGCTTGCTGATGGCCGAGGGCTCGATATGCTCCTCGCGCGCGGCGCGGCCCATGTTGCCGTGCTCGCACACGCTCACCAGCAGGCGCAGGGTTTTGAGGTCGATGTCGCGCACGGCGTCTCCTTTCTGTGTTTCCGGTTTGGAATCTTGAAGCTTCCAAAATACCGCTTTATGTATTTCATGGAATGCCTAAAGTTAGCACATCGCTGGAGACAAAAACGGAGACACCTTCATGCCCCCATTACCCCTGCGGGCCCAGATCCGCGAGGTCGGCCTGCGCGACGGCCTGCAAAGCATCCAGAGCGTGCTGCCCACCGCGCACAAGATCGAATGGATCCGCGCCGCGCACGAGGCCGGCCAGCGCGAGATCGAAGTGGGCTCGTTCGTGCCCGCGCGCCTCTTGCCGCAACTCGCCGACACGGCGGAACTCGTGGCCTTTGCGAAGACGCTGCCGGAACTGTTCGTTTCGGTGCTCGTGCCCAATCTCAAGGGCGCGGAGCGCGCGCTGGAAGTGCAGGCGGACCTGATGCTCGTGCCGCTGTCGGCAAGTGAGGCGCACAGCCTCGCGAACCTGCGCAAGACACCCGATGAAGTCGTGGCCGACGTGGCCCGCATGCGCGCCGCGCGCGACGCGAGCGGCGCGAAGACGCTGATCGAAGGCGGCATCGGCACGGCGTTCGGCTGCACGCTGCAAGGACGCGTGGAGCCCGCGCAGGTGCTGCGCTGCATGCAGGCGCTGCTCGACGCGGGCGCGGACCGCGTGAGCCTCGCCGACACCGTGGGCTACGCGAACCCCGCCGCCGTGCGCGAACTCTTCGAGGCGGCGCGCAAGATCGCGGGCGAACGCCTCTGGTGCGCGCACTTTCACGACACGCGCGGACTCGCGCTCGCCAACGTCTACGCCGCGCTGGAAGCCGGTGTGACGCGCTTCGACGCCACGCTCGGCGGCATCGGCGGCTGCCCGCATGCGCCGGGTGCGAGCGGCAACGCCGCGAGCGAAGACCTCGCGTTCATGCTCGCCGACATGGGCATCGACACCGGCATCGACATCGAAGGCCTGCTCGCGCTGCGTGCGCGCGTGGCGCAATGGCTGGAAGGCGAAACGCTGCACGGCACGCTCTGGCGCGCCGGCCTGCCGAAAACTTTCGGCGCCGCCGTCCATCACGCTTTATCTGTTTGAGGTCCTTATGAATACTGCCAACCGGCTCCCGCTCGAAGGCGTGCGCGTGATCGAATTCACGCACATGGTCATGGGCCCGACCTGCGGGATGATCCTCGCGGACCTCGGGGCCGAAGTCATCAAGATCGAACCGCCCGGCGGCGACAAGACGCGCAATCTGCCGGGCCTCGGGATCGGCTTCTTTCGGTCGTTCAATCGCAACAAGAAGAGCGTGGTGCTCGACATCAACACCGCGGCGGGGCAGGCTGCCGCCGTCGAGCTGATCGGCCAGTGCGACGTGATGCTCGAAAACTTCCGGCCCGGCCTCATGGAAAAGCTCGGCCTCGATTACGCCACGCTCGCGCAACGTTATCCGCGCCTCATCTACGTCTCGCACAAGGGCTTCTTGCCCGGTCCGTACGAGAAGCGCCTCGCACTCGACGAAGTCGTGCAGATGATGGGCGGCCTTTCGTACATGACGGGGCCCGCCGGGCGTCCGCTGCGCGCGGGCACGTCCGTCAACGACATCATGGGCGGCATGTTCGGCGCAATCGGCGTGCTTGCCGCGCTGCGCGAGCGCGACGCAACCGGGCGCGGCCAGGAAGTGCAGAGCGCGCTGTTTGAGAACTGCGTGTTCCTGAGCGCGCAACACATGCAGCAGTACGCGATGACGCACGAAGCGCCGCCGCCCATGCCCTCGCGCGTTTCGGCGTGGAGCGTGTACGACGTGTTCACGCTGGCGGACGGCGAGCAGCTTTTCATCGGCGCGGTGAGCGACAAGCAGTTCGTGACGCTGTGCGATGTGATTGGCTGCCCGCAGCTTGCCGACGAACCGCACTTCGCGAACAACGCACTGCGCGTGGCGGTGCGGCCCGAACTGCTGGAGCGGCTCGCGCAGGTGCTCGCCACGCACCAGGTGGCCGAACTCACGCCGCGCCTCGAAGCGGCCGGCATTCCCTACGCGCCTATCGTGCGCCCTGACCAACTGCTGGACGACCCGCACCTGAAGGCGAGTGGCGGACTCGTGCCCATGCAGACCGACGACGGCGGCACGACCGAAGTCGTGTTGCTGCCTTTGCTGATGGGCGGCCGCCGCCCCGGCGTGCGCCAGCCGCTCGCGCGCGTGGGCGAGCATACCGAAGAGGTGCTGGCGGGCCTGAAGGCGCACGCCTCGCCCTGAAGCACGGGCGAAGCGCACGTTAGCGGTTCCAGTGCCGAGGTAGTCGGATCGTGGCGCGCGCAACGCGTTGCGCGCCGCGCGGACACGCTCGGCTTTTCAGAAGAAAGACGCCTAACGAGGCGTCATCACGGAGACAAGCATGCAACGAACCCTGGGCGCGGACGATCCGCTCGACGCTGTCACGGCCATACCCGTTGGCAATCGCGCGGCGGCGGCGCTTTCCGCGCGCCTCGACCGGCTGCCCGCCACGCGGCAGCTCTGGATGCTGGTGCTGCTGATATCGCTGGGCGGTTTCTTCGAGGTCTACGACCTCATTTTCACGGGCTACATCGCGCCGGGCATGGCGAAAAGCGGCATGCTGCAAACCACGACCTCCGCGTTCTTCGGCTTCAACGGCATTGGCGCGTTCGTGGCCGCGACGTTCGCGGGGCTGTTCATCGGCACGTTTTGTCTCGGCTGGCTGCCCGACCGGTTCGGACGCCGAAGCGTCTTCACGTTCTCGCTGCTCTGGTATTCGGTGGGATCGGTGGTGATGGCGTTCCAGCACAGCGCGGAAGGGCTGATTCTCTGGCGCTTCATCACGGGCATCGGCGTGGGGATCGAGATCGTCACGATCGACAGCTATGTGACGGAGATGGTCCCGCAGCGCATGCGCGGCCGCGCGATGGCGTTCAATCAGGCCATCATGTTCTCCGCCGCGCCCATCGCGGCGCTGCTCTCGTGGTGGCTCGTGCCGCTGGCGCCGTTCGGTCTCGACGGCTGGCGCTGGGTCGTGCTCGCGGGCTCGCTTGGCGCGGCGCTCGTGTGGTTCGTGCGCCGCGCGGTGCCGGAAAGCCCGCGCTGGCTCGTCTCGCACGGCCGCACCGAGGCGGCGGAGCGCGTGATCGCGCGCATGGAGGAGCGGGCCGTGCGCGAGAGCGGCAACGCGCTGCCCGAACCGACGCCTTCGCTCGTGCTGCCCGCGCACCGGCGCGCTTCGCTCGCTGAATTGTGGCAGCCGCCGTACCGCTCGCGCCTCATCATGCTGATCGCGTTCAACCTGTGCCAGGCCGTTGGCTACTACGGCTTCGCGAACTGGGTGCCGACGCTGCTGATCGGGCAGGGCGTGACCGTCACGAAGAGCCTGCTCTATGCGGTTGTGATCGCCGTCGCGCTGCCTTGCGGACCGTTGCTCGCCATGCTCGTGGCCGATCGCATCGAGCGCAAGTGGCTCATCGTCGGCTCGGCGTTCGCGGTCGTGGTGTTCGGGCTGCTGTTCGCGCAGGCGCGCGGTCCCGTTGCGCTCATCGCGCTCGGCGTGCTCATCAGTCTCGCGGGGCAGACCATTTCGGTGTGCTATCACGCCTATCAGGCCGAACTGTTTCCAACGGCCGTGCGTTGCAGCGCCAATGGCATCGTCTATTCGGCGAGCCGGGTGGGCGCGATGATGTCGGGCTTCATCATCGCCGCGCTCTTGCGCGACTTCGGCGTGAACGGGGTGTTCGCGGGCATCACCGTGTGCATGCTCGCGGTGATGATCTCCATAGGCGGCTTCGGACCGCGCACGAATGGCGTGCGGCTCGAGGAGCTTTCCGGGTGAGCGGCGGGTTGCTCTACTTATTTGCGCTTCATGTCGCCGGGCGCGCGCGGATCGAATTCCATGAAGCGCGCGGCCAGCATGGCATAAAAGAATTGACGCAGGCGGGTGGCGAAGGGCGTAGGCATGGCGGTTTCGAGTGAATGCATGAGCGGGTGGGTAGACCTGCATGCCAACGCAATTCGTATGCCATTGGCCTGGCCCGCCTTGCGCGTGCCTTCGCGCCCGCATTGAATGCACGTGATGCCCCGTCACGGTGCTTGACCTCGCAACGTGGTGCACGCGCTGCACTGCGATTGCGCGCACGCGGCGCCCTGAAGCCCGCGTGGCCCGCCATCTCGCGCCGCTACGGCGCATGCAGCCTCGTTCATCCCCATTCGCAGCACGCCTGGCACAGAACTCGCTAATTAGCCTGGCGAGAGGTGCGAAGCAATTTGCATCATCTTAGGATCGCTAGGGTTCCGGTCGGCGTAATGCACGAGTCCGTGCGGCGTGTTCGATGCCTGGTCCGAGAGCAATCCGGTCTCGTCTCCCACCTTGCCTGCAAGGCGGCGATGAGGCTCCACGGAGGGATAAAAGCCCGGGAGGTCGCGATGTCGTTCGGTCGCCCTCTCACGCCCCATCCCTTCGCAACCAGGAGCCCTCATGCCGTCAAGCTTCTCTTCCGCCACCGCGCAGCCTGATCTGCCGCCCGTCGACGTGTTGTGGGAAACCGTGATTCCCGCGGGCACGCACTGGTCGGGCATCCTGCGCCGCGGCCTCGCGCTGCGCGTGATCGACCTCGAAGGCGGCGCGAACCTCGCCGCCGTGTTTCACCGCCAGGAAGATCCGCTCGAACGCTACAACATGGCCGACACGCTCAAGGCGCAGCACACGGCCCATCTCACGCGCGGCCATGCACTCCATACCGACATGGGCCGCGTGATCGCCTCGATCACGGCGGATACGCTCGGCTGGCACGACCCGCTCGGCGGCGTGGGCGACGCGGCGCTGTTCGCGCGCAAGTATGGCGAGAAGCGCTACCAGGCGCATCGCAACGAGATGATCCGCAACGGCCGCGACAGCCTCGTGCTCGAACTCGCGAAGTACGGCCTCGGCGCGCGCGACCTCGTGGCCAACGTGAACTTCTTCAGCAAGGTGGCCGTGGGCGACGACGGCGCGCTCGAATTCGTGCCGGGCCACTCGCGCGCGGGCGCGGCGTTCGACCTGCGCTTCGAAATGAACACGCTGGCCGCGTTCTCCACGGCGCCGCATCCGCTCGACCCGCACGGCGAGTACACGCCGAAGCCGGTCAAGCTCGTGGCATGGCGCGCCTATGCGGCTGACGCCAGCGCGAGCGCCGACGACCTGTGCCGCAACGCCTGCGCGGAAAACCAGCGCGGCTTCATCAACACCGACCGTCTGTTCGCCTGAGCGCAAGGAAGCCGTCATGCCGATCATCGAAAGCGCGCTCGACGCGTGCAACGCCCATACCGATTTCACGCTGCCCGCGGGCGAACCGTGGATGCACGACATGAAGCGCGGCGAAACGCTGCGCATTGTCGATCTGGAAGGCAACCAGGCCGTGGACACGCTGTTCTACAGCAGCGCCGACCCCACGGAACGCTATAGCGCGCAAGACACCATCCGTGCGCAACGCAACCTCTACCTGAGCGCGGGCAGCGTGCTGATGTCCAATCGCGGCGCGCCGCTGCTCACTATCACCGCCGATACGTGCGGCCGCCACGACACGCTCGGCGGCGCTTGCGCGGCCGAGAGCAATACCGTGCGCTATGCGCTCGAAAAGCGCCACATGCATAGCTGCCGTGACAGCTACCTCAATGCGCTCGCGCACTGCACATGCGGCGTGGGCGCGCTGCTCGGCAAGCGCGACATCGTCAGCAACATCAACTTCTTCATGAACGTGCCCGTGACGCCGCTTGGCAAGCTCACCTTCGAAGACGGCATCTCCGCGCCCGGCAAATACGTGGAAATGCGCGCGGAGCAGGACGTGACGGTGCTGATCTCGAACTGCCCGCAACTGAACAACCCGTGCAACGGCTATAACCCGACGCCCGTGCGCTTGCTGGTGTGGGGGGCATGACGATGGCGTTCGACAAGATCCTCATTGCCAATCGCGGCGAAATCGCCTGCCGCGTGATCCGCACGCTCAAACGCCTGGGCATCGCCTCGGTCGCCGTGTATTCGGAGGCGGACCGCCACGCCATGCACGTCACGCTCGCGGACGAAGCCGTCTGCATCGGCCCCGCGCCCGTCGCGCAAAGCTACCTCAATGCCGAAGCGATACTCGCGGCGGCGCGCAGCACGGGCGCACAGGCCGTGCATCCGGGCTACGGTTTTCTTTCGGAGAACGCAGCGTTTGCGGGGGCGTGCGAGCGCGCGGGCATTGTGTTCATCGGCCCGCGTCCCGAGCAGATGACGGATTTCGGCCTCAAGCACACGGCGCGCGAGATCGCGCGCGCCAACGACGTGGCGCTGTTGCCCGGCACGGGCCTGCTGCCCGATGTCGCGAGCGCGCTCGAAGCCGCCGCCACGCTGGGCTACCCCGTGATGCTCAAGAGCACGGCGGGCGGCGGCGGCATCGGCATGTCGCTGTGCCGCGACGCCGCGCAACTGGAAGCCGCGTTCGCCTCGGTCGCGCGCCTGGGCGAAACCAATTTCGCGAATGCGGGCGTGTACCTGGAAAAGTTCGTCGAGCATGCGCGCCATATCGAGGTGCAGGTGTTCGGCGACGGCCGGGGCGAGGTGATCTCGCTGGGCGAGCGCGACTGCTCGGTGCAGCGGCGCAACCAGAAAGTGATCGAGGAAACACCCGCGCCGGGGCTGAGTGACGACGAGCGCCGTGCGCTGCATGCCACCGCCGTGCGGCTCGCGAAGGCGGTGAGCTACGCGAGCGCGGGCACCGTGGAATTCGTGTTCGACACGCAAACGCGCGCGTTCTACTTCCTGGAGGTGAACACGCGCCTCCAGGTGGAGCATGGCGTGACGGAGGAGGTGTACGGCGTCGATCTCGTCGAGTGGATGATTCGCCAGGCCGAAGGCACGCTCGCGCCGCTCGATACGCTCGCGCCGGCCAATACGCTTGCGCCGCGCGCGGCGAGTATCCAGGTGCGCGTGTATGCGGAAGATCCGAACCGCCAGTTCCAGCCAAGCTCGGGCCTGCTCACGCATGTCGAGTTTCCCGCCGACGCGCGCGTGGACACCTGGATCGACGCGGGCACCGAAGTCAGCGCGTTCTACGACCCGCTGCTCGCCAAGGTGATCGCCACGGGCGCCACGCGCGAAGCCGCGCTCGCGAAGCTCGGATCAGCGCTCGCGCGCACGCAGCTTTACGGCATCGAAACGAACCTCGACTACCTGCGCGCGATCGTTGGCTGCGCAACGTTCGTGGCGGGCGAGCAGACCACGGGCTTTCTCGGCCGCTTCCTGTTCGCGCCGCACACCATCGACGTGCTCGACGGCGGCGTGCAGACCACCGTGCAGCAGACGCCGGGGCGTCTGGGCTACTGGGACGTGGGCGTGCCGCCGTCGGGCCCGATGGACGACCGCTCGTTCAACCTCGCGAACGCATTGCTCGGCAACGCGCCCGACGCGGCCGGGCTCGAATTCACGATGGTCGGCGCCACACTGCGCTTCAACATGGAAACGCTGTTCGTGCTGGGCGGCGCGCCGCTGGCCGCGACGCTCGATGGCGCGCCGGTGCCGTACTGGGAAGTGGTGCGCGCGGGCGCGGGCATGGTGCTCAAGCTCGGCGGCGTGACGGGTGCAGGCGTGCGCGCGTGCCTCGCGGTGTTGGGCGGCTTGCAGGTGCCCGACTATCTGGGCAGCAAGGCGACCTTTACGCTAGGCCAGTTCGGCGGTCATGCGGGCCGCGCGCTGCGCAAGGGCGACGTGCTGCATCTCGCGCCCGGCGCGGGCAAGGGCGAGGCGGGCGCGAAGCTCGCGCAGGAGCGCGTGCCCGCGCTCACGCACGAGTGGGAACTGGCGGTGCTGGACGGCCCGCACGGCGCGCCCGATTTCCTCACGCGTGAAGACATCGCCATGCTTTACGAGGCGCGCTGGACCGTGCACTACAACTCCAGCCGCACGGGCGTGCGCCTGATCGGCCCGAAGCCGCAGTGGGCGCGCACGGACGGCGGCGAAGCGGGCCTGCATCCGTCGAACATTCACGACAACGCCTACGCCATCGGCGCGGTGGACTTCACCGGCGACATGCCCGTGATTCTCGGCCCGGATGGCCCGAGCCTGGGCGGCTTCGTGTGCCCGGTCACGGTGGTTGGCGAGGAGTTGTGGAAGCTCGGGCAACTGCGGCCGGGCGATACGGTGCGCTTTGTGCCGAAGTTGCCCGCCGCTGCGAGTGAAAACGCGCACGAGTGCGTGCTTTACCGCGACGACGCGGCCGACGTGAGCGTGGTTTACCGCCGCTCGGGCGATCGCAATCTGCTGATCGAATATGGCCCGTCCGTGCTCGACCTGAAGCTGCGCTTTCGCGTGCATGCGCTGATGAACCGGCTCCTTGAGCATCGCCTGCCGGGCATCGTCGACCTCACGCCGGGCATCCGTTCGCTCCAGGTGCATTTCGATCCGGCCGTGCTCACGCTCGATCGCCTGATCGCTCATCTTCAGGATGCCGAAGCGGTGTTGCGCGCCGTCGACGCCATGCGCGTGCCCAACCGCATCGTGCATTTGCCGCTCTCGTGGGACGACCCGTCCACGCGCGTGGCCATCGAGCGCTATATGCAGTCGGTGCGCCCCGACGCGCCGTGGTGCCCGAGCAATATCGAGTTCATCCGCCGCATCAACGGGCTCGAGAGCATCGACGACGTGAAGCGCATCGTGTTCGACGCGCGCTATCTCGTGCTCGGTCTCGGCGACGTGTATCTGGGCGCGCCTGTCGCGACGCCCGTCGACCCGCGCCATCGCCTCGTCACCACCAAGTACAACCCGGCGCGCACCTGGACGCCGGAAAACGCCGTGGGCATCGGCGGCGCGTACCTGTGCGTGTACGGCATGGAAGGCCCCGGCGGCTATCAGTTCGTGGGCCGCACCGTGCAGATGTGGAACCGCTATCGGACGACGGCCGAGTTCACGCCGGGCAAGCCGTGGCTGCTGCGCTTTTTCGACGAGATCCGTTTTTACGAAGTGAGCGAGGCCGAACTCGCCGAATGGCGCAGCGAATTCCTCGCGGGGCGGCGCAGCCTGCGCATCGAGGAATCCGTGTTCGATCTCGGCGCCTACGAGCGCTTCCTGCGTGACGAGGCCGCCTCCATCGCGGCGTTCAAGACCACGCAGCAGGCTTCGTTCGAAGCGGAGCGCGAACGCTGGCGCGAGGCGGGGCAGGCGGAGTACGTGGCCGAAGGCGCGGCGGACGATGCCGCGAGCGCCGCGCGCGCCGCCGAGGCGCTGGACGAAGATTGCCGCGCGATTGGCGCCGATGTCTCGGGCAGCGTGTGGAAACTGCTCGTCGCTGAGGGCGAACGTGTGGAGGAAGGCCAGGACGTCGCGATTCTGGAGTCGATGAAGATGGAAGTGACCGTAAGCGCGGGCGCGAGCGGCGTGATCGAGACGCTCGATTGCGCGGCGGGCGACGCCGTAACGGCAGGGCAACGTTTGATGGTGATTCGTGTGGCATCCGAAGCATCGGCGCACGCCTTGCAAGCAACCGCCGTGAGCGGCGAGGAGGCGGCATGTCAATGAATCCGCACAACGACGATCTGCCGATGACGATCGAGGCGCTACGTGCGCGCTACCTCGACGGCAGCCTCACGCCCGCGCAACTGGTCGAGCGCATTGCCGCGCGCACCGGCGGCGACGATCCGCATCGTGTATGGATTCGCGCCCTGACGCGCGACGAGATGATGCGTTACGCCAATGCGCTGGCGGACCGCGATCCGGCCACGCTGCCGCTCTATGGCGTGCCCTTCGCGATCAAGGACAACATCGACCTCGCGGGCGTGCCGACCACGGCGGCTTGCCCCGCCTATGCGTATACGCCGCAGCGCAGCGCGCCCGTGGTCGAGCGCTTGATCGCGGCGGGCGCGATTCCCGTTGGCAAGACCAATCTCGACCAGTTCGCCACGGGACTCTCGGGCCAGCGCTCGCCTTATGGCGCGTGCCGCAACGCGCTCGACCCGGCGTATGCCTCGGGCGGTTCGAGTTCGGGCTCGGCGGTGGCGGTGGCGCTTGGCCTTGCCGCGTTCTCGCTCGGCACCGACACGGCGGGCTCGGGCCGCGTGCCCGCCGCTTTCCACGGGCTCGTGGGGCTCAAGCCGACCAAGGGCGTGCTGAGCACGCTGGGCGTCGTGCCCGCGTGCCGCTCGCTCGATTGCGTCTCGATCTTCGCGCAGACGGCCGACGACGCGCAGCGCGTGTTCGAGAGCGCGCGTGGCGTGGCGCAGGACGACCCTTACGCGCGCGCCTGGCAGCCCACGGGTCGCGCTCGCGCCTCGCTCGCCGGTGTGCGCCTCGGTGTGCCGCGTGCGACCCAGCTCGAATTTTACGGCGATGATTCGTATGCCGAATCATTCTCCGCAGCGCTGGAAAAACTGCGTGAAGCAGGCGCGGAACTCGTGGAAATCGATTTCGAGCCGTTTCTCGCCACGGCGCGGCTGCTCTACGAAGGACCGTTCGTCGCCGAGCGGCTTGCCGCGATCCGCGCGTTCTTCGAAGCGCAGCCCGAGGCGCTGCATCCGGTCACGCGCGAGATCGTGGGCGGCGCGGCGCGCTGGAGCGCGGCCGATGCGTTCGCGGCGCTCGACCGCCTGGCTGCGCTGCGCATGGAGAGCGAGCGCGTGTGGCCGCATATCGACGCGATCGTCACGCCCACGTCGCCCACCACGTCCACGGTGGCCGAACTGGAGGCGGACCCCATCGGCGTGAATGCGCGTTTTGGCTATTACACCAACTTCGTGAACCTCCTCGACCTGAGCGCGCTTGCCGTGCCGGCGGGCCAGTGCGCCACGGGAACCCATGCGGGCAAACCTTTCGGTATCACGTTCGTTGCGCGTGCACACGACGACGCGTATCTGCTCGATCTGGCCCGCGCATGGCTTGGCGAAACGCAAGCGCCTGCGCGCGACGCTGCACCATCAACCGTGCGCGTGGCCGTGGTCGGCGCGCACTTGAGCGGCGAACCGCTCAACGTGCAATTGACCGAACGCGGCGCGCACCTCGTCGAAACCACGACGACCGCGAACGCCTATCGCCTTTACGCACTACCGCAAGCGCAACCCCAGGCGCCCGCCAAGCCCGGCCTCGTGCGCGTGAACGAAGGCGGCTCGGCAATCGAAGTCGAAGTCTGGGAGATGCCGACTGCCGCGTTCGGCTCGTTCGTCGCGGGCATACCGGCGCCGCTTGGCATCGGCACGCTCGAACTCGCGAGCGGGGCCACGGCGCTCGGCTTTCTCTGCGAGAGCGCCGCGCTTGCCAACGCCCGCGACATCAGCGCCTTCGGCGGCTGGCGCGCCTATCGTGCCGCGGGTGCCGCTGGTACCGCTGTTGCCGAGCGCGCAGAAGCATGAAACCCCACGCCATCACATCAAGCAAACCGTTGCACCTTTACTCCTGGAGATCCGCCATGAAGACGATGCCCCTCTCGTTCGCAAGCGAGCCCCACGCCACCACGCCGCTGCGCCGCTGGGCGCTGCGCGCCGCCAGCGCGCTTGCGCTCGCCACCGGCCTGTTCGCGGCAGGCGTGCAGGCCGCGAGCGCCGCGCCGCTGCGCATCGGCTATAGCGACTGGCCGGGCTGGGTCGCGTGGCAGGTCGCGATCGACAAGGGCTGGTTCAAGGAAGCGGGCCTCGACGTGAAGTTCGACTGGTTCGACTACGCGGCCTCGATGGACGCCTTCGCGGCCAACAAGCTCGACGCCGTGCTCGTGACCAACGGCGACGCGCTGACCATGGGCGCGAACGGCGCGAAGAACGTGATGGCGCTCATCACCGACTATTCGAACGGCAACGACATGGTCATCGCCAAGCCGCCCGCGCGCAAGATCCAGGACCTCAAGGGCAAGAAGATCGGCGTGGAGTTCGGCGTGGTCGATCACCTGCTGCTGCTCGACGCGCTCCAGCGCGCGGGCATGAAGGAGAGCGACGTCACGCTCGTGAACGCCAAGACCAACGAAACGCCGCAGGTGCTCGCCTCATCCGACGTGGCCGCCATCGCCGCGTGGCAGCCCAACGCGGGCGAAGCGCAGCGCGCCGTGCCGGGTGCGCGCCCCGTGTTCACCTCCGCTGACGAGCCGGGCCTGATTTACGACGTGCTCGCCGTGAACCCCGTGAGCCTCGCCGCGCACAAGGCCGACTACGAAAAGCTCGCGAAAGTCTGGTATCGCGTGGTGAAGTACATCGACGACCCGGCCACGCAACCCGACGCCGTGAAAATCATGGCCGCGCGCGTGGGTCTCACGCCCGCGCAGTATCTGCCGCTCCTCAAGGGCACGAAACTGCTCACGCTGCCCGAGGCGCAACAGGCCTACGTGAAGGCCGACGGCTTTCGCTCGCTCTACGGTTCGAGCCGCGCCGCCGACGCGTTCAACGTGAAGTACCAGGTCTACAAGAGCGCGCAGGACGTGAGCGCGTACGTGGACCCGTCGCTTACCGGTGCGCTGAAGTAAGCGGCCTTTCCCGACCGTCGATGCGTCGATACGTCGATACGTCGTCATCCAGCAGGAGAACATCATGGCCGAAATCAGCCAGACCGGATGGTTCGCGGTGCGCCGCGAACTCTCGCCGCGCGGCAAGTGGATGTTGGGCCTCGGCTCGTTTTTGTTGCCGGTGCTCGTGTGGTGCGTGGTGAGCTACGTGCCATTCGTGTGGCATCCGCAGGTGTTGATCACGCAGCCGGGCAGCGTGGACTATTTCCAGTCCGGCATGCGTGTGGACAAGGCCGTGTTCGCCGACGAACTCGCGCATGCGCGCGAGACCCACGCCGCGCTGCCGGCGGGCCAGCCCGCGAACCCGGTGTATCTGCCCGCGCCGCACGAGGTGCTGCGCGCGTTCTACACCGCGTTCGCGACGCCCCCCGCCGCGCAGGACGGCATGTGGCTGCACCAGAGCCTCTGGCACAGCGTGCAGATCATCTTCTGGGGCTTCGTCGTTTCCTCGCTGATCGGCGTGCCGCTCGGCGTCGTGTGCGGCACCTATAGCGCGCTCGCGCGCTTGCAGGAGCCGTTTTTCGAGTTCTTCCGCTATTTGCCCGCCCCGGCGTTCGGCGCGCTGATGGTGGCCGTGCTCGGCATTTACGATGCGCCGAAGATCGCCATCATCGTGATCGGGACGTTGTTCCAGCAGGTGCTCATCATCGCCAACACCACGCGCAAGCTCGAATACGGCTTGCTGGAAGCGGCGATGACGCTCGGCACCTCGCGCCTGCGGCTGCTCACGCACGTGGTCGTGCCCGGCATCCTGCCCGACCTCTACCGCGATCAGCGCATCCTGCTCGGTTGGGCATGGACCTACCTGATCGTGGCGGAACTGGTGGGCACGAGTTCGGGCATCACCTGGTACATCACGCAGCAGGCGCGCTACCAGCATTTCGACAACGTCTACGCGGCGATCATGATGATCGGCATCATCGGCCTTGGCACCGATCTCGTGCTCGCGTTCCTCGGGCGCAAGCTGTTCCCGTGGGACCGCACGCTCAAGGCGTGACGTTTTTACCCGCGTTCGCCACATTCGCCAGCCTTCGTCCGCCTCGAAAACGCATCCGGTAAATCAAGGACCGCATCATGTTCAATCCGCAAACCGTCCCCGACTATCTCCTCCAGTCCGATGCGGTGCGCGCGCGCTTCGAACGCCTGAAAGCGCGCGAGCCCATTCTCGAAGTGCGCAACCTCACGAAGCGCTTCGTCACGCCGCAAGGCGAGCACACGGCGCTCGCCGACGTGAGCTTCACCACGCACCGGCGCGAGTTCGTGTGCGTGATCGGACCTTCGGGCTGCGGCAAGTCCACGCTCATCCGCATTCTCGCCGGGCTCGAAGCGCAAACCTCGGGCGAAGTGCGCGTGAACGGCAAGACCGTGAACGGTCCAGGCGCGGACCGCGGCATGGTGTTTCAGGGCTATACGCTTTTCCCCTGGCTCACGGTCAAGAAGAACGTGATGTTTGGACTGCGAATGAATGGGCAGGGCAGCGCGCAGGCCGAGCGCGAGGCGCTGCAATGGCTCGATCTCGTGGGTCTGGAGAAGTTCGCGAACGCGTACCCGCATCAGCTTTCCGGCGGCATGAAGCAGCGCGTGGCGATTGCGCGCGCACTCGCCAACCGGCCGGGCATCCTGCTCATGGACGAGCCGTTCGGCGCGCTCGACGCGCAAACGCGCGCGAAGATGCAGGCGCATCTGCTCGACATCTGGCGCAACGTCGACATCACGATCTTTTTCATCACGCACGATCTGGACGAAGCCATCTATCTCGCCGATCGCATTCTCGTGCTCAAGCCGCATCCCGGCGCGGTGCAGGAACTGATCGAGGTGCCGGTGCCGCGCCCGCGCAGCTACGCGCAGTTCAACTCGCCCGAGTTCCTCGCCACGCGCGCGCGGCTCGACGCGCTCATTCATCCGCCTGCGCAGGAGGAGCCCGAGGACGAAGCGCGCGTGCGCCCGCACATGATCCGCCTGACCGACGTGAACGACACGGTGGAGTGAACGGGCCGGGCGCGGATTTATCCCTCTGGGTGAGCGCTCCGACTCCCCCCGATACATAACCTTGTGTTATATGTTGCGGGATCAACGAGAGGGGAGCGCGCCATGCGCCTGCGCCATATCGAGGTGTTCCATGCGATCCGGCAGACCGGCTCGATCAGCCAGGCGGCGAAGCTGCTGGGCGTCACCCAGCCCGCCGCGAGCAAGGTGCTGCAACACGCCGAGCGCACACTGGGCTTCAAGCTGTTCGAGCGCGTGAAGGGCCGCTTGCATCCCACTGTGGAGGCGGACATTCTCTATGTCGAGGTGGACCGGCTGCACCAGGGGCTCGACCAGCTCAAGGCGCTCGCGGTGAACCTGCGGCGTTATCCCGAAGGGCGGCTGCACGTGGGCTGCCTGCCCAGCATGGGCCTGTCGATCCTGCCGCGCGTGATTCGCGCGTTTCGGGCGCGCTACCCGTCGGTCACCTGCGAGGTCGAGACCAATCACCTCGACGCGCTCGTTTCCGGCCTGCGCAGCCGTCAGCTCGATCTCGCGGTGATCTACGGCGAGGAGACGTTTCCCGATCTGCGCTCGCAGGCGCTCGGCGAATGCGAGCTCGTGTACCTCGGGCCACAGGCGGGCGGCGACTTCGCGCTGGAGGCGCTCGACGGCGAGGACCTGATCGGCATCGTGGCCAACGACAGCATCGGGCGCATCATCGCGGGGCGCTTTACGCAGCTCGGTGTGAAGCCAAAGCCGCAGATCGAGGTGCAAACTTATTACGTGGCGTGCGCGATGGCGGCCGAAGGGTGCGGGGCGACCATCGTCGACGAAATCACGGCGCGCAGCATGCAGCGCGAGGGCCTGCATATTCGCCCGGTGCGGCCCGCCATCACCACGCCGCTCGCCGTGCTCACGCACGAGCGCAACGTGATACGCGGGTTCTATGACGGTTTTACCGCGCTGCTTCAGCAGGTCGTGCTGGAGATTCAGGGCCCGGGCGCGCCGGCGCGAGGAAGGGGAAAAGACGGCCAGCGTTGCGGGCCGCCTTGAGCCCGGGTGCGCCGAGGCTTAAAGCCCGGCGAACCCGGTGAACCCGGAGCCCGGCTCAGGCTGCCGCGGTGACGTCGATGCGCAGCGCCGCGCCGCCCGAAGCGACTTCGAGCAGGCGGTCGACGTTCGGGTGCGCGCCGGGGCGGTTGCGCGCGTCGGCGGTGTGTTCGGCGAAAACGGCGAGGCCGTGCTCGGCGGCGTTGGCGTCGAGCGTGCCGAACGCTTCGCGCAGATAGTGGTAGACCGCGAGCGAGCCTTGCTTGCCGGGCTTGTTCTCGATGCTCGCCACGACGCTGCCCTGAGCATCCACGAGATCGATGCGCTCGATGCCGTCGATGCCCGGCAGCAGTGCGAGATTGTCCTTGAAGACGGCGCCCGGTTGAATTGCCTGAATCACTGAAAACACTCCGTTGGTTCGATAGCTGGAGCCGTATCTTAGCTGATGCGACCGGGCGGAGCCGCCGTCACCCCGCGCTCGCGCCCTCGAATGCCCTCTGCAACACGCCTTCGATCGCAGCCGCCACGCTCAGCACATGCGCATCGCTCTCCGCGAGTCCCGCCACGCTCAGGCCCACTGGCGCCGCGCCGCGCCGCGCGCACGGCAGCGACACCGCGCAGCCGTCAAGGAAGTTCACCACCGAAGGGTTGCGCAGCACGAGCGCGTTGGTTGCCGCGAAGTGCGCCGGGTCGGCTTCGAGCGCCGCGATGGCGGGCGGCGCGATCGGCACGGTCGGCATGAGGAAGGCGTCGAAACCGTCCAGCGCCGCGCGCGCTTCTTCGATCGCCGCAGCGCGCGCCGCGAGCAGGTCGATATAGTCGGCGGCGTTCGCCGTTTCGCCCACGCGAATGCGCGCGAGCACGCGCGGGTCGTAGCGCGACGCCAGCGCGTCGAGACGGCCGCGATGCGTGGCGTAGGCCTCGATCGGTGAGAAGCCGAAGCGGTTGATCGCGGGCAGCCGCTCCAGCAACGGCAGGCGCAGCGGCGTGAGCTGCACGCCCGCACGCGAGAGGCGCGCGAGCGCGTCGTCCCAGGCGCGCGCCACATGCGCGTCCATGCCTTCGGTCACGTAGTTCGAGAGCACCGCGAGGCGCAGGCCTTTCGGCGCGGCCGGGCGCACGCGTGCGGCGTCGCCGTCCACGGGCAGGCCCGCGAGCACGCGGTCGACGAGTGCGCAGCACGCCACGGTGGGCGCGATCGCGCCGGTGGAGTCGAGCGTGGTGGAGAGCGGGAACATGCCGCGCGTGGGCACGCGGTGCGCCGTGGGCTTGAAGCCGGTGAGGCCGCAGAACGCGGCGGGAATGCGCAGCGACCCGCCCGTGTCGCTGCCGAGGCCCGCCGCCGCCATGCCGCCCGCAACCGAAGCCGCCGCGCCCGACGAGGAGCCGCCCGCCACGCAGGCCTCGCCCGTCGCGGCGTCGCGCCACGGCGAGCGCGGCGTGCCGCGCCACGGGTTGAGGCCGAGGCCCGAGAACGCGAATTCGCTCATGTTGGTGCGCCCGAGCGGCACGGCCCCGGCGCGCCGCACGCGCGCCACGGCGGGCGCATCGGCGGCGGCGGGCGGCGCGTCGTCCAGCACGCGCGAGCCCGCGCGGGTGCGCTCGCCCGCCACGTCGAACAGGTCCTTGATCGAGAGCGGCAGGCCCGCGAGCGGCGAAAGCGTCACGCCCGCGCCGCGCAGCGCGTCCTGGGCGTCGGCCTCGCGCCGCGCGCGTTCGGCGTCGACGCAGATGAATGCGTGGCCGCCGTTGCCGCCCTCGGCGGCGATGCGCTCCAGCGCGGTTTCCACGAGCGCGCGGCTCGTCGAACGGCCCGCGTCGAGGTCGGCGGCCAGTTGCAGCAGGGGCGTGGCAGGGAGAAATGACATGGGGTTCCTTGCGTGAATGCGTGGGACGTTGGCGGCTTCAGGCGGCTTTATGCCACCACCGGCAGCGCGCGAATGACATAGCGTGCGCGCAGGCTGCGTTCGAGCACCGGGTCGTGCAGTTCGAGTTCGAACGCATCGCCCGATTCCATCGCGGCCATCTCGCCCTGCACGGCAAGCGTGCCGCTGTACATCGCGCTGCCCGGCGGCAGCACGCCCGCTTCGGTGTAGCGCTGCCACAGGTCGGCGGGCGGCAGCAGGCCGTCCACGGCGCCGCGCTGGTAGGCGCGCGTCGCGCCGTTCGCGCTCACGAGCGTGGCGCGCATCGTCAGGCGGTCCCAGTGGCCGGCCACGTCTTCATAGCGCCACGCCTCGCGGCCGAGCGGCTTCGGGCACACCTGCTTCGACACGGCCACGCTGTATGCCTCGGCCTTGCGGTCGGTGTGGTCGGAGCCGATTGTCACCAGCGTGCCCAGCGGGCTTGCGATGAGCACGCACTCGATCTCGCCGCTCGTGTGGGTGCCGAGCACGTCGACGGTGGCGTCCTGGTTGAGCTGCTCCGCGCCCACGCGGTAAAAAAGCGGTGTGCTCGAAGGCGGCGCCACGCCGAGCGCGGCGAGTTCGTCGATGTGATGCTGGATCGCGTGGGCGTCGCGGCCGGCCCAGCCGGCGATTACGAGCGTGTCGATGTCGAGCGTGAGCGGCGTGGCTGCGCCGCCGGCCGGAAGGACGGTGAAGGAAAGCGTCGTCATGATGGTGGTTCGATGAAGTGGGAGCGAACCCGGCGCGCGGCCGGGTCCGGTGCGCCTGAGCAGGCGCACCGGGGAAAAGCACAGGTCAGTCTTCGAGCGGGCGATGCGCGGTTTCGCGGGCGGCGAGCAGCGCAATGCCGGTGACGATCAGCGCGCCGCTCACGTAGAGCGAAACGGCCGTCGAGGCGTGCCACGAGCGGAACAGCGCGACGATGATGAGCGGCGCGAAGCCGCCGCCCAGAATCCCGGCGAGTGTATAGGCGAGCGAGGAGCCGGCGTAGCGCACGCGGGTGGGGAACTGCTCGGTCACGAAGGCCGCCTGCGGGCCGTACATCACGGCGTGAATCACGAGGCCGATGACCACGGCGAGCACGATCAGCGCGGGCTGCGAGGTGTCCATCAGCATGAAGAAGCCGAACGCCCAGACGATGGCCGCGAGCACGCCGCCGAGGTACACGGGGCGCCGCCCGAAGCGGTCGGAGAGCGCGCCGAAGAACGGCACGGCGATCGCGTTGCAGGCGGTGCCCGCGAGCACGGCGGTCAGCGCGAGCGAGCGCGAGAGGTTGAGCACCGTGGTCACGTAAGTCAGCGTGAACACGACGAGCAGCGCATAGAGCACGTCGGAGCCGATGCGCGCGCCGCCCGCCACGATGAGGCGGCGCCAGTGCAGCGAGAACACTTCGAGCACGGGCACCTTGGCCGTGGCGTGCGCTTCGCTCAACGCTTCGAACTGCGGCGTCTCGCCCACGCTGTTGCGCACCCACAGGCCGAAGCACACGAGCAGCAGGCTCGCGAGGAACGGCACGCGCCAGCCCCAGGAGAGGAAGGCGTCGGACGAAACCGAGAGCGTGATGATGGCGATGAAGCCCGTGCCGAGCAGCGTGCCGAACGAGGGCCCGACCTGCGCCCACGAGGCGTTCAGGCCGCGCTTTTTCTGGTCGCCGTGCTCGACCGCGAGCAGCACCGCGCCCGCCCATTCGCCGCCGAGCGCGATGCCCTGCACGAAGCGTAGCGCGACCAGCAGCATGGGGCTCAGGATGCCGGCCGTGGCGTACGTGGGCAGCACGCCCATCAGCGCGGTGGTGATGCCCATGAGCACAAGCGTGAGCATGAGCACGGCGCGGCGGCCGAGGCGGTCGCCGAGGTTGCCGAAGATAAAGCCGCCGAGCGGCCGCGAGACGTAGCCCACGGCATAGGTCGAGAACGCGAGCAGCGTGCCCGCGAGAGGATCGACCGAAGGGAAGAACAGGTGATTGAACACCAGCGCGGCGAGCGTGTTGTAGACGGTGAAGTCATACCATTCGAGCGAGGTGCCGATCATGCTGGCGCCCGCAAGACGGCCGCGTCCGGCGCGCGTGCGCCCGATCGTCGGGGCTTGGGCGAGAGAGTTCATCGGGTTCTCCATAATCGTTGAGCGGGGCGCGCGGCCGTGTGCGGTCCGCGTGCGGCCTCCGTACGTCAGGCCGCGAGGCGCCAGAGCATGTCGAAGCCGCGCACGGCGTCGCGCGCCACGCCGGCCGCTTGCGCGAGCTGTTCGGCCGCTTCGCGCGCCGCCGCGTTCGAGCTGCCTTCCACGAACACGACGGCGTCTTGCGCCGCGGCGCGCGCGTTGTCGTTATCGGCATCGCTGCCGTCGCCGCCGGTCGCGAGCGGCGCGGAAAGCGTGGCTTCCGTGCGGAACACGCGCACCGCGTGCACGCCGGGTTGGTGCGTGGCTTCGTCGGCGGCGTCGCGCCAGCCCGCGGCGGCGAGCGCCTGCGGCGCGGCCACGAAGATCGCGAGATGCGCGCCTTCGCCTTCGCCCGCTTCGAACGCCAGTTCGCCCACGCGGCGCTGCGTGTCGCTCATGCGCGAAAAGTTGCGCAGCGACCAGTCGGTCTGTGCAGTGAACGCCTGGTGGTAGGCGTCGCTGCGAAACACGTCGAGCGACTCGGTCACATAGAGCGCGAGATAGCGGCGCGCGTGGCCGTCGTTGGCGAGAAAGCGGCGCGCATGGCGAAAGCCGCGAATGCCCACGCGCTCCTGCATGTGCTCGCGGTCGTACCACGCGTTGAAATCGGCTTCGGCCTGCGGGTCGGTGTCGGTCCAGATGCAAAGCTGGCCGGGTTGGGCGTTCGTTGTCGTGCTCATCGGGTCTTCCTGCGCATATGGGGTAACGGATAGCGCAGTGTGGCGAGAGCGGGCCGCTTCGGTCCAACAAGAAAAAAAATACACAGTGAACAGGTTTTTTTATCGCTGCGTTTTTCGCTTCCTTGCAGGCCGCGCGGGCTTGCCCGCCGCCGTGCCTTCGAGTTCCGGCCCCAGTGCGAGCACGAACGCGCGCGCCTGCTCGGCCGCGAGTTCGGCGATGCGGGCGGGCAGCGGGTGGCTCTGTAGCCGGTAGCTCGCCACGAGCGGCAGCGGCGCGAAGCCGCTTTCCACGTCGAGCACTTCGAGCGAGCCTTCGCGCAACTCGCGCTGGATGATCGCGGGCGGCAGCACCGTCACGCCGAAGCCGTCGGCCACGAGCCGGATCATCGCCGCCACGGAGCTGATGCAGTTGATGCGCACCGGCCGCTCGACCGCGCGCGCGAACTCGCGCTCGAGCGCGATATGCGGCCCCGAATGCCGCGAGAAGCTGATGACGGGAAATTCGGCGAGCCGGCTCAGATCGACGCTTTGGCCCGACAGCCCGAGCACGGGGCTCGCGACCCAGCGCATGGGGAATTCGCAAAGCGCCTGGTTGGCGAATTCGCGGTCGCCGAGCGCCTCGGTTTGCAGGATCAGGTCCACGGCGTCGGCGCGCAGCAGTTGCGCGAGATGGATCGTGGTGTCGCTCGTGACCTCGATCTCCAGATGGGGAAAGCGCTCGCGCACGCACGCCATGAGCGCGGGAAACCAGCTATGCACGATCGACTCGACCACGCCGATGCGGATCAGGCCGCCGTCGCCGCTCGAGTCCTCGACTTCGCGGCGCATCTCCTCGCCGAGGTTCACGATGCGCTCGGCGTACGCGAGCATCTTGCGGCCCGCGGGCGTGAGCGTGGCCGAGCGCGAATTGCGGTCGAACAGCCGCACGTCGAAGCTCTCCTCCAGCGAGGCGATGCGGCTCGATACGGCCGCCTGCGTGGTGTGGAGCTTTTCCGCCGTGAGGCGGAAATTTTGCAGACGCGCGAGCCAGATGAATGTTTCGAGAAACCGGATATTCATGATTCTGTGTAGGGCCAGACGGCGAGGTCGCATGATAACGCGTTGTCACGGCTGAAGAATTCGCGCCCTGCGAGCGGCGCGCAAGCGGCTGCGCCGCATGCGTTGCCCGCGCGGCGATAACAAAACCTTTTCGGCACGAATTTATTTTCTTGTTGGACCGCTCCACCCCGGTCTCGCAACACTCTCGCATTCGACCAGCCAGGCATATCGATCGCCACCGCCGTGCGAATGCGCGTGCCCGTTTGCGCATTTGGATCGGCATGCTAAACAAAACGAGGAAAATAATTGAGGACGTCTCTCGCATCGCGCGGCGCGCTTCGTGGCGCCGCCGCAGCCGCATTCATCGCCTTCTCCACCTTCTCCGGCGCCGCACACGCGCAGTCGAGCGTCACGCTCTACGGCACCATCGACACCGCGCTCGTCTACGCTAACAACGCGGGTGGCAAGCACCAGGTGGAGATGAACAGCAGCAACGTGCTGGGCAACCGCTGGGGCCTGCGCGGCCAGGAGGACCTGGGCGGCGGCCTTGCCGCGTTGTTCCTGCTGGAAAACGGCTACTCGTCGAACACGGGCGGCTTCCAGCAGGGCGGCGACCTGTTCGGCCGCCAGGCATACATGGGGCTCGCGTCGAAGGAGGCGGGCACGCTCACGCTCGGCCGCCAGTACGATTCGGTGGTGGACTTCATCACGCCGCTCATCGCGGGCGCGCAATGGGCGACCTACCTGGGCGGCCACCCCGGCGACCTCGACAACACCAACAACGACTACCGCTCGAACAACTCGGTGAAGTACACGAGCCCCACGTGGAAGGGCCTGCGCATGAACGCGCTCTACAGTTTCGGCGGCGTGGCGGGGCAATTCGGCCGCAACGCGATCTGGTCAATGGGCGCGGGCTATACGAGCGGGCCGCTCACGCTCGGCGCGGCCTACGTGCACGTGAAGGACCCGAACTTCTCGTACTTCGGCAACAACGCCAACTCAAGCGCCACGGGCAACAACATGGCGGCCAGCCACGTGTATTCGGGCTACGCGTCGGCGGGCAACGAGCAGATCGTCGCCGTGGGTGGCTACTATGTGATCGGGCGGGCCACGCTCGGCGCGGTCTACACGAACACGCAGTTCCGCGACCTCGGCGCGCACGAGAGCCTCAATCCGCTGGGGTACAGCGGGGCCGCGAAATTCCACAACGCCGAGGTGAACGCACGCTACTTCGTCACGCCCGCGCTGCTGCTCGGCGCCGCATACGACTACACGCACGGCTATGGCGTGAACCGCGTGAATTATCAGCAGGGCGATCTCGGCGCGACGTGGATTTTATCGAAGCGCACGCAGGTGTATCTCGTGGGGCTTTACCAGCATGCCTCGGGCACCGATTCGACGGGGCAGCCGGCCGTGGCCAACCTCAACGGTCTTTCGGCTTCATCGTCGCCGAATCAGGTTGCGGTGCTGACGGGCATCACGCACCGGTTCTGAGCGGCCCGCGGCCTCACTCGTCGCCGACCGCCGAAAGCGGCGCGGCGACGTGCTCCAGCGACTTGCGCTCGGCATCCACGCCCCAGATCGCGGCAACGAGCCCCGCGCCGAGCATGAGCGCGGAGCCCACGAGATAGCCCGTGAACACCTCGCTGCGCTGGTGCGTATCGATCAGTCGTCCGAAGAAAGCCGGTCCGATGATGCCGCCCAGCGCCGTGCCGAAGGCATAGAACACGGCGATGGCGAGCGCGCGAATCTCCAGCGGAAACGACTCGCTCACGGTCAGATAGGCGGAGCTGGCCGCCGCCGAGGCGAAGAAGAAGATCACCATCCACGCAACGGTTTGCATGGTGACCGTGAGCACGCCCTGCTCGAACAGCCAGCCGCTCACAGTGAGCAGCACGCCCGAGAGCGCATAGGTCGTGGCGATCATCGTGCGACGGCCGATCACGTCGAACAGCCTGCCGAGCATGATCGGCCCGAGAAAGTTGCCGAGCGCGAACGGCAGCAGGTAGAGGCCCACTTCGCCGCCCGGCACGTGATAGAACTCCGTGAGCACGAGCGCGTAGGTGAAAAAGATCGCGTTGTAGAAGAACGCCTGGGCCGTCATGAGCGAGAGGCCCACCAGCGCGCGCCTGCGGTGGCGCACGAAAATGGCGTGCAGCACGACGCGCAAGGGCGTGTGGCTGCGCGCGTGCAGGCGCAGCGGGTCGCCGGGCGGCTCGTCGAGCGTGTGGCCCACGGCGCGAAAGCGCGCTTCGATGTCCTGCACCACGCGCTTCGCCTCGTCGTGCTCGCCGTGCGTGAGCAGCCAGCGCGGGCTTTCGGGAATCCAGCGGCGCATCGGCAAGATGATGAGCGCGAGCACCGCGCCGATGAAAAAGCACACGCGCCAGCCCACGTCGGCGGGCAGCAGATGCGGGTCGAGCAGCACGAGCGAGCCCGCCGCGCCGATGCCCGCGCCCACCCAGAACGTGCCGTTGATGCTCAGGTCGGTCCAGCCTCGCACGCGCGCGGGCGTGAACTCCTGGATGGTCGAGTTGATGGCCGCGTACTCGCCGCCGATGCCCGCGCCCGTGAGCGCGCGAAACGCCACGAAGCTCGCGAAGCTCCACGAGAGCGAGGTGGCGGCCGTGGCGAGCAGGTACACGGCGAGCGTGATGAAAAAGAGCTTGCGGCGGCCGAGCCGGTCGGTGAGCCAGCCGAAGCCCAGCGCGCCGCACACGGCGCCCGCAATATAAGCGCTGCCCGCGAGCCCCACCTGCGCGTTGTCGAGATGCAGCAGCGGACTCGTTTTCAGCGCGCTCGCCACCGCGCCGGCCAGCGTGACTTCCAGACCGTCGAGCAGCCAGGTGACACCCAGCGCCACCACGATCAGCACATGAAAGCGGCCCCAGGGCAACCGGTCGAGACGAGCGGGCAATGTGGTTTCGATTATGGCGGGTGAGGCGGGTGGCGCTGCGGTATGGTCTGGATTCATCGGCTTGGGCGGGTTTGCACGCGCGCTCTGGCTTGAGCCTGGCAGAAGTCTGCCGGGCAGCATGCGCCGTTCCCGAAGGACACACACGCATGAAAAACAGAAAAATCAGCCTGTGGGCGAAGGCCCTCGCTGACGTATCATCGTATTCATACAAAAGCGGTTGACCCGACGCGCAAGGAGTCCATGTTGCGAACCCGTCGTGACGGGCAGTGACGTGCGCGCGCAAGCCGTGCATTCGGTGTGCCCATGATAAATCGAGCCTCTCGTTCCCCCGCGCGCCACATGCGCCTGGCGGGCCTGAAGCCTACGTTCGCCCTCATCGCCATGCTGGCCTGCGCCGCCGGCGTGCTGCTCTGCGCGGTCGTGGCGGGCGTGCGCGAAGGCGCGCAGCAAATCCGCCAACGCGAGGGCCTGATCGCGAGCGACATGGTGTCGGCGGTCGAGCGCGTGCTCGAACGCGTGCGCAGTTCGCAAAGCGATGCGCTTGCCGCATTGCCGGGCCAACCGTGCGAGCGCGTTGCGTTGCCGTTCGCCGAATTGGGCACGCGTGTGAACTATGTGCGCGGCATCAATCTCGTCGCGAACGGGCGTCTCTATTGTTCGTCGGCGGTCGGTCCTGTCGACTTGCCGCTCGCGCCATTCTTCACGCACGAACCCGCAGCGACGGCGATCAACCTGATCGGCGGCTCGCCGTGGCAGCCGCGCGAGCCGGTGCTGCCGCTCTACGTGCCCACCGGCGAAAAGCTCGGCTTGCTCTACGTGATCGAATCGACCTACCTCACCGACGCGCTCGCGCACGGCGTGCGCTACGGCGCAGGGCGCGTGACGCTCTCGGTGCCGGGCGCGGCGGCGCTCGACGATCGCGGCGTACTGCTCGCGCAGGACGACCCCGCGAGGCATGCGGGCGCGCGCGCCACGTCGCCGCGCTGGGGCTTTTCGGTCGATGTGACATTCGCGCCGCAGGCCTACGCGCAGGCGCGCTGGCAATACGGCCTGATGTTCGGTGCGGCGGCGTTGCTCGTCGATCTGCTGATCGGCGCGACGTGGCTGATCGCGTTCGCGCCGCGCCGGCTGCTGCTCTCGGCGGTGCGGCGCGGGCTTCGGCACGGGCAGTTCCATGTCGTCTACCAGCCCGTGATCGAACTGGCCACGGGCCGCGTGGGCGGCGTGGAAGCGCTCATTCGCTGGACCCATCCGAAGTTCGGCGCGGTGAGCCCGGCCGTGTTCATGGCCGAGGTGGAAGGCAGCCGGCTGCTCGGGCCCGTCACGCGCTTCGTGCTCGAACGCGCGACCACGGAAATCGCGCAGGCCACGACCGTGCGTCCGTTCCATCTTGCGATCAACGTCGCGCCGCTGGACTTCGAGCGCAAGGACTTCGTCGCCGACGTGCTTGGCGTGGTGGAGCGCCTGCCGCCCTGCGTGATCCTGATCCTCGAAGTGACCGAGCGCTTCCTGCTGGAGAAGCGCGCGCATACCGAAGCGATCTTCGCGACGCTCAAGGCGCGCGGCGTGAAGTTCGCCATCGACGACTTCGGCACCCATCACAGCAACCTCGATCTGCTCGCACGCTTTCCATTCGATTACGTGAAGATCGACGGCCAGTTCGTGCGCCAGCTCGAAAAGCGCGGCGACCAGCTCATCAAGGGGATCGCGGCCGTGGCGAAGCACTTCGACATGGAGATCATTGCCGAAGGCGTGGAGACGGAGGCGCAGCACGAGATCCTATGCCGGCTGGGTATTCCCTACGCGCAGGGCTATTTCTACCGGCGGCCGGGGTCGGCGCAGAACGTGGCCGAGATGCAGCACGACGCCGGGCTTGTGCGTTACGCGTTGTCCACGCCGCTGGCGTCGCGTTAGCGCACGCACGTGCGCAATCCTGATTGATCCGGATTTAAATGACTCGCGAGCGATTAAGGAAATTCGCTCGCGGCCGGATAAAAGAACCGATAAAAAATCATGAATAAAAGCGCAATTAAAACCCATGCCGCACGGTAACGGTTGCCCCTGTGTCATGCGAATGGAGAATGGCGACGCGCGCCGTGGCGGAAAATACCCAGTCATCCACGGTCAGCGAGAGTCTGCGTTGTGGCTGCGCGCCAAGTGTGAGCGTGGCGTTGGGAATCTGCATGATCGAGATTTGCGGGGCCGTTGAGGGGCCCATCTGGAGATAATCGCCCGAGGGCGAAGCCTGCTGCGAAGGCGAATTGCCATTCGGCGCGGCCTTTACGAAATGATAGTGATAAGTGTCATTCGCCATTGGCGCGCTATAGAAGTGTTCGATTTGCGCGTAAAACGGCTTTTCCTGATCCTGCTGATATTCCATTTCATAACGGTGCAAATATGCCTGTGGTTCCGGCAGGGCGGGCACGACCTCCATGGGCATGGGCGAGATATTCGCCAGCGTCATGGTTTCGGGCGCGCTCATGGCGGTGCCATCGGCGAACGCATGGCCGCTCAGCATAAGAAAGACTGCACCGACAATCTTTTTGTTCAGGCATGTCATGAGCACACCTCCATGACTGGACTCTAAACGTCACACTCTCAAACGTTCTGGCCGAACAGACTGCCTTTGCTTCAGTTGCATCAATGCATTCTAGTACCTCATTTGTTTCCTGCTAGCCGAATGTGTGCAGAGCTTCGGCAGATCGATGCATTGTCCACCAGCGCTTGCCTCGTCTGCGGAATGCGTGTGAGTCATCGCGCATTTTGTTGTCTAACATGAGCGTCGATTTGACCGGTCGCGACGTGTCGCGACCAGTCCGTGACGGAAAAAATGGCGTACTGGGTAAACGCGGAGTCAGGCGCGCTAGATCGTGCCGAACAGCGCGCTTGGGCGGTCTTGCAGCGTGCGTGCGAGCACCTTCAATGCGCGCGCCAGTTGTTCGCGTGAAGTGGCGCATGCGAGATTGATTCGCACTCCGTGCTCCACGGTGGAGCGGTCCACGGCGAACGCGGAGGCGGGCATGGTGTTCACGCCGCGCGCGAGCGCGTTGGCGGCGAAGTCGTCGGAGCGCCACGGCGCGGGCACGCGCAACCAGACGAACATGCAGGCCGGGTCGCTGTTGAGCAATTCGCTCGGCGGTGGCAGGCGGCTGCCGGGCGGGTAAAGTCCGCGCGCATTCGCTTCACCGGATTGCGCGGGACTTCCAGGTGGCTCGAAGACATTTTGTCAGGCTATTGTCTTCCGCTTTGCCTGGTTGTCGTCGACTTTCATAGAAGTTACGCCTCCATACAAAACTCGATCGTCCGCCACGTCGTGTTCCTGTCACGGCACGCGGGCCAAGCGCAGCCCAGCCATCCTTCGCGCAATGGCTCGATGTATGCCAACGTGCCCGGCACTCGTGTGCCAGGGATATTCCTGGTCCTCACACTCGCTCTGCTTTGTTGCGGACAAAACGTCTGCGGTGTTCGAGGCGATACGCGGCAAGGGCAGGGGAAGCGTCTCAGGACGCCAGGCGGCAATGGCGTATGAGAGGGCGGTGCACGGGTTTAGCGCGCCGTCAGCAACTCGATCAGCGTTTTGAAATCCACCGGCTTGGTGAGATGCGAGTCGATGCCGCTCATGCGCGAGCGCAGCCGGTCCGCGTGCTGGCCCCAGCCGGTGAGCGCGATGATCTGCAAATCGGCGAAACTCGGATTCTGGCGGATCTGGCGCGCCGTTTCGTAGCCATCCATGCCGGGCATGCCGATGTCGAGCACCATGGACTGCGGCGTGCTCTGTTCGAGCGCACCGAGCGCGGCGGCGCCGTCGTAGACCACGCGCACCTGGGCGCCTTCGTTCGTCAGCACCATGGCGAGCGAGTCCGCCGCGTCGTGATTGTCGTCCACGATGAGAATGCGCTTGCCTTCCAGCGGTTTCGCGCCCTGCGCAACCACAGGCGACGTCTCTTGCGTTTGCGCCGGAGCCTGACGCGATAGCGGCAGCCGCACCGTGAACGTGCTGCCTCTGCCGGGGCCGTCGCTCGCGGCCTCGACGGTGCCGCCGTGCATGCGCACGAGATGGCGCACCATGGTGAGCCCGATGCCGAGACCGCCCTGGCTGCGCTCCGCGAGGCGATGCATCTGCGTAAACATTTCGAACACCTCATGAAGTTGTGCGGCCGTCATGCCGATGCCCGTGTCGCTCAGCGTGACGATGGCCCAGTCGCCCTCGCGCCGGGCGTCGAGCCGGATCTGGCCGCCCGTGTCGGTGTAGCGGGCCGCGTTGTTGAGCATGTTCGCGAAAACCTGGGTGAGGCGCACGCGGTCCGCGTCGAGCACGAGCGGCGCGCCGGGCAGCGTGACGGTGAGCTGGTGGCGCGCCTGGTCGATCACGGGGCGGCTCGTTTCCACGGCGTTCTCGACGATCTCGGCAAGCGCCACCGGCGCTTTCACGAGGCCGATCTTGCCGCGCGTGATGCGCGAGACTTCCATGAGGTCGTCGATCAGCCGCACCATGTGATGCACCTGGCGATCGAGCATGTCGAGGATCGGCATCGAGGCCGCCGGGAAGTCGCCACGCCGGACCAGATGCAGCGCATTGGCGATGGGCGCGAGCGGGTTGCGCAATTCGTGGGCGAGCGTGGCGAGAAATTCGTCCTTGCGGCGGTCGGCTTCCTTGAGCGCGTCTTCGGCGCGCACGGCTTCGGTGATGTCGATCGACACGCTCACGTGGCCGCGAAACTCGCCCCCGGCCGAGCGCCACGGCGCGCAGCAGGTTTCGAACCAGTGCCAGCTTCCATCCTTCACCCTCACGCGCAGGCGGATCTGGAACGCGCTCTGCTCGCGCTGTGCGTCCTGCATGCGCGAGAGAAAGCCGGGCAGGTCGAGCGGATGCACGATCGTGTGCCAGCCCGCTGCGAGTAACGCTTCCGGCGTGAAACCGGTGGCCCCGAGGTGGCGACGGTTCAGGTAGACCGTGTTGCCTTGCGTGTCGATTTGCCAGATCAGCGCGGGCGAGGCGTCGGCGAGCGCGCGAAAGCGCGCCTCGCTCTCGCGCAAGGCTTCCTGGGCGCAGCGCCGGTCGTCGACGTCGATGTTCATGCCCACCCACTTGCGGATCGTGCCGTCCGGGTCCCAGATCGGCGCGGCGCGCACGTTGGTCCACCTCCAGCCGCCCGTGGCCACGCGCAGGCGGAATTCGGTGTTCACCACACGTTGTGCCGCGACCGCTTCCTTCCACTGGCGCAGCGCCTGGTCGCGGTCGGCGGGATGCACGGCGTTGGCCCAGCCTTCGCCCAGCCATTCATTGCCGGGCTGGCCCGTGTAGGCCGACCAGCTCGGCGAGACCGCGGCGGTTTGCCCCTGGGCGTCGGCTTCCCATACCGCCTGGGCGAAGCCTTCCACGAGCGCGCGAAAGCGCTCCTCGCTTTCCACGCATTCGGTTTCCGCGCGCTTGCGCTCGGTGACGTCGAGCACGAACTCGGCGCACTTCGAGGTCATGCCCGCGCCCGAGAGCCGCGTGGGTGCGAAAAGGCCCCACCAACGCTTGCCGTCCTTGCGGATCAGTTGCCGCTCGTAAGGTTGCGTGCGCCCCGAAGTGGCGAGATCGGTGACCGCGCGCGTGGTGACGCCGAGGAATTCGAGCGGCACGAGCCGGTCCCAGTGCGTGGCGGAGCGCAGGTCGGCGCGGCTGTAGCCGCTCATCTGCTCGAATGCGTCGTTGGCGTCCACCATGCTGCCGTCGAGATTGAAGAACAGCACGCCCACGGTTTCGATGGAAATCGCCGCTTGCAGGCGCGCTTCGCTCTCGCGCAGCGCGTGCTCGATCTGCTTGCGTTGCGCGGCCTCGTCGCGCAGCTTCGTGTTGATGTCCTGCAAGATGCGCGTGCGATCGGCGACCTGCTGCGTGAGATTGCGGCCGGCGTTCTGGGCGTCGCGCAGCGCGTTCGTCATCTGCTGCGCGGCGCTCGCGCAGGTGGCGAGGCTTTGCAGCAGGCGCGCGTCTTCGGCGTTGAAGTGCCGGGCGGGGTCGTGCGCGTACGCCCAGACGGTGCCCACGGCCAGGCCGTTCACGCGCCAGGGCATATGCAGGGATTCGTGTATGGGCGGATCGATCTCCCGGCACGACGCGAAGCAGCGCGCCGGACGGTCGAACAGCAGCATGGCGTTGCGCTCCTGCGCGGCGCCGCTCGGGCAGTCTCCGGCGGGCATGGTGCGGCCGAGATCGCCGGCCAGTGCGCCTTCCACGGCGCACCAGCGGTACACGGCTGTCGCACCGTTGCCTTCGGGCAAGCTCACGCCCGCCGAACCGGCGCGGCACAACGTGAGCGCGAGCTTGGCCAGCATCGGCAGGACACCTGATGGATCGAGCGCCATTTCCTGCGACAGGGCCGCGAGCGCGCGGCTCTCGCCCTGGTAGTCGGGCAGGCGGTTCGGCCGGCTTTCGAGTGCTTCGTTGATGAGCGCCTCGTCGACACTGAGCGCGGGTGCGCCGTTGTCCTGCATGCTCCCTCCGCTTCGATCGTGGGCGTGGCTCGCGCCTCGCGTGAGGCCCGGGCGATACCAACCTTTCATGAGAGCAGCATTGCGTATGCCCGTTCGAAAAAACGTGGTGCGGCGCGCAAGTCGGTTAGGTCCCGTTTAGACCCTGTTTAGACCATCTGCGCGGCGAAGGCGCCGGGCATTGCGCTTGCGCGAATCCTGCACCATGTGCAGTACGCAATGCGTCTTACGCAGTGCAACAAGGAGGCGATCATGCCGCGCGCGATCTGGAAGGGCGCCATCAGTTTCGGGCTGGTCTACGTGCCGGTGGAGGTGATCCCGGCCACCCAGAGCGAGCGCACGGGGTTCAATCTGCTGGACCGGCGCACGCTGGACCCGGTCGGCTACCGGCAAATCAACAAGCGCACCGGCAAGCCCGTGGAGCACGACGACATCGTGCGCGGCTACGAGTACGAAAAGGGCGCCTATGTCGTGATTGCCGACGAGGAGATCAAGGCCGCGAGCCCCGAGGCCACGCAAACGGTGGATCTGCTCGGATTCGTCGAGGCCGCCCAGGTGTCGTTTCTTTATCTCGACACGCCTTACTGGCTCGCGCCCGACAAGCGCGCCGGCAAGACCTATGCGCTGCTGCGCGACGCGCTCGCGGCGAGCAGCAAGATCGGCATTGCGAACGTCGTGCTGCACAGCCGTCAGCATCTCGCGGCGCTCGTGGCGGCGGGCCCCGCGCTTGCGCTGCAAACGCTGCGCTGGTCCACCGAAGTGCGCGAGTTCGACGCGGTGCAGAGCTTGCCCGCAAGCGCGAAAGCGGCGGGCGTGAGCGCGCATGAGTTGCAGATGGCGCGCAAGCTCATCGACGACATGAGCACGGACTGGCAGCCCGAAGCGTATCGCGACACCTATCGCGACGCGATTCTCGAACTGGCGGAGCGCAAGGTGCGCGAAGGCAAGGCCCACGAAGTCACGCATGTGGAGGCCGCGACGCACGAGCGGCGCAGCGCCGACATTGTCGATCTTTCCGAACTGCTCAAGCGCAGTCTCGGCAAGCGCGGCGGCAGCCGCGGCCATACCGGCGAGACCCGCGACGGCGGCGCGCCGCCTCACGGGAGCACGCCGAAGCGCAGCCGCCGCGCGGCGTGACCCGCGCGTGCATCGACATGCGTGGAATCTGCGTGGAACAGGCATGGCCATGCGCGCACCCGCACAGGAGCGCCGATGAAACCCCGGTTGCAAGACTACGAAGCGAAACGCCGTTTCGACGTCACACCCGAACCGCGAGGTCGCGCCGCGCGATGGTCCGCGAGGCTCCCCGACGGCGCGGCGTCGTTCGTGATCCAGCGGCACGACGCACGGCGGCTGCACTACGACTTTCGCCTCGAACTGGACGGCGCGCTCAAGTCATGGGCCGTGCCGAAGGGGCCGAGCCTCGACCCGGCCGTGAAGCGTCTGGCGGTGCACGTGGAGGACCATCCACTCGACTATGGGACGTTCGAAGGGCGCATTCCCGAAGGCAGCTATGGCGCGGGAACGGTGGCGATCTGGGACCACGGCGTGTGGCGTCCCGAGGGCGGCTTGCGCGGCGCGCGCGAAGGCTATGCGCGCGGCGTGCTCAAGTTCATGCTGGAGGGCGACAAGCTGCATGGCGGCTGGGCGCTCGTGCGCAGCCCCATGCATGACGGCAAGCACGAAAACTGGCTGCTCATCAAACAGCGCGACGAAGAGGCCGTGAGCGAGGAGGTATTTCACGTGGTGGACGACGCGACGAGCGGCAGCGCGCATGCGGGCCGGGGAGCGAAAGCGAAAACAAAAATGAAGGCGAAAGCGCAGGACGCGCCGCTGCCGGCCACGCTCGCTCCGCAACTCGCCACCCCGGCCGAAGCCCTGCCTCACGGAGACAATTGGTTATACGAACTGAAGTTCGACGGCTACCGCGTTCTTGCACGCATCGAGCGCCAGGCGCGCGGCAAGCACGATGTGCGCATCTTCACGCGAACCGGCAACGACTGGACGGCGAAATTCCCGCGCCAGGTTCAGGCGTTGCACGCGCTCGACCTCGATTCGGCGTGGCTGGACGGCGAGGCCGTGGTGCTCGACGCGAACGGCGTGCCCGACTTTCAGGCGCTACAGAACGCCTTCGACGCGGGCCGCGCCGACGCCATCACGTTCTGGCTTTTCGATGTGCCCTGGCTCGACGGCCGGGACCTGCGCGGGGCGCCGCTCGACGTGCGGCGCGCGAAGCTCTCGGCGCTGCTGGCCGCGCAGCCGCACGACGCGCTGCGTTTTTCCGAAGCTTTCGAAGGCGAACCGCAGACGCTGCTCACGGCCGCCTGCGAGGCGAATCTCGAAGGACTCGTCGCCAAGCGGCGCGACAGCCGTTACACGTCCACGCGCAGCGCGGCCTGGCTCAAACTGCGCTGTGCGCGGCGGCAGGAATTCGTGATCGGCGGCTATACGGCGCCGAAGGGCGGCCGCGAAGGGTTCGGCGCGCTGCTCATCGGCGTGTACGACGGCGAGGGCGCGTTGCAGTACGCGGGCAAGGTGGGCACGGGCTTCGACGCGACGCGGCTCGATTCACTGGCGGCCGAACTGCGCAAGCGTGAGCGCAAACGCTCGCCGTTCGCGGCCGTGCCCGCTGCCGGGCAGCGCGCAGGCGCGCATTGGGTGCGCCCGGATCTCGTGGCTGAAGTGCGCTTCAAGACATGGACGAGCGCGGGCGTGGTGCGTCAGGCGTCATTCGCCGGGCTGCGCGAGGACAAGCCTGCGCGAAGCATCGTGCGCGAAGCGCAGGTGCAACCGGTGAGCAAGGCGTCGGGGGCAAGCAAGGGCGTTGGGAATGGGGCGAGTCACGCGCGCTCGCGCAGTCCAGGCCGCGCCGCGCACGATGAAGCCGAGGTGGCCGGCGTGCGCATCACCCACCCCGAACGGGTGATCGATGCGCGCAGCGGGCTGCGCAAGATCGACCTCGTTCGCTACTTCGAATGGATCGCGCCATGGTTGCTGCCGCAACTGAAAAGGCGGCCCGTCGCGCTTGCTCGCGCGCCCAGGGGCGTGGGCGGCGAGCTGTTTTTCCAGAAACACGCCAAGGCATTGCAGATTCCGCACGCCACGCAACACGCGGGCCTCGACCCTGGCCACGCGCCGCTCTTGACGCTGGACTCCGCAAGGGCGTTGGTGGGCGCGGCCCAGATGGACGCCATCGAACTGCACACCTGGAATGCGCTCACCACGAACATCGAGAAGCCCGACCGGATCGTGTTCGATCTCGACCCCGGTGCGTCGCTCGCCTGGGAGCGCATGCTGGAGGCCGCGCAACTCACGCATGAACTGCTCGAAGCGCTGGGCTTGCGCGCCTGGTGCAAGACGAGCGGCGGCAAGGGGCTGCACGTGGTCGTGCCGCTCACGCGCCACGCCGGCTGGGACGAGGTGAAGGACTTTGCGCGCGTGGTGGCGAACTACATGGCCGCGACGCTGCCCGAGCGCTTCAGCGCCAGGATGGGCGCACAAAACCGCAAGGGCCGGGTATTCGTGGATTACCTGCGCAATGGGCGCGGGGCGAGCACCATCGCGGCTTACGCGCCGCGCGCCCGGCCCGGTCTCGGCGTTTCCGTGCCGGTCGGATGGGACGAACTGCATACGCTCACGAGCGGCGACCAGTGGAACGTGGCGAACCTGCGCGAGCGGCTGGAGGGGCCGCGCGCCGATGCGTGGCGCGATTACGGCGCGGCGCGCCAGCGCATTACGGCTTCGATGTGGCGGCTGCTCGGAACGAAGTGAGCGACTTTGCAGCGAAGCACAACGCCGAGAGCCGACCGGCGCGCGCCGCCGCGAGGCCCGAAAGCCCGAGGGGGCGCGCGGCCGGACCAGCCGGTTGCGTCCCCCGTTTGCCTGGCTCCTGCTTTTCTCCCTTGACAACGTAAATTTGTCTTGAGACGGTATACAAAATACTATCGACCAAGGCAAAGCCATGTCCGAGTTCCTGGCCGCCGCCCGCCCCACGGGCGCGGCCCCGCAAACCCAGCCCGGCGCAGCGCCGTGGCGTCATGCCACGATTGCGGCCGCCGCTGCCGCGATGCGCCGTCAAGAGGTCAGTTCGAGCGCGCTGGTCGCCGCCTGCGAGGCGGCGTGGCGCGAGCAGAACCCGACCATCAATGCCGTCGTGGTCAGCGATTTCGAGCGCGCGCACGCCGTCGCGCGCGAGCGCGACGCCGAACTGGCGGCAGGGCGCTCGCGCGGTCCGCTCCACGGCGTGCCGTTCACGATCAAGGAGTCGTTCGACGTGGCGGGCTGGCCCACCACGGTGGGCGACCCGGCGTTTCGCGGCAATCTCGCCGCGCGCCACGCGAGCGTGGTGCAGCGCCTGTGCGACGCGGGCGCCGTGCTGCTCGGCAAGACCAACGTGCCGCTGTGGCTGCGCGACTGGCAGAGTTACAACGACCTCTACGGCACTACCCGCAATCCGCACGACCATGCCCGCACGCCGGGCGGTTCGTCGGGCGGCAGTGCGGCCGCGGTGTGCGCGGGCATGGCGTACTTCGACGTGGGCTCCGATATCGGCTCATCGATCCGCAATCCCGCGCACTATTGCGGCATCTTCTCGCACAAGAGCACGCACGGCCTCGTTTCGCTCGAAGGGCACGGCTTGCCCGGCGGCGTCGCGCTGCCCGACATCAATGTGGCGGGGCCGCTCGCCCGCAGCGCCGCCGACCTCGAACTCGTGCTGGCCGCCATCGCGGGGCCGGACGCCGAGGCCGCCTGCGCCGTGCACTACGCGTTGCCCCGTTGCGAGGCGATGGATTTGCGGCAGATTCGCTTCGGCATACTGAGCAATCATCCGGTGGCGGAAGTGGATGCGGAAGTGGAGCGCTGCATCGTCGCGCTGGGGCAGGCGCTGGAGCAGCGGGGCGCACGCGTGGTCTGGGACGCGCGACCGCAACTGGACGCCGCCGAGCTTTTGCGCACTTATACGTTGCTGTTGCGCGCCTCGACCTGCGGTTATCTCGGCGACGACGCCTACGCCGCCTCCGTGCGCGCGGCCGACGTCGCGCCGCCGCACGACACGAGTTACGCCTCGCTTCAGCATGTGGGCGCGGCGCTGCGCCATCGCGACTGGCTCAAGCTCCAGCCGCTGCGCGAGCGCTATGCCGCCGCGTGGCGCGCGCTGTTCGAGCACGTGGACGTGCTGCTGTGCCCGGCCGCCGCCACGGCGGCGTTCCCGCTCGACGAAGCGCTCGCGCCGTGGCAGCGCACGCTGAGCGTCAACGGCAAGCCGCAGCCGCTTACCACGCAACTCTTCTGGGCAGGGCATTCCGGCCTGTGCGGCCTGCCTTCGACGGTCGCGCCCGCCGGGCGCACGGCGCTGGGCCTGCCGGTAGGCGTGCAGATCGTGGCGCCCCGCTATCACGACCTGCGCTCGATTCGCGTGGCGAGCCTGCTCGAAGCCGCCGGCTACGCTTACGCGCCGCCCGCGTGCTGACTCCATTTCCCGACTGCTAACGGAGCTTACGCTCATGTCCTGGCTTACCTCACTGTCGAAAAACGAAAAACGGGCTTTCGCCGGCGCCTTCGTCGGTCATGCCGTGGACGTCTACGACTTCATGATCTATTCGTTCCTCATTCCCGTGCTGCTACAGACGTGGAACATGAGCAAAGCCACGGCGGGCAGCATCGTCACGTGGACGCTGATCGCCTCGCTCGTTGGCGCGATAGGCGCGGGGCTGCTGGCGGACCGCTACGGGCGCGTGCGCATCCTGCGCTGGACCATCGCGCTGTTCGCGATCTCGTGTTTCGCTTGCGGCTTCGCCAATTCCCCCACCCAGTTCGCGATCCTGCGTGCGGTGCAGGGGCTGGGCTTCGGCGGCGAGTCGTCGCTGTGCATGGTGCTGGTGACGGAGATGATTCGCAACCCGGCGCATCGCGGCAAGTTCTCGGCCTTCACGGCGAGCAGCTATTCGTTCGGCTGGGCCGCCGCCGCGCTCGCCTACAGCGCGCTATTCAACTGGCTGCCGCCGCAGTGGGCGTGGCGCGTGTGCCTGTTCGTGGGCATCCTGCCCGCGCTGCTCGTGATCTGGCTGCGGCGCAATCTACAGGAGCCCGAATCGTTTTCGCGGACGCTCGCGACGCGCCGCGCGGCCGGTCCCGGCAGTGCCTTGCGCACAGTGCTGAGCGGTCGCCTTGCCGCACGCACGTTCTGGTGCAGCCTGCTTTCGGGCGGCATGCTCGGCGCGTACTACGCCATCGCCACGTGGATGCCGATGTGGCTCAAGACCGAGCGCGGCCTTTCGGTCACGGGCACGGGGCTGTGGCTCGCCGTGACGATAGGCGGGTCGCTCGCGGGCTATGCGCTCGGCGCGTGGTGCACCGATCGGATCGGCCGCCGCCCGACCTACATCATCTTCGCGCTTGGCGCGTTCGTTCTGAGCATCGCCTACATGCAGGTCGACGCGCCCACGCCGGTCATGCTCGTGCTGGGCTTCCTGCTGGGCGTGCTCATGCAGGGCACGTTTTCGGGCGTGGCGGCAACCATCGCGGAGACCTATCCGCATGCGGTTCGCGCGACCGGCTATGGCGTCGCGTACAACGTGGGACGCGTGATCGGCTCCGTGTTTCCGTTCACGGCGGGCTGGCTCGCGAGCGGGCATTTCACGCTCACATTCGCAATACCGCTCGTGGCGGGGGTGGGCTACGTGTTCGTCGTCCTCGCCGCATGGGTGTTGCCCGAGACGAACGGGATCGCGCTCGACGACATCGAAGCCGTCGAGCCCGCCGAAGCCGAGCCGCATGCGCAGGCGGGCGCCCCGGCGGTCGCGCAAGCGGTGCCGAACGCGCCGCGCTGAACTTTCACGCAAAAGCCCGGCTAAGGCTTCGAACCGAAGCCTCAGCGCCGGCTTGCGCCGCGTAGAGTGTCGCCCGTTCGCGGTTGCGCCTTCCGCTGTCTCCCCCCGTGGTGCCAAAAGCGAAGTCTTTTTTTGTCGAATTGCGCTTTGCTTTTTTGTATACAGAATACTTATGAATGTGGAAGCGCCTTGGAGCGAGGCGCTTGCGTCCTGTTACCGCTCATCTTTCAACGAAAAAGGAATCCCGGATGAAAAGGACTTTCTGGCGTCAGGCAGGGCTCGCGTGCCTCGCGGCAACGCCGTTGGCGTCGACGACGGCGCACGCGCAGAGCAGCGTCACGCTGTATGGCTTGATCGATGTCTCGGCGATCTACACGAGCAATCAGGGCGGCGGCCGCTCGTACGCGATGGCGAGCGGCACCACGCGGGGCAGCCGCTTCGGCCTGCTCGGCACGGAGGACCTGGGCGGGGGCACGCGGGCGATCTTCCGGCTCGAAAACGGCTTCGACGTGACCGACGGCTCGCTCGGCCAGGGCGGCCTGATGTTCGGCCGCCAGGCGTATGTGGGTCTCGAGAACGATCGTCTGGGCCGCCTCACGTTCGGCCGCCAGTACGAGTCGATGGTCGATTACGTGGCACAACTCACGTCCGCCGACTGGTCCGTCTACATGGAGCACCCCGGCGACATGGACCTGACGAACCGCGGCGTGCGCGTGAACAACGCGGTGCGCTACGCCAACAGCTACGGCGGCTTCACGGGCAGCGCAATGTACAGCTTCGGCGGCGTGGCGGGCAGTTTCGGCAGCAACAGCATGTGGAGTCTTGGCGGCAGCTATGCGGACGGGCCGCTCTACGCGGGCTTCGGCATGACTTACGCGCGTCAGCCCGGCAACCTCTCGCCGGGCACGTTCTGGAAGGAGACGAACTCGGCCGTGGGCGAGTTCGCGCTCGCGGCTCACTCGTTCTTCACGGTGGGCGGCGGCGCCTCGTATCAGTTCGGCAAGGTGAAGCTGAGCGGCGACATCACCCATGTCGAATACAAGCAGGGCTTCGAAGGGCAGGACGTCAACTTCATGAACTACGAAGTGAACGGCATGGTGTTCTTCACCCCGGCGCTCTCGGCGGGGCTGGGCGTGACCTACACGGACGGCTCCGTGGACGCGAACGACGGCGACCCGCGCTACCTCCAGTACAACGCCGTGCTCAATTACGCGCTCTCGAAGCGCACGCAGCTCTATGCGTTCGCCACGATGCAGCGCGCGCTGGGCGACGCGCAGGTCGCACAGGTCACGCAGTTCATCGCAGCGTCGAGCAGCAACATGCAGTCGGCAGTCGGGATCGGCTTGCGCCACGCGTTCTAGCCGCACCTGGGATTTTTGCGGGGTTGGCTTTCCCAGAAATGTTGTATACAGTGTACTGAAACGAATCAAACCACTGATCCGCTGCCATTGCGCGGCGGATTTCCAACCCTGAACGAAGGAGTCACACATGGCAGAGCTGATGGACCGCGAGACCTTCCGCGCGGCACTCGAAGAGGCAATCAAGGGCAAGAGCGCCAACAAGGCGCCATTCAGCATCGCGTGGGCGAGCGGCAAGCTCACGCGCGCGCATCTCGCCCGCTGGGCCGAAAACCATTACCACTATGTCGGGCCGTTCGCCGACTACCTGGGCTACCTGTATGCGCGCACGCCCGACCACATGACCGAGGCGAAGGACTTCCTGCTCGCCAACATGTACGAGGAAGAGATTGGCGGCGACCGCCACACCGACTTGCTGATCCGTTTTGCCGAAGCGTGCGGCACGACGCGCGAGCGCGTAGTCGACCCCGACAACATGTCGCCCACCACGCGCGGCCTCCAGGGCTGGTGCTATTCGGTGGCGATGCGCGAGGACCCGGTGGTGGCGGTGGCGGCGCTGGTGGTCGGGCTCGAATCGCAGGTGCCGTCCATTTACCGTAAGCAGACGCCCACACTGCGCGACCTGTACAAGTTCACCGACGAGGAAGTCGAGTTCTTCGATCTCCATATCGTTTCCGACGAGATTCACGGCGAACGGGGTTATCAGATCGTGCTGGAGCATGCGAACACGCCGGAGCTTCAGCAGCGCTGCCTGAAGATCTGCGAGGTGGGGGCGCAAATGCGTCTGCTGTACACCACGGCGCTCTATTACGACTACGTCGAAAAGGAAATTCCGCTGCCGGAACTGGGCCTCGCGGCCTGAGCGCCACGCACGCGCCGGGGCGCCCACGCGCCGCGCCATTGCGGCGCGGGCAGCGGCGGCCCGCGCGCGGTCAAGACCTTAACTAGCAGGACCGTTGCATTCATGACTAACGTTCCCACGTTTCTGAACTACATCGACGGCGAATGGTGCGCGAGCCTCGCGGGCGCCACATTCGACAACGTCAACCCCGCCGACACGCGCGACGTGGTGGGCCGCTTTCAGGCCAGCACCGAAGCGGACGCGCTCGCAGCCGTGCGCGCCGCGTCTTCGGCTTTTGGCGCGTGGAAGCGCCTGGCACCGGCCGCGCGCGCGAAGATCCTGCTCGACGCGGCGGCCTACCTCGAACGCCACGCCGACCGCTTTGGCGAAGAACTCACGCGCGAGGAGGGCAAGCAAAAGGCGCTCGGGAAAGACGAATTCGTGCGTGCCGCGCAGACCCTGCGCTTCTATGCCGTCGAAGCGCAGTCATACGGCGGCGAAACTTATCCGAGCGACGACGGGGGCATGATGGTCTATACCGTGCGCGAACCGCTCGGCGTCGTGACCGTGATTTCGCCGTGGAATTTTCCGGTGTCGATTCCCGCGCGCAAGATCGCCCCTGCGCTCATCTGCGGCAACACCGTGGTGTTCAAGCCCGCATCGGACGCGCCGCTGAGCGGGCTGCGCCTCGCCGAGGCGTTCGTTGAAGCGGGCATTCCGAAGGGCGTGCTCAATTTCGTCACGGGCAGCGCAGGCGCGATCGGCTCCGCACTCGTCGGTGCGCGTGAAGTGCGGGCGATCTCCTTCACGGGATCGACGGCGGCGGGCGAGCAGATTCACCGCGCGGCCTCGCTCTCCACGCGCACGCAAATGGAGTTGGGCGGCAAGAATCCGCTCATCGTGCTCGACGCGGACGAGATCGACCGTGCCGTCGATCTCACCATCAAGGGCGGCTTTTCGCTCGCGGGCCAGGCCTGCACGGGCACGAGCCGCGTGCTGGTGGCGCGCGCGATCCGCGCCGGGTTCGTCGAGCGCCTCGCGGCCAGGGCCGCCGCGCTGGTGGTCGGCAACGGCATGACGCCGGGCGTGGACGTGGGCCCGCTCGCCACGGCCGGTCAGTTGCGCACCGTGCTCGACTATATCGCGGTCGGCAAGACGGAGGCCACGCTCGTGTGCGGCGGCGAGCAGTTCATGCACGGCGAATACGCACACGGCTATTTCGTTATGCCGACGATATTTTCCGGCGTGCCCCGCGACGCGCGCATTGCCCGCGAGGAGATCTTCGGGCCGGTGATCGCCGTGATCGACGTGGACGATTACGACGACGCCATTGCCGTGGCGAACGACAGCGAGTACGGGCTTGCCGCCGCGCTCGTCACGCGCGACGCGCAACTCATGCACCGCTTTGCGAACGACATCGAGGCGGGCACCGTGAAGATCAACCGCACGACCACGGGCAACCTCGTCAACGCGCCGTTTGGCGGGCTCAAGCGTTCGAGCACGGCCACGTTCCGCGAGTCGGGGCGCGACGGGCTCGAGTTCTACTTCCAGACCAAGACCGTCTATCGCGGCGTGTGACGGTGCGTCTGACACGGCGCGTCACTCTTTTTCTCATCGATATCGTTACCCTGCCATGAAAGCATTTTTCAAACTCGAACTGGCCGAAGCCCGCCACATGATCGCTGCGGCTATCGCACGCTCGCAGCAGATCGGCGTGCTGGAGTCGATCTGCGTGGTCGACGAAGGCGGCTTTCCGCTCGCGCTCGAACGCATGGACGGCGGCCGCATCACCGGTCCGCAGATCGCCTGGAACAAGGCCTTCACGGCCGCAGGCCACAAGCGCTCCACGCATTTGTTCACCACGCCGCCCAACGGCCCCGCGCTGCCCGGCAACGAGGCGTTCGGCATTCAATGGAGCTTCGAAGGGCGCTTTGCGGCCTTCGTGGGCGGCTTTCCGATTGTCGTGGACCAGCAGGTGGTGGGCGGCGTGGGCCTCTCGGGCGGCAACGGCGAGCAGGACACGCAGGCGGGTCTCGCCGCGCTCGGGGCGCTGCGCGACCTGTTGCGCGAAAGCGGCCGCGAAGTGCTCGTGCAACCCGACATCAAGCTCTGAGAAGCGAGGCCCGACGTGACGTCCACGAGCTTTCGTGTCACATGGATCGAGGCGCAAAGCAGTTTCGTTGCGTGCGCAACGGAAACGGTGCTTGAAGCCGCGCGGCGCGCGGGCGTGACGCTGCCGGCCGAATGCGAGTTCGGCGGCTGCGGCACCTGCCGCGTGAAACTGGTGCAGGGGAGCGTGCACTACGACGAGCCGCCGCTCGCGCTCGCACCCGAGGAGGCGGCGCAAGGTTACGCGCTCATGTGCCAGGCCCGCGCGCAAGCGGATCTGGCGATCAGCACCGAGCGCATGCTCGACGCTCCGGCGCCCGCGCGGCGCCGCCGCGCAACGGTGGTGCGCACGCAAAAGCTGTGCGGCGACGTCACGCGCCTTGTGCTCGCCTTCGACGATGGCGCGCCTTTCGTCTTTCGGCCTGGCCAGTATCTGAATGTGCTGCTGGGGGAGGCCGGCTCGCGCAGCTTCTCGATGGCCTCGCAGCCCGGCGACGCCCACGTCGAATTGCAGATTCGCGAGATCGAGGGCGGCTACTTCACGCAAACGCTGCTCGGCGCGCTGCGTGAGGGCGACGCGCTCGATGTCGAGGGACCGCTCGGCGGCTTCGGCTATCACGACGAGGACTATCGCCCGATCGTGATGGCGGCCACGGGCACGGGCGCGGCGCCGCTCGCCAGCATGCTCGCCGCGATCCTCGCCGCGGGCGACGCACCGCCAGTGGATCTTTACTGGGGCGCGCGCACGCAAGCCGACCTCTATTTGCACGAGCATTTCTCGCAACTGGCCGCGCGCCACGAGGACTTTCGTTATGTGCCCGTGCTCTCGCGCGCGGGGGAAGCGTGGGCCGGCGCGCGCGGCTATGTGCAGGACGCCGTGCTCGCCGATCACGCCGATCTCTCGGAGCACGCGCTGTACCTGTGCGGCTCGCCCGGCATGATCGCCGACGCGCGGCGCGCGTTTCTCGCGCATGGCGCGAGCGTGCGCTACCTGTACGCGGACAGCTTCACGTTCCAGCACCCGCAGCCCGCACCCGCCGGGATTTGACACACCGCGCGCGAAACACGAGGCACGCTTCACGAGGCGCGCTTCGCGCGGGCGCGCCTTCGAATAAACACAGTCCGCACGATTTTTCCGGCCGTTTTTTTGGCCACGATGCAATGCCCATAGTATTGAATCCACGCTCCATCGTCCCCGACACCATCACGAGCTGAGGCATCCCATGCATTCCATCGCAGTCCTGACGCCAGCCCACTTTTGCTATCTGGCTGGCGTCGTCGCGATCATCGCGACGATGATCTTTCGCGCCAACGTCGTCGTGCCCGCGATTCTCGCGACCTTCGCGGTGGCGTTCGCATGGTCCGGCAAGCTGCTCACCGGCTTTCAGGCCATCTTCATGGGCAGTCTGATCGCCGCTCACGAACTGTTCAATATCTTTCTCGTGATCGCGCTCATGACGGCGCTGCTCAACGGCCTGCGCGCGCTCGGCGCCGACGTGCGCATGGTGCGCCCATTCAAGCGCATCATGGTCAACGGGCATGTGGCGTTCTTCATTCTCGCGCTCATCACCTACCTCATCTCCCTGTTCTTCTGGCCCACGCCCGCCGTGCCGCTCGTGGGCGCGATCCTGATTCCGGCCGCCGTGTATGCGGGCTTGCCGCCGCTCGGCGCCGCGGCTGCCATCGCGATCGCGGGGCAGGGTATGGCGCTCTCGTCCGACTACGTGATCAAGGTCGCGCCCGGCATCAGCGCGAAAGCGGCGGGCGCCGACATGCTCGCCGTGGCGAACACCGCATTCGGCCTCTCGCTCGTGGTGGGCGCGGTCGCGCTCACGCTCACGTGGTTCTTCGTGGTGCGCGGCCGCGTGAATGCGCCCTCGGCGGCCAACCTCGTCGCATGGGAGGCGGAAGATGCGGTCGATGAAGCCGCTCAGGAGCATCAGGGCAGCTTCGCGAAGGCGGAACTGGCGCGCGGCACGAGCGGCGCACTCGAAGAAGATCGCGATGCTCTGGAAGATCGCGGCGGTCAGGATGCCCGTGACGGACATGCGCCGTTCAGGCACGGCGACGCCGCACCGGCGCTTGCATCGCTGTCGATCGCGCCCCAGGCGCTCGGCGGCGCGGCGCTCCAGATGACGCCCGTCGCCGCGGGCGTGCTGATCGATCGCCGCGAGTTGTGGTCGAAGGTGTTCGCACTCGTCACGCCGCTCGCCTTTCTCGCGGTGGTGGTGGTGATGATGCGCCCCGACATGATCGGCTCCGGTGCGATTCGCGGCGGCGACGCGGCGGCGCTGATCGGCGGCATGGCGGCGGTGCTCATGATGCTCGCCACGCTTTCGCACGGGCGCAAGGGCTTTCTCGACCGCACGGCCGAGCACATCATCGACGGCTTCGTGTTCGCGTTCAAGGCGATGGGCGCCGTGCTGCCGATCGCGGGCTTCTTCTTCGTGGGCGACGCGAGCACGGCCGGTCCGATTCTCGGCGTGGCCGCGGGCGCGCACGTGCCGTCGTTCCTGTTCGAACTCGTGCAGGCATGCAGCCAGGTCATACCGCAGAATCCGCTGTTCGTTTCGTTCGGTGTCCTGCTGATGGGCATGATTACCGGCATCGACGGCTCGGGTTTCGCGGGCCTGCCGCTCACCGGCTCGCTCGCGGGCGCGCTCGCGCCGATGGTGCATCTGCCCGCCGCGACGCTTGCCGCGATCGGCCAGATGGGCGCGGTATGGACGGGCGGCGGCACGCTCGTGGCGTGGTCGTCGCTCATCGCGGTCACCGGCTTTGCGCGCGTGCCCGTGCTCGACGCGGTGCGCGCGCTGTTCCTGCCCGTGGTGTGCGGTCTCGTGGTCGCGACGCTCGCGGCCGTCGCGTTCGCGTGAGGGCACGCTCCGATGCAAATGGCTGCACTCATGCAGGACCTTCCGGCGGATTTCGGGCATCACGCGCTCGCCGTGTTGCAGATCGTCTTCATCAACCTGCTGCTCGGCGGCGACAACGCCATCGCCATTGCGATGACATGCCGCTCGCTGCCGCCGCAGCAGCGGCGTGCCGGCGTGTGGCTCGGCACGGGGCTCGGCGTCGTGCTGCGCTTCGTGATGGTGTATGCGATCGGCTTTCTGCTCGCGATTCCGTATATGCATATCGTTGCGGGGCTGTTGCTCGCATGGATCGGCATGCAGTTGTTGCGCGAGGATCACGCAGCCGATGCACAGCCCGACGCCGCGCCCGGCGCGAAAGCACTCTGGCGCGCCGTCATGCTGATTCTTTTCGCCGACTTCGCGATGAGCCTCGATAACGGGCTCGCGACGGCCGCCGTGGCGCAGACCCTGCCGGAGGCCTCGCGCATGCCGATCGTGCTTGCGGGGCTCGCCGTGGGCGCGCCCGCCATCGTCCTCGGGAGCACGGTGATGCTGCGCGTGATCGAGCGTTTTCCGCTGACGATCTGGCTGGGTTCCGCGCTGCTCGGCTGGATCGCGGCCGACATGCTGCTCGCCGATCCTCATGTGGCGCAGGCGCTGCGCGCGGGGGCGGACGTGCTCGGCGACGGTGCCGGCAACGAGCGTTTCGCGCACTGGCTCCTGAGCATCGCGATGGCCGCGCTGGTGGTGTTCGTGCCGTTCGCGCAGCGCCTGGGCTTGCGGCGCTCGCGGGCGGGATGAGGGGGCGTTAGTGTGATCCAGGGCCGGCGGAAACCGCCGGCCCGCTGCTTTTCAATTTTTACTTCGCGCGCGCCTCAAAGGCGCGATACGCCAGCGCCGCGAGCGCCGCATCCTGAAGCCCGATCCCCACCGCCTTGTAGACGATGATTTCATCATCGCGCTGCCGGCCGCGCGCGGCGTTCTCCAGCACGTCGCCTAGCTCGGCGAGCTTCGAATCGTCCACCACACCCGGCGCGGCCAGCACGAGATCGCCGGCTTCCTCGCGCGCCTGATCGCGCAACTCCACCACGATACGGCTAGCGCGCGCGAGCGTCGTGTCGTCGAGTTCGCGAGCGTGCGGCAGGCTGGAGCCGATGGCGGCAACGAATGCGCCCGGCTTCAGCGCCCGGCCGTCGAAAAGCGGCGTGGTGGCGCGCGTGGCCGTGATGATGACATCGGCGTCGTCGAGGGCCTCGGCTGCGCATCCGGCTTCGATCGCGCGGGCCTGCACGCCTTGCGCGCCATAAGCGTCGTTGAGCGCGTGAGCCAGTTCGGCGTGGCCTTCCATGCCGACAATGCGCAGCGTCTTCAGATTCGTGAAGCGGGCAATCGCATGCGCGTGGGCGCGCCCTTGCACGCCGGTGCCGAAGATCGTCGCGGTTTGCGCGTCGGTGCGCGCAAGGCGCTTGACGGCAAGCGTGGTGGTGGCGGCCGTGCGCAAGCGCGTGATGGCGTTCGCGTCGAGCGTGGCGAGGCATTGGCCGTCGGAGGCGCGAAACAGCACGATCACGAAATTGAACTGGCCGCGAAGGGTCGTGTAGACCTTGGCGGCCGCCACATCGGCTTCGGGCAGCACCGCGCCCAGTGTGGAGAGCTTGGTCGCGCCCGCCTCGGTGCGCACGCGACGCTGTATCGCGGCTTTGCCACGGGCCTGCTCGCGAAAGGCGCTGGCGAGCGCTGGCATGGCTTGTTCGAAATCGATGAGTTCGTCGATCTGCTGATCGGTGAGGTGAATCATGGGGCGTGTCCTTGATGGTGGGTGAATAAAGCGTGCATCATGCGTGTAGATGAGTATACGGTATACGTAAATGGATTCACTGGCCAGAGGCCGTGGAATCCGGAGTGCTGATTTGCGTATCCGCGCCACTTTTATCGTGCGCACTCTGGCGTGTTTTTAAAACGGTATACAATGTTCAAAAATGAGTTACACTGCATTCATGGCCCGAGCAACGGTGCGAGAAGGCCAGCCGCTTAGGTCAGAGGAGGATGCATGCCAGTCGTCGTGTTCCACAGGAACGGGGAAGCCCACCGGGGGGAAGTCAAGGAAAACACCAATCTGGTCGTTCGCGCGGGCATCAAGCAGTTTCCGTTTCCGCATTTGCGCTACGAGTGCGGCATGGGCAAATGCGCGCGCTGCGCGTGTCGCGTGCTCTCCGGCGGCGAGCAGTTGCCGCCGCCCAACTGGAAGGAGAAAAAGCAATTGGGCGAGCGGCTCGAAGCCGGTTACCGGCTGGCGTGTCAGCTATGGATCGAACACGACATCGAACTGGAACAGGACGAACTGCCCGTCGAGGCCTGAGCGCCGGGCGCGCGGGCCCACAAGAACAGCGCAAGAGCGCAAAACCGGAGAGCACATGTATATCGTACTCACGAGCCGGCCCGGCCAGTACCACAGCGAGCCGACCGAGGGCATCACGCCGATCGAAACGCACGACTACTTCTACGGCGCGCGCCACGTGGCAGCGTTCATGGTGGCGCGGCTGGATGGCGAGGCGCGTGTGCGCATCGTCGAGGAATCCGCGCCTGGCAGCGGCGCGCAGGGCGTCAACCTCGTGCCCACCCGTTTCTTCGAGAAGTTCGCGAGCTTGCGCGAGGCGTTGGGCTCCATCCAGGATCTCACCGGACACGGGCACAACGAGGCGAAGCTGATTCGCCGTGAAAATTAAGGATTCCGGATTAGCAATGGTTCAGATTACTTTCCTGAGCAATGGCGGCAAGACGGTCGAGGCGCCGGAGAACAGCAACTTGCTGCGCGTGTCGCTGCGCGAGCAGGGCGGCATTCCGTTCAAGTGCGGCGGCGGCCTGTGCGGCACCTGCAAGTGCCGGGTCGAGGCGGGCCGCGAGCATACCGACGAGGTCAAGCAAAAGGAGCGGCGCCACCTGAGCGCCGAAGAACTGGCGAGCGGCTACCGCATGGCGTGCCAGACCTTCATCAAGGGCAATGTGAGCGTGTCATGGTGACAGACGATCGAGACGAACGAAGCGAATTCGCCGCGCACGAGCCGTTCAGCGCGCTGAGCGAAGCGCAGCGCAAGCAGTTGCTGGAACTCGGCCCGCGCTGGAATGACGACATCGTCGGCCACCGCAAGATCGTGATCGATTGCTATACGCCTGTCGTGGCCGCCGCGCCGAGGGCAGGCACGCAGGTGGAGCGCGAGATCGCCTACGGGCCGAATGCGCGTCAGGTGCTCGACGTCTTTGCGCCGGAGTACGCCGCGCACGAGGGCGGCGCACTGCGCGAGGCGGTGCTGTTCGTGCACGGCGGCGCGTTCGTGCGCGGCAGCAAGAGCGTGAACGGCGAGATTTACGACAACGTCTGCCACTGGTTCGCCCGCCAGGGCTGCGTGGCGGTGAACGTGGAATACCGGCTCGCCGACGAGGCCCCCTGGCCCGGCGGCGCGCAGGACGTGGCGTTGGCGCTGGCGTGGATGCGCGAGCATGCCGCGCGCTGGCGTATCGACACGTCGCGTATCTTCCTGATCGGCCATTCGGCGGGCGGCGCGCACGCGGCGAGTTGCCTGTTCGATCCCGCGCTCGCGCCCGGCGTGCCGCCGCAGAGCGTGGCGGGCCTCGTGCTCATCAGCGCGCGTTTGTTCGCCGATGTCGATCCGCGCAATCCGAACGCGGGCCCCGTGCGCCGGTATTTCGGCGACGACGAATCGCGCTATGCCGAGCGCTCGCCGCTCACGCATGCGGCCCGCTCCACGGTGCCCGTGATGATCGCCGTGGCCGAGTACGAAAACCGCTTCCTCGATGACTACGGGGCGGCGTTTTTCCTCGCGCTGCTGCGCCATCGCGGCGCGCCGCCGCGCTTCGTGCAGATGCGCGGTCACAATCACACGTCGATCGTCGCGCACTTCAATTCCGGTGAGGAGACGCTCGGGCGGGAGATACGCGCGTTCATGGCGTCGACGCGGCGCGCAACGTAAGTGGAAGAAGGAGAAAAAGCGGACCTCGCGTGCCGGCCCGCGCAAAATTGACGTCGCGCAGGCAGCGCGCGTTTCGTATCATGTGTACAGTCTACGAAAACCCGGGCACTGCTAGAATTGCGCCAACAGTGCGGGTGCAACAGCGCGAGTGCAACAGTCTGATCGTGGATCGTGGAGAAAGGAACATGGTGCGGGGAGCCGTCGGGGCAAACGGTGCGGGTGGGGCGGGCGGCCGCGAGCCGATCATGCACAAGCAGCTTTCGGAGCTGGTGATCGCCCGCCTGCGCGAGTCGATCACCTCGGGGCAGTACAAGCCGGGCGACCGGCTGGTCGAGGGCCGCATTGCCGAGGAACTGGACGTGTCGCGCGTGCCCGTGCGCGAGGCGCTGCGCGCGCTCGCCGCCGAAGGGCTGGTCGAGGTGCGGCCGCGCCACGGCGCCGTGGTCGCGTCGCTCGACCCGTCGGCGGCGCGCGAAATGGTGCAGATCCGCGCCACGCTCGAAGGGCTCAACGCGCGGCTCGCCGCCGAGCATTGCACGCCAGAACTGGTCAGGCAGATCGAAGAGGTGCTTCAGGCGGGCAACGCCAAGGTGGCCGCCGGCAATCCCGCGGGCCTGCTGGAATTGAACGCGCGTTTTCACGACCTGCTCTACGCGGCGGGCGCCAATTCCATGCTGTCGGACCTCATGCGCTCGCTGCGCGATCGCACGCGCATGCTGTTCGTCAACGCCACGGACGAAGAAGTGCGCCTCACCTGGGACGAGCACGCGGCCATCCTGCGCGCCGTGCAATCCGGCGACGCGGCCCTCGCGGCGCTGCTGGCCGAGCGCCACGTCACGCGCGCGGCGCAGTACTACCTCGACCACGTCGCCCGCTGAAGCGCAGCCTGCCCGCTGCTTTTCGCCGCCTTCCGCCGATTGTCCTGGGGCCGTTATTTTGCGTCCCGTTGTTGAGCGACCATGAGCGCTTGCGAATGAGCGGATCGCGACGGTGCGGCATGCCGCACGGCGACATCCTGAGTTTCGCGCCGCTGCTCGTCATGGCCCGCGCAGAAGCAGAGGAAATCGTGGGGATCGTCAAACAGGCTGTGTACGAGGTGGCCGAGCGCAACCTCGTCGCGGCGGGGTAAGCACCGCAAGCCGTTAGCGGTTAGCCGTCAGGCTGCTACCCGCAAACCCGACCGACCAGCGCGCAAACGATTCACGGCTTTGCACCACGCGCCGCCGCACGCCAGTGCGGCGGTTTTTTTGCATTCGTGCAACGGCTTCGGCGGTGTTGTTTTTTCGACATCTTGACCGCCGCTAAACCCCGCAAAACCGCCAAGTGACAAGACGCAATGCCCCCTCGTTCTGATGCGCGGCATTTTGCCACCACATTGACGCACGCGCATGGTGTGACAATGCGTCGAAATCTCAAAAAATGTTAAGGAAGGAGTCGTTCGATGCTGTCACCTCTCGCAGGATCCGCTATCGTCGTACGCCCGGCCAGTCGTGCTCCTATCGGGGGAACGCAACCCAATGCGCGCTGCTCGGGTTGCGCCATGCGTCATCTTTGCATGCCTCAGGGCTTGCCCGCCGAAGACCTGCCAAGGCTCGAGGCGCTGATCTGCGGCGCGCGCAAGGTGCGCCGCGGCGAAGCGCTGTATCGCTCCGGCGACCGCTTCGACAGCCTGTTCGCCGTGCGTTCCGGCTCGCTCAAGACGCTCATTGTCAACCGTGACGGCCGTGAGCAGATCACCGGCCTGCGCCTCGCCGGCGACGCGCTCGGGGTCGACGGCATCGCCACCGACGTGCACGCGTTCAGCGCGGTTGCGCTGGAAGACAGCTCGATCTGCACGCTTCCTTACGCCGCGCTCAAGACCCTCTGCCGCGAAAGCAGCACGATGCAGGACCGCCTGCACCGGCTCATGGGCGGCCAGTTCAACCAGGAAGCCTCGCAGATGATGGTGCTCGGCTCGCTCACCGCCGAGGAGCGCGTGGCCGCCTTCCTGCTCGATGTGTCGTCGCGCAACTGGGAACGCGGTTACTCGCAGGCCGAGTTCCGTCTGCGCATGTCGCGCGAGGACATGGGCAGCTATCTCGGCATCACGCTCGAAACCGTGAGCCGCATTCTCTCGCGCTTCCAGAAGCGCGGCCTCATCGACGCGCAGGGCAAGCTCATCCGTATCGTCGACATCGACGGCCTGCAAACGGTTTGAGTATTTGATGTGTTGAGCCGGGCGGGGCGCGCTTTTGGGTCCCTCGTGCGTCCCTCGTGTGTCGCTCACACGCTGGTCATGCGCCGGTCATGCGTCCGCTGCGCGAACGTCCGCCCTCGCAGGGCGCCCTGACTCCTGAGGGCGCCCTGCCTCTGCCACCTCCATGCATCTCGTGCGCATCGCGCTCAGCACGGCCTTACGCTGGCGGTCCTCCAGCTTCGCGCGTTCGCGCTCCTCGATAAAGCCCGGCGTGTTCCACAGGGCGTAAGCGATTGCGGTCAACGCGATGGCGGCCAGCGCTAATACGATTTGATGCACGGTATCCCCCGAGGTGTGGCTATTTAGTCTTTCATATAGCTTTCCATAACCATGCAATTCGCTATGTGGGTTGTCGCACGTTCATCGACAGTCATTTGTAAGCATCTGAGGAATAGCGGCGAGCCGCGTTGAAGCAACGCTCGGCCCATGCAGGCGAAAAGCCCGGCGCGAGGCCGGGCGGAACAGGGCGGCTCGTAGCGCGCCCCAGGGCCGAACGCGGTGCGGCGTTCGGCCTGGGACGACGAACGTCGCGCTTTAGCGTTCGAGACCGAGTCCCGGCAGCATGGGCGTGCCTTCGATCTGCACCGCGTGCAGCAGTTGCGGGTCGAGGTCGAGCGCGCGCAGGATGGTCGGGGCGACCTGGGTCGTGAAGACGTAGTGGTCGTCCGTGCGGCCGGCGTGACGGATGCCGGGGAACGACACGACGAGACCCAGATGGCTGTCGTCGGGCGCATTGCCGCCGTGTTCCTCATCCTTGCCCGTGCTCGACGTATAGATCACGCCGGGGTTCGGCTGCACGATGATGTCGGGCGTGCGGCCGTTCGAGGGGGAGCCGAACCAGTCGGTCAGGCGGTCGCCTTCGAGGATGTACGCTTGCGGGCCGTCCGCGCAGATGCCCGGCGCGTTGCAACCCAGGTTGGCCTTCAGCGTCTTCACCACGGCCGCCTTCTGGCTCGGGTCGCGCAGCCAGATCAGGCCGACGTCGTCGGTCTGCACGAAGCCCGTGCCCGGCAGGCCCGAGCCGTCGTTCAGGTTGCCCGTCTTCGTGTTGTTCTGGCCGAAGTTGCCGCCCGAGTCCAGATAGTTGCTGGTTTCGAGCAGTTTCGTGAGCGTGTCGCCGTTCTTCACGAGTTTCGTGTGGTCGGTGGGCGACTGGCCGTGCTTGGCCGTCACGATGATGAGCGTCGACGCATACAGGTTGCGCTGCTTGAGCTCCTGCACGACGCGCCCGAGCGCGCCGTCGAGGTAGGTGATCGCGGCGCTCACCTGCGGGCCCGGCGTGAAGTCGGCGTCGAGATAGCCGCCTAGCTTGGCGACGGGCGACTTCTGCGCGACGCTGAGCGTCTGGAAGTTCGTGCCGAACACCGTGGGCACGGGCGCGCTCGTCTGCCCCGTGGAGTCGAGGCCGTCGATCTCGTTGATGAGCGCCTGCACGTGGAGGTTGTCGAACACCTCCGTATGCGTATAGGAGTCCAGATAATAAGTGTTCGTCTTCGGATCGATCGAATTGATCTCGGTGCGCGCGAGATCGTCCACGCCCGTGCCGGACGGCCCGTTCACCCAGTCGTAGCCCCACGCGTGCTTGTCGGCCCATGCGGTGCGCGCGCCGTGAATGTGCTGCTTCACGACTTCGAACACCGTGTTGGTCTTGATGTAGTTGTGCGGGTACACGGGCTTGCAGACGCCGTTCACCTTCGCATAGGGAATCGCGTCCGGATTGAAGGCGCCGCCGCCGTTGAGGTGGACGAGCGCGCCGCCGCCCTGTGCGTCGATGCCGGTCGTTTCGTCGAACACGACATTCCAGCCCTGCGCTCCCGTGCAATTCGAATCGAGCGGCGCGTAAAGCGTGCGGTCATAAGACACGTCATAGAAGAGGCCCGCGCTCCTGGGCGAGCCGCCCGTCACCAGCGCCGCGAGGCCGGGGAACGAGTCGGACAGGTGAGGCGTGTGGGCGTTCGAGTAGGTCACGCCCGACTTCGCGAGCAGCGCGAGGTTGGGGCACGCGTTGCTGCCGATACAGCGGGCCACGTCCTGTTCGTGCAAGCCGTCGAAACTGATGAGCAGTACGTGCTTCACGTCGTTCATGTCGGCCGCCTGCGCCGGGGACTGCACGCCCGCCATCGCCATGACGGCGGCTCCCGCGACTGCGCTTACGCGCGACCACTTCGGTGTCTTCTCCATGTTTCACCTCGTTGTATTGCGTGGATGGACTTGCGCACAACCCAAGCAATGTGGCGGCTAACGACGAACCTGTGATGACGGCGCGCTTTCATCTTGCCGTCAGTGGCGCGGCGAAACCGGCGGCAGGCCGCGTGGGCCACGCATTGCGCAGGTGTAAACTGGCGCGGCCGCAGGGCTGCGGCGCACGCATTCCGGCTCGAACCGTCCGCGCAAATACAACGCGCAAGGGGATGTCATGGCAAAGGATGAAATCGTCTGGGGGATACTCGGCACGGCGAAGATCAACGACAAGGTCGTCGTTCCGATGCACCACGCGCCCAGGTGCCGCGTAAAGGGCATCGCTTCGCGATCTGCGCAACGGGCCCATGAAGCCGCCGCGAAATACGGCCTGGCGCACGCCTATGAAAGCTACGAAGCGTTGCTGGCCGACCCGGAAATCGATGCGGTGTACATATCGTTGCCCAATCACCTTCACGTGGAATGGACCATCAAGTCCGCCGAGGCGGGCAAGCACGTGCTGTGTGAAAAGCCCATCGGGCTCGACGCGCAACAGGCGCAGCGGCTCATCGCCGCGCGCGATGCGAGCGGACGCTATATCCAGGAAGCCTTCATGGTGCGCACGCATCCTCAGTGGCTGAAGGTGCGCGCCTTGATCGACGAAGGCGTGATCGGCGAATTGCGCGCGGTGACCGGAGGCTTCACGTACTACAACACCAATGCGCACGACATCCGCAACCAGCGCGAACTGGGCGGTGGCGGCTTGCTGGACATCGGCTGCTATCCGATCACGACTTCGCGCTTTGTCATCGGGCGCGAGCCGAGGCGGGTGGTCGCGCTGATGGAGCGCGACCCGGCGTTCGAAGTGGACCGGCTCGGCTCCGTGCTGATGGATTTCGAAGGCGTGCAGGCAAGCTTCTTCTACTCCACGCAAGTCCATCCCTATCAGCGCATGCAGTTTCATGGCACCCAGGGGCGGGTGGAAGTCGAGATTCCGTTCAACGCGCCCAATGACCGGCCAACGCGCCTGTGGGTGAGCGGACAGACGAGCGCAGGCGTGCATGCCGATCGCTGGGTGGAGCTTGCGCTTTGCGATCAATACGGTGTGGCCGCGGCCGTGTTTGCCGAGGCGATCCTGACCGGCGGCCCGCAGGCCATCGCGCTGGAAGATGCTTGCGCAAACATGCGGGTGATCGACGCGGTGTTTCGCTCGGCTCGCGAAGGGAACTGGGTGAGCCTGAACGAGAATTAATGTCGATGCGGCATGCGCGTAGCCCCCTTGCCCCATGACATTTCGTGGGGCGTTACGCCGCACGAAATCCGCGTGTTGACGGCTTGATCTCAAATCTTACGAAATGTAAACTAGCCGTAAGCTTTGAATCCGGAACAAGCCGTCCTCAGGGTCTCCTTCGACCTTGAGTCGATCTACGGATAACTTAGTTATCCTTTATTTTCATGCCAGGGAGAACACCGTGAAAACGTACTTCGAGCGACTCAATGCCACGATGGCTATCGCCGGTCTCCTCGTCATGGCGCCGCTGTTCGCGTGGGCCCAGATGACGCCGCCCACGCATGCCCCGCATAGCCCGCCGGCCACCAAAAAGCGTGCGGCCACCGGCGCTGCGGGCGCAGGGCACCGCGCCACGCCATCCGAAGCAGGCGAAACCGGCGGCGAGCACACCGGCCGCTAGATTCACCTCAGTCCCCCAAACGATCATTCGAGGCATCACCATGAAATCGAAAGCCACCACCTTACTCGTCATTGCCGCACTGCTTGCCACCACATCGAGTGTGTTCGCCGCGCAGCCCGGGCACGGTCCTGCCAGCCAGGCGAACCCGTCGATCGAGCGGGCCAATCGCGCGGTCGGGGCCATTCCGCATCAAGACTGGCATCGCGGCGACCGGCTGCCGCCCGAATACCGCGACCGCATCTTCGTCGTCGACGACTGGCGTCAGCATGGCCTGGAAGCGCCTGCGCGCGGCTACCACTGGGTTGGCGTGGCGGGCGACTACGTGCTCGTGGCGAGCGCGACGGGCGTGATCTCGAAGGTGCTGCCGGGCGGTGCGCGCTAAATGGCCCCGTTCACTGCGGCGATCCGACGCAAGTCCGGTCGCCGCCCGAAGCACGCGGCGACGCCCGCCACGAGGCGCTGACCGCACGGATTGAGGCATTCGACGTAACGGGCAAAATCAACGAAAATGCCCGGAAAGCCACGCTTTCGAGTCCCGCTCCCGCATCGGGGCGGCCGCCCAATCTGGAACGCAACATGAAACGACTGTTATTCGCCGCGCTCGCGGCCGTCTCGTTCGCGAGCTTCGCGCATGCGCAAAGCAACGCAACGGGCGAGTTCACCACCCCTTCCGGCACCATGCAGTTCGTGCGCGACGACCGCGATTTCGTGGCCATGCTCGACAAGGATATCTTCGACCGCTTCGACGCGAAGACGCTCGCGCATTTCGACGAAACCGGCCGCGACAACGCCACGGTCACACGCATGCTCGTGCAGACCGCCTTTGGTCCCGTGCTGTACGACTTGCGCCACAAGCCGCCGCTCGTGCAACGCGTGAACGCGCGCCTGACGATCAAGCGCGTATTCTGGCAACCCGACGAAGTCGTGATGCAAGGCGCCGACGGCTGGTACCGGTTCAAGGACGGCACGTTGACGAAGCTGCAATCTTCGACGACCACGTACCGCTGACTTTTCCTTCCGGCGTTGCGCGAGGTTCGAAAACCTCCTGACTCACCGCGCGCAACGCCTGTCGCTTCACATCCCCCGCTTCATCTCCTCCCTTCACATCCTCCTTCCTTCGCGACATCGTCGCGCCGCTTCGAGCCCCGCGCGCACGCGCTGGCGGGCCGTGTGCAATCTCTCCTGGTATCCGCGATCAGGATGTCCTAATGTCCAGTGGCGCCGCGACGCGGCGCGGCAGAACGGTATTGCCGATGCAGTGCGACTTGTCCCGACAACAAACAAGGAAACACGATGAGAGACACCCCGTTCGCAGTCCGATGTAAAACCGTGCGGCTCGGCGCCGCGATGGCGATAACGGCCGCGGCGCTCGTGCCGGGCGCGCAAGCCGACATGCAGTCAGGCGATCACAACGGCGGCCGCCCCGCGATGAACAGACTGCCGTCGTTCGTGGTGGCGAGCAGCCTGAGAACGACGAGCTACGACGGCATGAGCGACGACCTGCTCACCGCCGGTCTCGGCAAGACCGGCCTGGCGGGCGCGCAACCGGCGATCGGGAACCCGGCTGCGCCAACGGCGGCCGAGTTGCGCAGGCTCGCGATCTGGTCGAACTATCGCGCGCTCGTGGACATGAGCGTGAACGGCGGCTATGGGCGCTTCTGGGGGCCCAACGTCGACCTCTACGGCAACGACACGCTCGGCGAAGGCAAGATCGCGGGCGCGGAATATCTGGCGTATGCCGACGACGGCTCGGGCCGCCAGAACGTCAGCCTCCTCGTTCAGGTGCCGACGAGCTTCGACCCGGCGAACCCCTGCATCGTCACGGCGACGTCGTCGGGTTCGCGCGGCGTGTACGGCGCGATCTCGGCGGCCGGCGAGTGGGGACTCAAGCGCGGCTGCGCGGTCGCATACACCGACAAGGGCTCGGGCAACGGCGCGCACGAATTGATGACCGACGCGGTCACGCTGATCGACGGCCTCACGGCCAACGCCGCAACGGCCGGGCGCACGAGTCTTTTCACCGCGAACGTGCCTGCCGGCGCGCTCGCCGCGTACAACCAGAAGTACCCGAATCGCTATGCGTTCAAGCACGCGCATTCGCAGCAGAATCCGGAAGCGGACTGGGGCAAGGACACGCTCGAAGCCGTGCAGTTCGCGTACTGGGTGCTCAACCAGCAGTTCGGGCCGCGCGTGGACGCGTCGAATCGCGGCGTACGTTACGCGCCCGGCGACATCACGACGATCGCGGCTTCGGTGAGCAACGGCGGCGGCGCGGCGCTCGCGGCGGCCGAGCAGGACCCCGGCAAATGGATCACGGCGGTGGTGGTGGGCGAGCCGCAGATCAACGTGCGCATGCCCGGTGACGCGCAGGTGAGGGAAGGCGGCCAGCGCATCGCCGAAGCGGGCAAGCCGCTCGCCGACTACATGACGCTCGCCAACCTGCTGCAACCTTGCGCGGCGCTCGCGGACGCGGCCACCGGGGCCCCGTACCTCACGGCGCTGCCCGTTGCGTCGACGACCGCGATTCGCGAGGCGCGTTGCGCCTCGCTGGCGGCGGCCGGCTACGTGCACGGCGGCGACACGCAGGCCCAGGCGAACGACGCGCTCGCGCGTCTGCATGCAGCCGGTTACGAAGCCGATTCGGACCTGCTCCAGGCGCCCATGTGGGACTCGCAGGCCGTGCCGGCCGTTGCCGTGACCTACGCGAACGCGTACATGCGCGCGAGCGTGGTGGACAACCTGTGCGGCTTCAGTTTCGGCACGACCAATGCGTCGACGGGAGCCGCGGGCGTCGCGCCCGCCGTCTCGCCCATGCTGACCGTGTTCGGGCTGGGCAACGGCGTGCCGCCCACCAATGGCGTGAGTCTCGTCTACAACGTCACGCCGCCGGGCGGCGCCGATCATCGGCTGGCGACGCCCGACGCGAGCTTCGCGGGCGCGGTGTGCCTGCGCACGCTGTGGACGAACCGCGACCCGCGCATGCGCCAGAGCGTGCAGGCCATCAGCGTGAATGCGAACCTGCACGGCAAGCCCGCCATCATCGTGCAGGGCCGCAGCGACGCGCTGGTGCCGATCAATCATGCCTCGCGCGCGTATCTGGCGGCGAACAGCGAGCGCGAAGGCTCGCGCAGCCAGTTGTCGCTCTACGAGGTGATGAACGGTCAGCACTTCGATGCGTTCCTCGGCGTGCCGGGCTTCGACAACCACTTCGTGCCCGTTCATTACTACAACCTGGAGGCGCTCAACCTGATGTGGAATCATCTGAAGAACGGCACGCCGCTGCCGCCGTCGCAGGTGATCCGCACGATACCGCGCGGCGGCAGTGCGGGCGCCGCGCCTGCGCTGAGCGTGAGCAACCTGCCGTCCATCGTCGCGAATCCGGGCAGCAACGCGATCCAGGTGCGCGACGGCGTGGTGAACGTGCCGCATTGATGAATGCGCAGGCACGCAGCATCCCGATAATGTTGCGCACGCAACAGAGTGGCAAGCGTTGCAGCGTATGCTGAAAAGAAAAACGCCCGGCGCAACGCCGGGCATTTCCTCAAAACAACGCCCATCCGATCAAGCCCTCACGCCCTCTCTTTGCCCGGAACCTGATGTCCGCGCAACGAGCATCCCTTCGTCTCGATCACGAAAAAGAGTGCGATTGCGCCCACCGCGCAGGCGGCCAGTCGAACCATGCGATCGCGTTGCCAAGCGCCGCCACGGCAATCGCCCGGCTTGGCAGCGTGTGCGCGTCGCCGGTGGGCGCGGCGTGCCCCTCGTGCTCGGGGCATGGCGTGTCGTCCCCCAGGGCCCGGCCCGGCGTGGGGGACGGCCATGACTCGGCGTATCGCATAAGACATCCTCGTCCACCTCGTCCAGGAACCGCGGCCCGGGTGGCGCGCTTCTTTTCACGCATTCGCCGCAGTGCGCAAATTTCGCCTAATGTGGGAGTCGACGCGCCGCTTCCACGCCCCGCGTGCGCGCTTGCACACGGGCGGCGGCGCGAGGCGCGCGGCCCACGCGCGCCGCTCATTGCCGGTCTTCCCCGAATCCCCGTCTGGAGGCATGAAATGTCAGCCTTGTTCAGTCCGTTCAAACTCAAGGACGTTACGCTGCGCAACCGCATTGCGGTGCCGCCCATGTGCCAGTACAGCGCCACCGAAGGCGTGACGAATGCGTGGCACCAGGTGCACTATCCGGCCATCGCGCGCGGCGGCGCGGGCCTCGTCATCGTCGAGGCCACGGCGGTGTCGCCCGAAGGCCGCATCACGCCCGCCTGCACGGGCCTGTGGAACGACGGGCAGGCCGAGGGCATGGCGCGCATCGCCGCGTCGATCAAGGCCGAGGGCGCGGTGCCCGGCATCCAGATCGCGCACGCGGGCCGCAAGGCGAGCGCGAACCGGCCGTGGGAGGGCGACGACCACATTCCCGAGGGCGACCCGCGCGCGTGGCAGCCCATCGCGCCTTCGGCCATTGCGTTCGGCGCGAATCTGCCGCGCGTGCCGCGCGCGATGACGCTGGACGATATCGCCCGCGTGAAGCAGGGCTTCGTCGATGCGGCCCAACGCGCGCGTGCGGCGGGCTTCGAATGGCTCGAATTGCACTTCGCGCACGGCTATCTCGCGCAGAGCTTCTTCTCGACGCACTCGAATCAGCGCACCGATGTCTATGGCGGCAGCCTCGAAGGCCGCAGCCGCTTTCTGCTCGAAACGCTGGCGGCCGTGCGCGCGGTGTGGCCGGGCAATCTGCCGCTCACGGCGCGCTTTGGCGTGATCGAGTACGACGGGCGCGACGAAGAAACGCTCACCGAATCGATCGCGCTCACGCGTGCGATGCGCGCCGAAGGGCTCGACTTGCTCAACGTGAGCGTCGGTTTTTCGATTCCAGGCGCGAAGATTCCATGGGGCCCCGCGTTTCTCGCGCCGGTCTCGGCGCGTGTGCGGCGCGACGCGGGCCTGCCGGTTGCGTCGTCGTGGGGCGTGGACATTCCGCGCGTGGCCGAGCGCGTGATCGCCGAGGAGCAGATGGACCTCGCCATGATTGGCCGCGCGCATCTGGCCGATCCGCATTACCCGTACCGGGCCGCGCAGCATCTGAAGATCGAGCGGCCATCGTGGGTGTTGCCCGCGCAGTACGCGTACTGGCTGGAGCGCTATCAACCCGACCCGGCGGCGCGCGATTGCGGCGATTAGCGTGGTGAGTAGTGTGGTGACAGGCGGGTGAAAAGCGCGGCGGCGGTGACATGCGGCAATAGGGCTGTTGCTTTGCACAAAAGTTGACTTTCCATGCCCGCGAACCGGCTAAGGGCTAACCCGAATGCAAAAAAGTATCAGCCGGTAGTCTGATTTTCAGTGGTGAAAGGGGCGCGTCGCGATTACTTTTCAGTCATGGCGGCGCGCTGCCAGGCAGGGATCAAAGAGGCATGGCGCAAGCTGCCGCAAAACAAGAAAAAACCGGTGCAGGAGGAGGACAGATGCAAACCATTGGGGCTGCCACGACGCAGGCGCACACGCCATCGCACACGCAAGCGCACACGAACACGCAAGCGCGCCGGGCCACCCATTCCCAGCCGGACCTGGAACTGGTCGCCGTACCGCGCGACGAGTCGTTCAAGGTCTGGTCGCATGGCTACCCCTATCGCACGGTGCGCTGGCACTTCCATCCCGAGTACGAGATTCACCTCATCACCTCGACCACGGGCAAGTATTTCGTGGGTGATTTCATCGGCGGCTTTGCGCCCGGCAATCTCGTGATGATCGGCCCGAATCTCCCGCACAACTGGGTGAGCAGCGTGCCGCACGACGAGCAGGTGGACGAGCGCTGCCTCGTCCTGCAATTCGACGCGGAATTCATTGCGCGTGCGATGGAGGCGTTTCCCGAGTTCCGGCGCGTCGAGCCGCTGCTCGACGCCTCGCGCTGGGGGCTGCTGTTCACGCCGGAAACGGGCGCGGCGGCCGAACCGATCCTGCGCGAGATGCTGGGCGCGCAAGGCATGCGGCGCGTGACGCTGTTTTTCTCGTTGCTCGACCTGCTCGTGCAGAGCGCGGGGCCCGCGCCGCTCGCGAGCGAGACGTATCGCGCCGACCCCGCGCGCTATGCGGGCACGCGCATCAACCACGTGCTGACGTTCATCGGCAAGAACCTCTCGCAGGAGTTGCGCGAGACCGAACTCGCGGAACTGGCGGGGCAGAGCGTGAGCGCGTTTTCGCGCTATTTCCGCCGCCATACGGGCGTGTCGTTCGTGCGCTATGTGAACCAGTTGCGCATCAATCTGGCTTGCCAGCTCCTGATGTCAGGTGAACTGAGCATCACGGACATCTGCTACCAGGTGGGCTTCAACAACCTCTCGAACTTCAACCGCCAGTTCCTGTTGCTCAAGGACATGTCGCCGTCGCGCTGGCGGGCGTATCAGCAGCTCAATGCCGCGAGCGCGGCGAGCAAGGACGAAACGCTGCACGGCGTCGAAGCATCCGGCTAGCGCCGCGCTTCGCACGCTTTCCTTCACCTGGCACCCTCAGTTCGCCTAAGTTAGCTTCAGTTGTCGCAAGCGCACGGCAGTACCCGCACGGACATTCCACCAAATAGACGGAGACACGCAATGAACAAGCTTCCCACCCGACTGATCGGCGCAGCCGCGCTCTCCCTCGCGCTCGCGGGTATCACGTCGGCCTACGCCGCGCCGAGCGGCACCGTGGCCTTCCTGATGCCCGACCAGGCGTCCACGCGCTACGAGCAGCACGATTTCCCCGGCTTCAAGGCCGAAATGGCGAAGCTTTGCCCCGACTGCAAGGTGCTCTACCAGAACGCCAACGCCGACGCCTCGCAGCAGCAGCAACAGTTCAATTCGGTGATCGCGCAGGGCGCGAAAGTGATCGTGCTCGACCCGGTGGACTCCACGGCGGCCGCCTCGCTCGTACATATGGCGCAGAGTCAGGGCATCAAGGTCATCGCCTATGACCGGCCCGTGCCGTCCACGCCCGCCGACTATTACGTTTCGTTCGACAATGAGGAAATCGGCAAGTCCATTGCGCTCTCGCTCGTGCAGCACCTGAAGGAATCGGGCGTGGCGGCGAGCAAGGGCGGCGTGCTTGAAGTCAACGGCTCGCCCACCGACGCGGCCGCCGGGCTCATCAAGAAGGGCATCCACGAAGGCTTGCAGGGCAGCGGCTACAAGACCCTTTCGGAGTACGACACGCCCGAGTGGGCGCCGCCCAAGGCGCAGCAGTGGGTGAGCGGGCAGATCACGCGCTTCGGCCCGCAGATCGTGGGCGTGGTGGCCGCCAATGACGGCACGGCGGGCGGCACCATCGCGGCGTTCAAGGCCGCGGGCATGAACCCGGTGCCGCCGGTCACGGGCAATGACGCGACCACGGCGGGCCTTCAGCTCATCATCGCGGGCGACCAGTACAACACGATCCTCAAGCCCAGCGAGATCGTGGCGGGCGCGGCGGCGAAGGTGGCCGTGGGCTTCCTCAACGGCCAGCCGGTGAAGGGCGAGACGACGCTCTTCAAGACGCCCTCGCAACTCTTCAAGCCGGCTGTGATCACGCAGAAGAACATCAAGGCCGAAGTGGTGGACAAGGGCTTCGCGAGCACTAAGGATCTGTGCACGGGCCGCTATGCGGACGGTTGCAAGAAGCTCGGCATGGCGAACTGACGCGCGGCTGGAATGCGCGCGAGGGAGCCCGGCGCACGCCGGGTTCCACTGAAACATAGAGGTACTGATTTCATGACTGAGCCATCCACGCAATCCACGCGTTCCACGCATACCTCCACGCGCGCGCAGCCCGGCGAACTGGTGCTGAGCCTGCGCGGCGTTTCGAAGCACTTCGGCGCGGTTTCGGCGCTCACCGACATCGAGCTCGACGTGCATGCGGGCGAGGTGGTCGCCCTCGTGGGCGACAACGGCGCGGGCAAATCGACGCTCGTGAAGATACTTGCGGGCGTGCACCAGCCGAGCGCGGGCACGATCACCTTCGGCGGCCAGAGCGTCACCTTGTCCGATCCGGGCGCGGCGCTCGATCTCGGCATCGCGACGGTGTTCCAGGACCTCGCGCTATGCGAGAACCTGGACGTCGTGGCGAACATCTTCCTCGGCCGCGAGTTGAGCCCCTACCGGCTCGACGAAGTCACCATGGAGGTGAAGGCCTGGACGCTGCTCAACGAGCTTTCGGCACGCATTCCGAGCGTGCGCGACGTGGTCGCGTCGCTCTCGGGCGGCCAGCGGCAGACCGTGGCGATTGCGCGCTCGTTGCTGCTCGACCCCAAGCTCATCATGCTCGACGAGCCCACGGCGGCGCTCGGCGTGGCGCAGACCGCCGAGGTGCTGAACCTGATCGAGCGCGTGCGCGACCGCGGGCACGCCGTCATCATGATCAGCCACAACATGGAGGACGTGCGCGCCGTGGCCGATCGCATCGTCGTGCTGCGCCTCGGGCGCAACAACGGCATTTTCTATCCCGACTCCTCCAATGCGGAACTCGTGGCCGCGATCACGGGCGCGACGGAAAACGCGGTGTCTCGCCGCGCGGGCCGCCGCCAGGCGCAACAGGACGTGCAATGAAAGGAACGATCATGAGCAAGACCATCCATGGCGCTCCGCAGCCCGCCAACCAGGACGCCGCGAAAGACGCCACGAAGGGCGACGCGAAGCCTGACTCGCTGCTCGACCGCAGCGACGTGCGCGTGAAGCATGCGAGCGGCGTGGGCGAAAGCCTGTCCGCCTTCGTGGACCGCGTGCGTTCGGGCGACCTGGGGTCGCTGCCGGTGATCGCGGGCCTCGTCATCATCTGGACCGTGTTCACGAGCCTGAACCCTGTGTTTCTCTCGGCCGACAACCTCGTGAACATGCTGTTCGACTGCTCGACGGTCGGCGTCATCTCGCTTGGCATCGTCTGCGTGCTGCTGGTGGGGCAGATCGATCTCTCGGTGGGGTCGATGAGCGGCTTCGCCTCCGCGCTCGTCGGCACGCTGTGGGTCAACGACGGCTGGCCCGTGCTGCTCGCCATCGTCGCGGCCATCGCGGTGGGCGCGGTGATCGGCGCGCTCTATGCGCTGCTGCTCAACTGGATCGGCATGCCGAGCTTCGTGTCGACGCTGGCGGGCCTGCTCGCCATCCTCGGCATGCAGCTTTACGTGCTCGGCTCGACCGGCTCGATCAACTTGCCCTACGGCTCGACGATGGTGAATTTCGGGCAACTGATGGTCATACCGGCGCTCGTCTCGCACCTCATTGCGCTGCTGCCGGGCCTCGTGCTCCTGCTGCTCGGCATGCGCACGCGCGCGCGCCGTCACGCGGCGCGGCTCTCGGCTTCGTCGGTGGGGAGTCTGATCGCACGCGCGCTCGCCATTACCGTGTTTCTGGAGATCGTGGTGGCTTATCTGAACCGGGGGCGCGGCGTGCCCCTGATGTTCGGCCTGTTCCTCGGCCTGGCGGTCGCCATGCAATATGCGCTCTCGCGCACGCGCTGGGGCCGCTCCATGAACGCCGTGGGCGGCAACCACGAAGCCGCGCGGCGCGCGGGCATCAAGGTGGGCGCGATCTACACGAGCGCCTTCGTGCTGTGCGCGAGCCTGGCCGCGCTCGGCGGCGTGCTCACGGCCGCGCGCCTGGCCTCGGCCAGCCAGCAGGCGGGCACCGGCGACGTGAACCTGAACGCCATCGCGGCGGCCGTGATCGGCGGCACGAGCCTGTTCGGCGGGCGCGGCAGCGCATGGTCGGCAGTGCTTGGCATTATCGTCATTCAGTCGATCGCGAGCGGGCTCACGCTCCTGAATCTGTCGTCGTCGCTGCGCTTCATGATTACCGGCGCCGTGCTCGCCATTGCGGTGATCGTGGATTCGCTCGCCCGCCAGTCGCGCGTCACGCATGGCCGCGCCTGATGGGCCCGGCGTGCCCGGCGTGCCCGATGCACTCGATGCACCGCTGAATTCCGCTTCAAGGAGAGAGTCACCCATGTCCGAATCCATCAAGGGAAAGGTCGCCGCCATTACGGGCGCGGCGTCCGGCATTGGCTTCGCGTGCGCGCGCGCGCTGATCGAAGAAGGCGCGAAGGTCGTGCTGATCGACCGCGCCGAGGACCGGCTCGCGCAGTGCTGCGCGCAACTGGGGCCCAACGCGTTCGCGCTCGCCATGGACTTGCTCAGGCCTGCCGACTATTCGGCCATGCTGCCGAAGATTCTCGATCTCGCGGGGCGTCTCGACATCTTCCACGCGAACGCCGGGGCCTATATCGGCGGCGAGGTGGTGAAGGGCAACCCCGACGACTGGGACCGCATGCTCAACCTCAACATCAACGCCGCGTTCCGCTCGGTGCATGCGGTGCTGCCGCACATGGTCGCGCAGAAGGCGGGCGACATCGTGTTCACGAGTTCCGTGGCGGGCGTGGTGCCGGTGGTGTGGGAGCCGATCTACACGGCCTCCAAATTCGCGGTGCAGGCTTTCGCGCACACCACGCGCCGCCAGGTCGCCCAGCACGGCGTGCGCGTGGGCGCGGTGCTGCCGGGCCCGGTCGTGACGGCCTTGCTCGACGACTGGCCCAAGGCGAAAATGGACGAGGCGCTGGCCCAGGGCAGCCTGATGCAGCCCAACGAAGTGGCCGACGCTGTGGTATTCATGCTCACGCGGCCGCGCAACGTCACCATACGCGACCTCGTGATCCTGCCCAGCAGCGTCGATCTCTAACTCGCCATGGCGCGCGAGCGCGCCGCCGCAACGCCAACCCAACCATGGAACGAGCCATGACCTCAACCAATCCGGCCGGCGGCGCGCGCTACGCCATCGGCGTAGACGTGGGCACCGGCAGCGCCCGCGCGGGCATTTTCGACGCCGTCGGGCGCATGGTGGCGTCGGCCAAGCGCGACATCACCGTGTTCCACGAGAGCGGCGCCATCGTCGAGCAGTCGAGCACCGAGATATGGCACGCCGTGTGCCACGCGGTGAAGGAGGCCATGGCGCAGGCCGCCGTTGCGCCGGAGCGGATCGCGGGCATCGGGTTCGACGCCACTTGTTCGCTCGTGGTGCTGGGCGAGGGCGGCAAGCCGCTGCCGGTCGGCCCCTCCGAAGCGGCCGAGCGCGACATCATCGTGTGGATGGATCATCGCGCGCTGGAGCAGGCCGAGCGCATCAACGCCACGGGCCACGACGTGCTGCGCTTCGTGGGCGGCAAGATCTCGCCCGAGATGGAGACGCCCAAGCTCCTGTGGCTGCTCGAAAATCGCCCGCAGGTGTTCGCGGCGGCATGGCAGTTCTTCGACCTCACCGACTTCCTCACGTGGCGCGCCACGGGCGATGTGGCGCGCTCCACCTGCACCGTCACCTGCAAGTGGACCTATCTCGCGCACGAAAAGCGCTGGGACGAGAGCTACTTTCGCACCGTGGGCCTCGGCGTGCTGGCGGACGAAGGTTTCGCGCGCATCGGCCAGACGATTGTCGAGCCGGGCACGCCGCTTGGCCAGGGCTTGACGCAGGAGGCCGCCGCGCAGCTCGGTCTGCTGCCCGGCACGCCGGTCGCGACGGGCGTGATCGACGCGCATGCGGGCGGCATCGGCACGGTCGGCGCGCAGGGGCGGCCCGAGTCGTGCCTCGCCTATGTGTTCGGCACGTCGTCATGCACGATGACCACGACGCGCGACCCCGTGTTCGTGCCCGGCGTGTGGGGACCGTACTATTCGGCGATGGTCCCGCAGGCGTGGCTCAACGAAGGCGGGCAGTCGGTGGCGGGCGCGGCCATCGAGCGGCTGCTCGCGATGCATCCCCTCGCGTCCGAGGCCGCAAGCCGCGCCGCGCGCGAAGGCCAGTCGCTGCCGGCCATGCTCGCGGCGCTGGCGGGCCAGTGCGAAGAAGGGTTGTCGGGCGCGGTGCGTCTCGCGCACGCTCAAGGCCTGCATGTCGTGCCGGAGTTTCTCGGCAACCGCGCGCCGTTTGCCGATCCGCATGCGCGTGCCGTGATCGCGGGCCTCGGCATGGAGACGGATATGGCGAGTCTCGTCGCGCTCTATGTGGCGGGTATGTGCAGCATTGGCTACGGGCTGCGGCAGATCGTCGAGGTGCAGGCGCAGGCGGGTGCGCCGATCGAGCAGGTGGTGATCAGCGGCGGCGCGGGGCGGCTCGACCTCGTGCGCCAACTGCTTGCGGACGCAACGGGCAAGCCCGTGCTCGCCACGCATGCCGAGGAGCCCGTGCTGCTCGGCGCGGCGATGCTGGGCGGCGTGGCGGGCGGCCTCTACGGGAATGTGCGCGAGGCGATGGCCGCGATGTCGCAGATCAGCAAGGTCTACGCGAGCGCCACGGGCGAGATCGCGGCGCTGCACGACGCGCGCTACCGCGCCTTCACGCAGTTGCAGGACGTGGCGCGCGCGATACGCTAGGCCGCCATGTCGTCACGCGGTGGTCGTGACGCTGGCGGCGGCCTGATTCTGCGCGAGGTGGCGCAAGAGCTTCGTCACCATCGCGACAACCGTGAGCGCGAGCAGCACGAAGAACACCGCGAGCGGCGTGAGCACGTGCACGGAAACAAAACCGGCCAGCCCCATCATCGCCGCCGAAACGAGCAGCAGCGCGCAGCCGAGAATCGCGCTCGTCAAGCCCGCGATATGCGGGAACAGCGAATTGCCCTTGGCCATCAGCGTGGGATACATCGCGCCCGCGCAAAGACCCATCACGAGCACGGGCACGGCGAGCGTCCAGACGCGCAGGCCAACGGTGAGCGAGAGCACGAGCATGGCGATGGCCGCGCCGGCCATCACGCGCGCGCCCAGGCGCAGGCGCTGTTCCGGCGTCGGCATGCGCGGCCCGTGCAGGCGGTTCGACAGGCCGCCGAGGAAATACATGAGGCCGATGCCGAGCGCGAGATAGCCGAAGTAGGTAGGCGGCTTGTGCAGCGTGTTGAGCACCATGAACGGCCCGACGATATTGAACACGAGCAGGATGCTGTAGCACAGGCCCTGGGCGAGAAAGCAGCTCTGGAACACGGGGCTCGCGAGCACCTTGCCCGCGTTCGCGATCAAGGTGCGCGGCTCCAGGTGCACGGGGTGCCGCAAGGTCTCGCGAAAGCGCCACAGCAGCGCCCACATGAAGAGCGAATAGACGAGCAGAAACACGAGGCAGGATTTCCAGCCGAACCACTCCTGCAAATGCGCGCCGATCACCGGGGCCACGATCGGCGCGAGCCCCCAGGTGATCGACATATAGGTGAACGCGTGCATGAGCGCGACGCCCGCGAACGAATCGGTGATGATCGCCTTCGCGAGCAGATTGGTCGCGGCGATGCCGAAGCCCTGAAGGCAGCGCGCGAACACGAACGTCTCCAGGTTCGGCGCGACGAGCGAGAGCACGCAGCCGAGCGTGTAGATCACGAGCCCGAAGGCGAGCACGCGCTTGCGGCCGAAGGCGTCGGCGATCGGCCCGAACACGAGCTGGCCGAGCGCGTAGGCGGCCATATAGACCGACACGCTCGACTGGATCGCCTGTGGCGAGGTCGCGAAGTAGTGCGCCATGGCGGGCAGTGCGGGCACGTAAATGTCGATGGCGAGCTGCCCGGCGGAGGCGAACAGGCAGATCAGCAACAGCAGGAAGCGCGGCGAGTTCGGCGGGCGTGTGGCAATGGCTGGGCTTGCAGGACGATCTTGGTTCATGACTGCTGGAAAAAGGCGGCTGGCGGTGCGGCGGCATCGAACTGTTCGCATATCGAACACTACGTTCGTGCGGCGGCGTAGGCGCGTATTGTGCCTGTTATCGGGAACAACGGCGCGAAAGCCTGGTGCGCGTGGGGGCGGCAGGCGCGCCGCTTGCTGGAATGGCGCGCATCTTGCCCACGGCGACCACGGAGTGCCCCATGCCAGAAAAGAGCCCGAAACCCGCCGCGCGCCGCCCGACCACGGCCGAGGACTACGAGGTCTTCTGTGGCGAGCAGATCGACGGTGCGGGCCGCTACTACGGCGTGTTGCGTATTCGCCGCAGGACCGACGGGCGGCTCATCTATCCGTTCGAAGGCTGCTCGCGGCCGGGGCCGTGCGCGACCGGCGCGCAGGCCCGCGACGTGGCGCTCGCGCTTGCCGACGAATTGATCCGCGCCGACATCGCGTTGCCGGAGGGCTGATTCGCCCTGTCGTGCGTTAAAACCCAAGGCGAAAACCGGGAATTGACGTTTCGAGCGGATTTTGCCACAGGCAATGACGTGTTGCCTGAAAATCGCAATGTAAATGGTTCAGGAAATTTCTGATTTGAAATTAAAGCCCGATAGCCAGAATTCGGCGTAATTAAATTAAATGCGGGTGATTAATTTAATAGCGGGCGCGACTTGTTTATAAACACTGCGCCATCGCCCGGTGACGCGCACCAGGACTGCGTGCGCGCTTTCTGATTGAGGGGCGGAATGGAAATACTTACCGTCTTGAAAGTTGATGGTCTTGTGCTACGCTACATTAATTCCGAAAGAAATGATCATTGTCGCAGTCGCGCGATTATCGACCGGATATTGCGCGGGTGAAGCTGTTGGCGTCATTTAAGCTTCACACAGGCGGCTATCGAACAAGAACCGGTTTGGAGCGGCGAGACGATTCCCGGTATTCCTCACGGTCCGGCGCATGAGCGCCGCGGGTTTCCTCGTCCTGGCGAAAGCCGAACCGCGCTTCGGTCAACGGAAGAAGACAAATGGACAGGCTCAAGTGCGGCGTGAGCGCCGTGGGGGACGCCCAGGCAGCCGGGCGCAATGCCTGGCGAGCGTTGTGCGCGCAACTTGGCGCGCGGCTCGACGTGCTCTGGCTTGCGCCGCAGGAGGCGGGCGGCGCGTGCGACCTGCTCGTGCTCTGCGTCGATGCGGGCGCGCAGGCGCTCGCGGCGAGCCATATCGCGCAACTGCGCAGTGCGAACCCGGCGTGCTGCGTCATCGTCGTGTGCAGCGGCCTGGGCGCTCAGGACGTGGCCGCGCTGCTCGGGGCGGGGGCGTTCGACTTCGTGTGCGCGCCGTATCGCGACGGCGAACCCGGCATGCGCGTGGAGCGGGCGGCCGGGCTGCTCGCGCGGCCCGCGCTCGACGCCTGCGAGGCTATCCGCTGCGCGCGCGCGCACGACCTGATCGGCACGAGCGCGCCGTTCGTGCGCGAACTCGCGCGCTTGCCGCTCACGGCGCGCAGCGACGCGAGCGTGCTGATCCTCGGCGAAACCGGCACCGGCAAGGAGATGTTCGCGCGTGCCATCCACTATCTCTCGCCGCGCGCCGCGCGCGGGCTCGTGGCGGTGAACTGCGGCGCGATTCCCATCGAGCTGATGGAAAGCGAGCTGTTCGGCTGCGCGCGCGGCGCGTACACCTCGGCGCACGCCGCGCGCAGCGGGCTCGTGCGCGAGGCTGAAGGCGGCACGCTGTTTCTCGACGAGATCGACGCATTGCCGCTCGGCGCGCAAACCAAGCTGCTGCGGTTTTTGCAGGAGATGGAATACCGGCCCGTGGGCAGCGACCGGCTCTGGCATGCGGACGTGCGCGTGATCGCCGCGAGCAATCACGACCTGGCCGCGCTCGTGGAACGGGGCGCGTTCCGGCGCGACCTCTACTTTCGGCTGAACGTGCTGAGCCTGAACCTGCCCGCGCTGCGCGAGCGCGCCGAGGACGTGCCCGCGCTCGCCGGCCATTTCGCGCAACTGTGCTGCCGCAAGGCGCGCCGCCCCGCGCTCGGCCTCACCGCGCGCGCCACGCGCAAGCTGCTCGCCTATGCGTGGCCCGGCAATGTGCGCGAGCTGTACAACGTGATCGAGCGCGCCGTGCTCTTTTGCGGCGGCCCCGTGATCGACGCCGACGACCTCGCGCTGCCCGAGCCGCGCGGCCCCGACATCGCGCCCGAATCGTTTCGCGACGCCAAGGCGCGCAGCGTCACGGCGTTCGAGCGCGACTATATCGAGCGGCTGCTCGCCACGCATGCGGGCAACATCACGCAGGCGGCCACGGCGGCGCGCAAGAACCGCCGCGCGTTTTTCGAGCTGATGCGCAAGCACGCCATCGCGCCCGAGCGCTTTCGCCAGAGCGGCCGCGCGGAGGACTGAAACCGGCCCGGCGCGCACGCAAGCGATCGATTGCTCACGCAAACGCGCCTTGCGCGAGCCGTGCGCCGAGCCGCACGCAACGCTCGTAGCAGTCGCGGTCCTCGCCGCGCACGCGCTGTTCGAGCCGCTGCGCGACGGCCGCATTGCGCTTGCTGTCGCCCAGCAGGTGCGTGTAGCCCGCTTGCGCCGCGCGCGCGGGATCGAACGCGCCCGCGAAGTCGGGAAAGAGATAGCGGATGCGCACGCCGTGCCACGGCGAGCCCGGATGCGAGCGGTGATAGTCCACGCAGGCCGCGAGCATCATCTGCTCCACGCGCATGTTGTAGCCGTCCTTGCAGGGAATCTCGCACCATGCGCGGCGGTGCGCGGGGTCGCGCACGAGCCGCAGCGCGCTGTGCGCGTAGTGGCGCAGGAAGCCCACGTCCTGGCCGCCGACCACGCCGCAGTTCTCCTCGCGATAGACCTCCGAGCCGAACGAGCGCGCCCACTCCCACTCCACCGGCAGACTGAGCCCGTGCTTCGCGAACGCGGCCTCGATGTCGCGCGGCGGCGACCAGGTGTCGAGCGGCGGATGCAGTTCGGGGCACTGCGCGAACACGGGCGCGTCGGTCATGTTGCGCGGCAGCGGCTTCCAGAGAAATACATCGCTGTCGATATGGACGAAGGGCGCGTCCTGCACGCTGTACGCGTAGAGCTTGCCGAGCGCCCACCAGCCCGCGTCTTCGTCGCGCAGGGCGTCGAGTTCGGTGCTCACCTGGGAGAACGAAAGACCGAGGTGATCGACGAGGATGGCCTTGCCCGCCGTGTCGGTCACGAGCGCGGTGTCGGGATAGTGCGCGCGCGCCACGCGCAGCGACAGCGCCCACGCGAGCAGATGATGATGGGGCGCGCGCCAGACGCCGCCGCGCCCGGCCAGGTAGGGCTTGCTCCAGAACGACCAGACGGCGCGCATCGCCTTATCCCTTTCCCGACGATTTCGTGCTCGCCCGGCGTGTCGTGGCGCGCTTGATTTTTGTCGCGGCTTTTGTCGTCGCTTGCGGATCGAGCGTCAAGGGCGTGGTCTCGACGGGCTGGCGGCCGCCGCGCCCGCTGATCGTGAACGACGCGCTCTGCGAACTCGCCTGGCCGAGCGCCGAGGGCAGCGAAGCCGTCAACGTGTAGGTGTGCGCCGCGCCCGCGGCGGGCAGCGCGTTGATCGACACGTTCACGCTCACGCTGCTCTCGCCCACGTTCACGGCCACGCTGGAGGGCACGCTCGCCACGTTCGCGTCGCCCGTCAGCGAAAGCTGGAGGGTCGTGGCGGCGACGGCCGCGTAGTTGAGCGTGATGGTGGCCTGCTGCACGATGGGTTGCGTGGTCGCCCCGGGTTTCGTCGCGACGATGGTGGGCGCGCCGTTGACCGACGCGACCACGAGCGCCTGATATGTAAAGGCAACGCTTTGCACGGCCAGCGCGGGATACAGATAGAACCAGCTTTCGAAGTCGCTTGCGCGTGCGCCGTCGCCGCTCGGCAGGCCGAGATCCACGCGCTCGCCGTTGCCCGAAGCGGGCGTGCCGGTTTGCCCGAACGCCTGGCCGTCGAGCCAGATCGGCGCGCCCTGCGCATTGAGCCCGTAGATGGCGTGGCCGGGCAGCTTCACGCGCGCGCGGGCGGGCGCGCCCATTTGCGCGAAGGTGGTGAGCGAGCGGTCGATGACGGCCAGTTCGCTGATCTGGCGTTTTCCCGCGCTTGCGCCTGGCAGCGTCCACGAGAGCGTGTCGCCGTTGAGCGCGACGGCCGAATCGAGAATGAACGGATAGCGCACGACGGTCAGGCCCTGGAGCGACGCCGCGCCCGCCGCAAGGTTGCTGGCCGTGTCTGTCGCGGTGCTGGTCGCGCCGAGCGGCAACGGTGTTTCGAGCGTCACGATGAAGTTCGCGGGCGAGAGCGGCCCGGTGGGCGCGCCGTCGAGCTGCACTTGCAGGCCGTTGGCGACGAGCGTGTCGAAGGTCATCACGTCGTCGTTGGACCAGTTGATGCCGGTGACATGCAGCGCCTGCGCGTTCACGAAGCGGCTCAGGTCGGCAAGGTCCGGGAAGAGGCGGCGGCAGTCGTCGATGAGGAAGGGCGAGTAGTTGGACAGGCGCGCGTCGGAGCGGCGCAAATTCGCGTGGATGCAGGCGAGCGGCGCACGGAAGACGTGCGTGTAATGCGGTGGCTGGAACGGGTTGCCGTCGCTGCCGCAAGGCGGCCAGTCGATCTGGCCGGTGGCCGTGCGCGCCGCGATGGTCCACGCGTCGCCCGCGTAGTAGGCGCCCGCGCCGAAGCACACCTGGATGCCGTTTTCGAGTGCGATCCAGCCCGGGGAGAGCGGCACGCCGCTGGCGCCGGCGCTCGCGCCGCCCTGGTCCCAGCGGCGCATGCGCGCATGGCGCGCGGGGTCGACGCTCTGTACCGTCGTGGTCATGGTGAGCGTCATCGATGGGCGGTCGATCTGCTGGATCTGATAGAGCAGGCCTGGCTGGTCGGGCGTGTCGCCGAACTGGTCGGTGTCGTCGGCGAGTTCGATCCACTGGCCTTCCTGGAAGCCGAGGTTCGCGTCCATGCCGAGGCTCGCCACCTTCACCTTGTTGCCCGACACGCCGAGCACGGCCACCTCGACCGAGCCGTTCTCGCGCGACCACTTGAAGGTGGCCGCGCCGAGCGCGCCGCCGCGCTGGATCTCGATGCGATAGAGCTGGTTTTCGAGGCCCGTATAGCCCGCGGCGGGGATGGGCTGGCAGCCGCAGTCGGCCCCGCCCGTGGAGACCTGGGCGCTCAGCGTGCCGCTGTGCACGGGCGGCGTGGCCGCGTACATCGCGGCGCAACTGCACGTGGCGGGCGATTTCGCAGCGCCGCTGCCCGCCGCCGTGGCCTGGGCGCCGGACGTGGCGCTCGCGCCGCTTTCGAGTGCAAGCGCCGCCGCGAGCGCTGCGGGATTCAGCGCGAGGCCCGCGCTCGCCCGCGCCGCGCTCGTGGTACTCGCGGCGCTTGTACCGCTCGTGCCGCCCGCGAGCGAGAGCGACGCAAGGGCGGCCTCGTCGCGGATCAGCGCCGCGCGCGAGGCCGTGGATTCGAGCGCTTGCGCCTCGCGCGCGCCGAGCAGCGTGAGGCTCGATTGGGTACCCGCTTGCGCGCTGGTCGAGAGCGTCGCGCCGCTTTGCGAGGACGACTGCGAGGACGACTGCGGCGTGACAAGATTCGCCACCACCCGCCACACCGTTTGCAGGCGCACGGTCGTATCGGCCTGGCCGAGCGCGGGCTCGCCCAGGCACGCGTCGTCGAGCGCCGTGACCATGCGCTGCCACACTTCGAGAAACACCTGCACGCAGCCGCCGCCCTGCGTGCGCCACAGCGCTTCGAGCATGCCCGTGAGGTCGGCGGGCGCCATCAGGAACGGCTGCTCGTCGTAGGCGAGCGCGGCATCGTTCTCGCACAGCAGGCCGTGCACGTAATAGCGCCCCGCGCCGATGGAGAGCGTCGTGCCCGCCAGGCTGATCGCGAAGCCCGCGTCGTCCATCGGCGCGCCGTACTCGCCGATCACGTCGATGGTTTCGATGGTGCGGCGGCGCCGGTCGATGAAGCGCTGCTCGTTGTGGTCCGCGTCGAAGGCCACGCGCCCCTGCTGATCGAGGACGTCGGTGTAATGCTGCTGCGGCTCGAAGCGAATACGGCTGAAATCACCTTTCATGGCCTGCTCCTCGTTGCCTCTCGCGTCGCCACGTCTTTCGATGGTTGATGGGTCTACAGCAGTCCCGCGCCGATGCCGGGCAGCCACGCGTCGGCGTCGTCTTCGTCGCCGCAGCAGCTCGGCCGCGCGCCGTAATAGCTCGCGGGCGGCGGCGCCGGGCGCGGCTCGGGCCGCGCCGGATGCACGAACACGCCGCCTTCGAGCAGCACGGGCAGATACTCGGGCAGACGGATCTGCACGTTCGAAACCGCTTCGGTTTCCTGAATGCCGTAGTACACGCCGATCTGCGAGCCGTTGTCCGCGCCTTGCCAGATCGCGAGCGGCACGTCGCCCGAGAGCAGCGCGTAGCCGGGCCGCCCATAGCGCAGCGTGACGAAGGAAGGCGCAAACCGGGCGACGCTCGCGGGGTCGGCAAGGTCGGGCGGCAGGCACTCGTAGCGGCGCGGCGTGATGGCGTTCTGCGGCAGCGAGCAAAAGCGCACGCAGCCGGTCTGGCGGCGGCTGCACCAGAGCGCGGCGGGCCACGGATCGTGCCGCCCCGTGCGCCCGAAGAAGATCGTGTTCGAAGCGAGCGTGAGCGTGCGCGTGCGCACCTTGCCGATCACGGTGCTGTCCTCGATATGCAGGTCCGCGCCCGCCGAGTAGCCGTCCGCGCCCGCGTAGGCCACGCAGCAAGGCGAATTCGCATCGACGATGGATTCGCTCACGCGCACCGAGCCCGCCGTGCTCGCGGCAATCGGGCCGCTGATGCAGCGTGCGAGGCAAAGCGTGGTGTCGTTCGTGAGCACGATGCCGGGTTCGCATTGCGAAAGACCGTCACCGGCCGCGCCGAGGCCCGGCAAGAAGGTGCAGTCGGAAAGCTGCGCGGTGAGCGGCGCGCCGCCCAGAGTCAGTTGCCCTTCGATCAGCACGCCGTTGATGACGAGTTGCCCGGCCGCAGCGGGGTCGCCGTTCGGGAGCGGCGGCGCGGCGAGCCCGTTGATGTCGAGGTTGCCGCTCAACGTGGCGCACGCTTCGTCCCATTCGAGCGCGCGCGGGCCGCCTTGCGCGAGCGGCGTGGCGGAAACGACGGCGAGCACGCTGGCCGAAGGCAGGGCGATGGCGTTCGGCCCGGTGAGGTCGATCACGTGGCGCTCATAGCGGGGCAGCACGATGACGCCGGTCGAGCCCGGCGGTTGCGCGTTCCATTGCGCGACCGCGCTCGCCAGGTCCGGGAACGGGCTCGTGCCGACCAGCGCGTAGAAGTCGGCGGCGGCGAGGTTCGCGGTGGGCGCCTGCGCGTCGAGCGTCGCGCTGCGATCGTAGGGGCCGCCGCCCAGTGCGGCCGCAAAGCCGTATGCGTAGCTCACGCGCACGCTGGCGGGCGCGGGCAGATCGGCGGCGAACTGGATGCGGCCGAGTTCGGGGTCGATCGCAATCTTGCCGGGCGGCACGACGCACCACGGGCCGCCCGTCGCGCTTTGGCGGTCGGCGAGATTGGCGCAGCAGATTTGCGTGACGGGCACGGCCACGCCGTCGGCCACGAGGGCGAGGCTCGCGCCGTAGAAGCGGGCGGGCTGGCGGCGGAACTCGCCGCGCCGGATCGGCTGGGGCACGTCGAGGCGCGTATGCATGCGCGAGAACGGCGCGCCGCTTGCGGGCGGCACGCTGAACAGCGGCATGTCGAGGCCGATGGGGCTGAAGCGAAAACGCCGCGCGTCCACCACGAACGCAGGCGCATCGCCGATCCACCACGGCTGGCAGCGCCACAGGTGGACGGCCACATCGGGAACGTTGATGCGCCCCGGCCCATGCAGGCCGATGTCGAGCGGCGCGGGGTCGGGCAGCGCCACTTCGCGCACGCGCGGCGCGATGCGGCGCACGTCGAGCGTGCGGTTGCTGCGATCGAACGCGGTGTCGTTCAGCGTATCGAGCACGTCGTTGCGGCGCAGGTCGAGGCACGCCACATGGTGCGGACGTGGCAGGCGCATGCTCTGCGTCGTGACGATGCGGCGAAATTCCTCGACCACGATGGCGGGCCGCCCCGACACGTCGCCGGCCACCTGTTGCAGGCACACGGGCGTGCCCTTGCGGCGGCGATAGCCGATCGTGTTGGCCACTTCCGCGCGGCTGTCGAGCCCGGCGGCCGTCTGATAGATCGAGTTGTAGCCGATCAGGTCGCCGATATACGGAATGACCCACGGCATGCACGTTTCGATGAACTGATCGTCGTAAAGCTGTTCGATGTTCTCCTCGACCACGTCGAACTGGCTCGCGGCGATATTCATGAGCGCCTGCAACGGGCCGCCCGCGAGTGCGTCGCGCGTGCGGTAGACGGCCGGCAGCAGCGCGAACAGCGTTTTGGCGTCGAGGCTCATGACCAGACTCCGATGGCGTGCTCGCTCGCCGGATCGATGAGCAGCATCTGCGCGCCGAGCGGCGGCTGCGGACCCGCCGCGCACAGCAGCGGCGGCACGGTGAGCGCCGCGTCGCCGCTCGGGCAGAGCGCCGTGAGTTGCATGGCGAGCACGCCGGGCGTGAGCTGCACGATCGAGACCACGTCGCTCGCGGCCACGCTCTGGCCCGGCTGGCGCGCGGCGAACGAAAACGCGGCGGCCAGGTTTTGCCACGCGGCGGCGAGCACGAGCGTCGTGTCGTAGGCGGGATCGACGCGCACGTTCGCGGCCATCTCGAACGGCACCGGCTCATACGAGGCGACCGTGAGCGGCACATACGGATTGCCGTACTGCCGCAGCGAGGCGATCAGGTTGAGGATCGTGTCGTCGGTGGGCGCGAAGGTCGCGCCGTTCGCGCCCGCCACCGTGAGAAATACGCCGCGCCGGCCGCGTGCCCACGTCCACGAGGCGATGGCCTTGGCGATGCCCGCGAAGTTCAGCGCGTAATTCTGGTAGTCCTCCAGCGACACCACGCGGCCGATGGTGAGCGTGGGCAGCGGCGCGCGCGCGCGCGCATCGGCGGCCGTGGCCGGATCGGCGCCGCCCGCCGCCGCCGAAGGATTGACGGCCGAGCGCAGCCCCTGGGGCCGGTCGATCGCCTGCGAAAGCTGGCCCGAAGCCACCATGCCCGCGCTGCCGATGCCCTTGCGATAGACAGCGCGGATGTTCATCTGCCCGGTGGGCGGCCGCGCGCCGTTCACGCCGTCGCCGAACTGGATCACCGTGAAGCCCGCTTCGTTCACGCGCGTGACGAACACGCGGTCGGCCGGGCCGGAAGCGAGCAGGTTGGGCGCTTCCTGCCAACGCAGATTGTTGACCCACACCTGTAGCGTGGATTGCGTGCCGTTCTGTGCGGTCGAGGAAACGTAGGTGAGCGGCGACTGCTTGAGCGTGAAAGTGAGCGCCGGGTTGGTCGCGTCGCCGGAACCGAGGATCTCCTGCACGGTTTCGCCGTGCGTGGCCCAGACGGCGTTGGCGTTGACGGTCACGGTGGCGGCGTCGTAGAGCCGCGTGAGCGGGCCGCCCAGGCTCAGCGTGGTCACGTCGCCCTGAACGGCCACGCCAGCGACATCGGAGGCTTCGCGCACCGGCGCGTCGCCGCTCGCGGCGGGCAGCAACTGCACGAACGCGTCGGGCACGAGCAGCGCGCCCGCCACGCCGCTCGCCGTTTCGACGCTCCAGAGCGGCGTGCCGCTGCTTTCGTCCACGAGCGGCGGCCACGCATCGACGAGGAACACCTGGTTGTCGGGCACGGCCGTGGCCGCGAGCGAGCCTTCCGGCACGAACTGCGCGGCGGCGCCCGGCAGCACCTGAAGGCGCACGCGCTGGCCCGCCACGCCGATCGCCTGGCCGAGCGCGATGCGCTGGCCGCCGACGAGGCTCACGCTGCTCCCGCCCACGGGGGCGATGAGCGCCGGGTCCATCCAGTAGCCGGGGTTGGCGTCCCACTCGGTGAGCGGCAGCGCGGCGGGCTGCAACTGCGCGCTGTCCACGTAGACGGTGACGTTGCGCGTGTCGTTCTCGAACGCGGCCAGCGCGGTATCGAGATCGTCGGACACCGTGCCGCCGAGCGGCGCGCCCCACGCGAAGGTGAGACGGGTGGTCTTGGTGGTGAGCGTGTAGCGGTTCGGGTTGGATTCGTCGGCGGTTGTCACCAGCAGGCACGCCGAGCCCTGGGTGCCGTAGAACACGGCCCATTCGTCCACGCCCGCGGCGGGCGCGAGGCCCGCATAGGCGGCGTCGAGATTGAGCCGCCAGGAGCCGGGCACGTAGCTCGAATAGCTCCAGTCGGTCGAGCCGCCGAAGAAGACTGGCGGGATGATCTTGACGGTTTTGGCTTCCAGCAGCACCGGACCCGAGGAGGGTGCACCGCCGATATTCGACAGGTTGTTGGAGAGCAGCGCCGGGTCGGGCGCCTGCACGCCATAGAGCGCGGCCTTTTTGTGCAGCACATAAAGGCACACGGCGTCGGCCGTCGTGCCTGCGGGAAAGTCGCTCGACAGCGCGCTGTCCCACTGCAACTGCGTGACGCCGCGCTGCGCGTCGGCGTTGACCGCCGTGACGAAGTGCGCGTCGGCGGGGCCGCTCTGCACGGGCTGGCTGCCCGCCGCGGCCACGAACAGCAGCAGGTCGCCCACGTTCACGTTGTTCGCGGTGCCCGCGATCCACGTGGCGTTCTCGCCGGTGAGCTGCCACGCCTGGGTGGTTTGCGCGGGCAGCGCGTTATAGCCGATCTGCGCGACGAGATCGGCCGAGGTCTCGAACATCTGCGCCGTTTGCCCCGGCCCCGGCACGCTCTGCACGCGCGTACCGGCGGGGATGAGCACAGGGTCGGGAGAACCGGGCGCGTCCGCGAGCGTGAACGCGAGCACGTCGCTTGCCGCCACGCCGGGCGAAGGCACGTAGCCGATCAGCCGCGCCAGTTCGAACACCGAGCGCGTGTCGAGCGCGGTGCGCAGGAACGCCTCGTTGGCGAAGCGCTCCTGGTAGAACGTGAGGATGTCGAGCGCGACGGCCCACGCGTCGAGCAGCGCGATGCTGAAGTCGGTCGACTCGCGCGTGCGCAGCAGGCCCATCGGCGTGTAGGCGGATTGCGAGAGACTCGCGAGCATGCTGGCGTTGAAGGTCGCCCAGCGGCCCACGCGATAGCCGATCGCGGCGAGCGCGGGCGCGTTGACGATGCGCTCGGGCGTTTCGAGCGCGATGCCCGTGCAGCAGTCGCACAGGGTATCGGTCGTGGTCGGGCAGACGCTCATTTGCCACCGTCCAGCAGTAACGTGAAGGTGCCCCGGTCCAGATGATTGGGGTCGTTGTCGCAACGCGCGATTTCGAGGCGCCCGAGCGTGAGATAGCCCTGCGCGACGCCGTCCACCCAGGGCGCGTCGAGCCGCCCGAACTGCGCGAGCGTGGCCGAGATCACGCCGTCCACGGCCTGCGCGGCGGCCACGAGCGGGCTCGCGTAAATGGTCTGGCCGAACACGAAGTTCGCCGCGTTCAGCAGGCCCGGCTGGCCGTCGCACTGGTCGCCCGTGATGAAGCGGCGCATCAGTGCGCTGTACACGTCGCCGCGAAAGTGATCGGGCGCGACGCAAATGCGCAGCACGATGGCGAGGCCCACGATGCGTGCGGCCTCGGCCGCGACGTCCACGCCGAGCATGCGCAGCAGGTCCAGGCGGCGGCGCGTGTCGGCGGCGAGTTGCGGCGTGAGCGTGGTGTCCGGCTCGATCGAAACGAAGGCGCTGTACCAGCTGCCGGTCCAGCGCAGCGTGCCGCGCGCCTCGCTGATGCCGGGGAACGTCGAGGCCTGCGCGCCGTAATCGTCCTCGGTCACGCAGCGCGCCTGGGTCTGGAATGAGAACGGCGCGTACTGGCGGATAGTCTCCATGCTCTCGGCATCGACGCCGCCCGCAGCCGCCAGCGGATTGCGCACGATCGTAATGAACTGAGGATTCCAGATCATATGGACGATGCTGTCGCGGCCCACGTTGCCCGCGCTGCCGTTGCCCACGCGGTAGCTCGCTGTGAACTGGAGGCCGGGGGCGGGCGCGGCGCCGTACTGGCCGTCGCCAAAGCGCAGGTGAACCGAGCCGTCGGCTTCTATCTCGGGCACGAACGCCGCAGCCTCGCCGGGGCTTTCCAGCAGATCGGGCACGGCGCTCCAGTGGCGCGCGTCGTCGCTGCTCACTGTGATTTGCGGCACGGCCGCGTCCGGGCCCGCGCTCTGGAACGCCGAGGCGGGCGCGGTGGCGTCGTAGGGCGGCGCGAACGTCAGCAGGGTTTGCGCGAGTTCGGGATAGAAGCGCGCGTGGGCGGTGAGCGCGACGGCGGTGCTGGTGCCGTCGTCGCAGGTGCAGCCGGTCGCGGCCTGGGCGGCGAGCGGCAGCTTCGGCACTACGCCCAGCGCTTCGCCCGTCACGGCCACGCCGTGGTCGGCGGGCACGAGGTTGCCGCGCGCGAGGCTCACGTCCGCGATGGGAGCGGGTGTGCCGTCGTCGTTCGTGAGCGTGACGGACAGGCAAAGCGGAAACGGCGGCGCGTCCTGCGCGGCCCACGTGATTTCGGTGATGGCCTCGCCCGTGAGCGGGTCGGCAAGCGTGGCACCGCCGTCGTCGAATAGCCGTACGCTCGTGAGCCGTACGGCCCAGCGGTGGGTGGGATCGGCGTCGGCGGCCGCGCCCGTCAGCGGGCCCAGCACCTCCTCGAACATGAGCACCGTGCCCGTATTCAACGTGGCGCAGTGGCCGCTTAGCGTGGCCTGCGTCGCGCCGGCGGGCAAGCAGCAGTCGGTGTCGCTCCACGTGTAGAACGAGAGGCTGTTTTGCTCGGTTTGCAGCGTGACGTCGCACAGGCTGCTGAACACCGGCTGCGTGCCGGCCTGCAACGCGGCGACGTGCGGCAGGTCGGTGGGCCTCACCACGGTAGGCTCACCCGGCGTGCGCACGTAGAACGCCGTGCCCGCCGGCACCGGTTGATCGTCCTTCGTGGTGTTCAGAAAGATCCACGCGCGCGCGTTGCAGCCTTCGCCAATCGCGTAGTCCACGAGCCGCGCATGGCGGCGCAGCGAAATGCGGCTGCGCGCCGTGCCGAGATACGCCTCGGTGCTCACGGCGTCCTGCTGGTAGCTCAGGTGGTCGGCGGCGTAGGCCAGCGCTTCGACGAGTGCCACGCCCATGTCCGCCGCGTGGGTTTCGCTCCACGCGGGCATGAGCGCGGCCATGCGGTCGAGCATGACCTGCACGAATCCTGGGTAGTCCTTGGCAAGATAGTTGATGTCGGGCGGCGGCGCGGCGGGCGTCGCGCAGCAGGTCGTGGCGAGGCAGTCGGCGGGCGAGGGGCAGTCGGCCTTGAACGAGAATGTGATCGAGGAGAGCGCCGGGTCGAGTCCCGCCGGTGCATCGTTGCCGCCGGGCGTGGCGACGAGCGTGAGCGTATAGGGCGAGAAGTCGCCGGTGCCCGAGAACGTCACGACGACCACGAGCGGGTCGGCGTCGCTCGCCGCGTCCACGCCCGTCACCGTGATCGCCGTGCCGCCGCTCACGCTCACGTTGTTCACGCCGAGTGCGAGACCGCGTGCATCCTTCAGGAACGTGATGGCGAGTTGCGTGCCGCAGCCGGGGCGCTCGCCTGGCAGTTCCGCGTAGTCGATGCCGTTCAGCGGCGAGCGCGTCAGCACGAGATCGCGGCGCGACTTCTGCGCGCAGAAGTAGATCACGATGCGCCTCCCGTGGCGAGCGCGCCATACACCACCTGCTGCGTTTGCTGCTGCTGCGTGGCCAGCACCACGTAGACCACGGTGATGAGCAGCGTGGCGTCCTCGGCGCTCACGCTGACCGACTGCACGCGGATCAGGTCCGATAGCCACATCTGCAAGCTGGCCTGGATCACATTCTGCTGCGCAGCCGCGAGCATGTCGCTATTGGGCGCGAACACGAGCTGCGCGGTGCCGCTGCCGAAGGTCGGACGGTTCACGCGCTCGCCGGGCGAGGTGAAGAGGATCTGCTCGATCATCTGTTCGATATGCGCGACGAGACTCGTCTGGGCCGTGTGGCCGTTCGGGTCGAGGGCGTAGGGGAAGGCGAGGTTCATGGCGGTTCGGGCAACGCTCATTGGGCGGCCACGCGCGTTTGCGCGACGATCGGCATGAGCGGCAGGCCGCTCGGCGCGCACACCGACGTGCCGCTCTGCACGACGAACGGCTGGCCGAACGAGGTCACGCGCAGCGTGCCGAGCAGCCATGTGCCGGTGATGCAGGGCGGGTTCAACGCCGCCGCCGCCGGGCATCCCGTCACGATCCACGGGAACGGCAGCAGCGCCGAGGGCATGCCGCTCAGCATGACAGCGGGGTTCGGCACCGTGGGCATGGCGGGCGCGCCGTGGGCGCAGGTGACGGTCGCGCCTTGCTGGAGGAGAAAGCCTGGCATCGCATTGCCTCTTCAGATCACTTGCAGCGCGCCTTCGTTGATGGTGACGGCGGGCCCCGTCATGACGATGGTCGCGCCCTGGCCGTTGCTGATCGTGATGCCCGTCTCGCTGATCGAGATCATCGCGCCCGTGGCTGTTTTGAGCAGGATGCCGCCCGTGGGGCCCGGCACGTCGCTGATCATCAGCGTGTTCTGCATGGTGGTCTGCACGACCATCTGCTGGAGGCCCGGCGGCGCGGCGAGCGCAAGCGCAGGCACCTCGGCCGCCGAGCCCCAGTAGCAGCCCACCCACACGGGGTAGTCGAGGTCGCCCTGCTCGAATTCGATCCACACCCCCGAGCCGATCGCGGGCGTCACGTAGAGGCCCGCCTGAATGCCGCCGAACGGCAGGCACGGCATGGCCCACGTGGAGGGCAGCACGTTGGAGACGGCGGCCACCTGGACCATGAGCCGCCCCATCTGCATGGGGTCGACGTTGTCGAGTACGGTGCCGCGAAACTTGCCGAAATGCTTGCTCGATGGCTTGCTCATGATCGGGTTGCCTGGGCGTTAGAAGGGCATGGCGGGAACGACGGGCGTGTTCGCGATCAGCGCGTTGCGCTTGAGCACGAAGCTCTGCTTGTACTCGCCGGGCTTCACCTGATGCGTGGTGCTGTCGACGTAATAGATGCCGTCGAACGCCACGCCCGCGCCGCGCATGCCCACGAGGCTGCGCGCGCGCAGGATCTGGCCGTAGCGCTGCACGTCGAGCGAGCCCTGGCCCGTAATGATGTCGGCCGTTTCCACCGCGCGCGCCATGCCGCGCATGAGCGCCTGGCCGATGGGCAGCTTGGCGGTGTCCTCCAGCGGCTCGACCTTCTGCGGGATGGGCGGCATGAGGCCGAGCGGCGGATTGAACGGCGTGACGGATGGAATCGGAATCGGCACGACGGTGTTGACCACGGGCACCTGCGTGAACACGACGGGCGTGACCGCGCCTTGCGGCTCGTAGCGCAGGCTCAGGCTTTCGACGTTGGTCCACGCGTCGAGATTCACGTTCAGGCACGGTTGCGGCATGCCGAAGCGGATCTGCGGGCCCCAGTACGCGGCGCTCGTGCCGGGCGCGGGGCCGGGAATCATGTAGAACACATAGCCGCACAGGCGCGCGAGTTCCTGAATGTAGTCGAGGTCGGTGCCCTTCTGGCCGGGCGTGCGGTCCGTGGGTACCTCGATGTCGGGCACCGGCACGGGCGTGACGGCGGGCACCACGCCGAACGCCGCATATTTCGCGAGGATCGCGGCCACGCGCACGTCGGGGCTCGTGCCCGGATACGGCAGGCCGGTGAAATCCACGAAGCCCATCAGCGCGGAAAGATCCTCGCCGGTGACCACGAGTTTCGACGACCCCTGCATGGCCTCGGGCGATACTTCGCAGTGCATCACAATGCCGTCGATCACCACTTGCGGCAGGCCGCCGAAGGTCGCCATCAGCACCACGCGCAGCACCGGCACGGGCGAGGAGGCGGCGAGCACGAAAAAGGTTTGCAGGATCGAGTCGTCGGCGAGGGTGAAGGTGAGCTGAAAGCCGCTCCTGCCGGTCGCCGATTCGGTCACCTCCGCCGAGACCAGCGCGTCGATGAGCGGCTTGGGCACCGGCACGGCGATCACGGGCCCGGCCAGCAGCGTGAGATAGAGCGGGCTAGCCATTGCGCGCTCCGGGCGGGATGTTCGACGAAAGCGGGATCAGCACGGCGCGGCCCGCCTGGGCGGTGAGCGCGTCGGGGTCCACGCTGGCGTTGGCGTCGCAGATCATCCAGTAGAGCAGCGGGTCGCCGAGAAACTTCGCGGCGAGGTTGTCGAGGCGATCGCCCTCGCAAACGGCGTAGCCTTGCGTCGCGGGATAGATCGTCGGCTGCGGCACGATGCGCCGCGCGAGATAGCGCACGGCCACGCCGTTGGCCAGCGTGTACGGCAGCGTGGCCGCGCCGTAGTAGCGGCTCGAAGGCAGGGTCGGCGCGCCGGTGCCGGCGGCGGAGCGGATCAGCGCACTGAGGGAAGCGTCCATGATCGTCGTGCCTTCGCTGTGGGTAACGTGCGGGTGTCGGGTTCAGGCAAGCGACGCGAGCGCGAGCCCTTCCTTGGTCGTCTGGTAGACGAGGTAGAGCGCGCCCGCCGGGGTGAGGAAGCCCACGTCGTTCACGCTCAGCACGCGCATGCCGAGCGACACCTTCGCGTGAATGGGGTTGAGCTGCGGGTCGAAAAACTGCTCGGTGATCTCCATGTCGGTGAGGCGCACGGGTGTCAGGCGCGTGGCGTTCCAGGCGAACACCGTGAGCGCCGATTGCATCGGCAGGATCTCGATCGTGCCGATCAGCGAGAGCACTTCGTTGGCGATGAGCGTGACGCTCGACGGGTAGATCAGCAACTCCAGCAGCGCGAGCTGCGGCTGGATGCCGAGCGCGAGCGCGATGGCGTCGCCGGCGGCGAGCGCGTCGGTGGCGTCGATCTCGATCTCGCACTTGATGGTCTCGATCGGCGGGCCCTTCAGGCGCAGGACCTCGGTGCGGTCGGGCTCGTCGCCCACGGCCTGCGGCTTGAGCGAGCGCGTGAGCGTTTCGGGGTTGTACTGCAAGGGGATCGAGCCGAGCGGCACGCCGAGCGTCGGTTCGAGCATCAGGATCGCGCCCTTGCGCAGTCGCGGCGAAATGTCAGGCATGGCGGCGCTCCGTGGCAGCGGTGGCGGCGGTGTCGGCAGTGGTCTGTGCAGGCAGGCGCGCGAAGAGGCGCCGCGCCAGTTCGCGCGCGGCCTCCTCGGGCGTGCTGCCGGGGCGCACAGTCAGCGGCGCGACATGAGCGAGGTGCTGTGCGCCGCTTGCGGCAAGCGAGGACCAGTCGCGCGGCTGCGCGGCCAGTGTGCGCAGCGCGGCCTCCAGCGTGCGCATGAAACGCGCGTGCTGCGCGGCTGTGTAGCCTTCCACGCTCAGATGCGAGATGTCGAGGCGCACGTTCGCGGGGGCCGTGCGGGCCTGCGTTTGCGTGGTGGATTGCGCCGCTTTGCGCGCCTTTGCCGCCGCTTGCCTCATGACCATCCCCTCGTTTCGGCGGCCGTGAGCGGCCGGTCCATCTTCGCGTACTCGGTGCGCGAGGCCGCGAGGATCTGTGACGCGCCGATGCGCGTGCCCGCCTCGGCCGCGAGAAAGGCCGCGTGCACGGCGATATTGCGGATCACGCCGCCCGGCACGTTGAGCTGCGCGAGTTGCTCGAAGTCGAGCGCCGCGTCGAGCGGCGCTTCGGCCGGGAAAATGCCGCGCCAGATGCGCGCGCGCGAAGGCGCGTCGGGCAGCGGAAACTGCACGATGAAACGGATGCGCCTCACGAACGCGGGGTCGAGCGCGTGGCGCTGGTTGGTCGTGAGGATCGCCATGCCGCGATAGCTGTCCATGCGTTGCAGCAGATAGCTCACTTCGAGGTTGGCGTAGCGGTCGTGGCTGTCGCGCACTTCGCTGCGTTTGCCGAAAAGCGCATCGCACTCGTCGAACAGCAGGACCGCGCCGCTTTGCTCGGCGGCGTCGAACACGGTGCGCAGATTCTTCTCGGTTTCGCCGATGTACTTGCTCATGAGCGCCGCGAGGTCGATGTGATAGAGGTCGAGATCGAGTTCGCGCGCGAGGATTTCGGCGGCCATGGTCTTGCCGGTGCCGCTGCCGCCGTAAAAGAGCGCGGTGAGGCCATGTCCGCGGCTATAGCGCTGCGCGAAGCCCCAGCGCTGGTTGACCACGGCGCGCTGACGCAGATGGATGGCGATCTGGCGCAGCGTGTCGGTTTGCGTGGGCGGCAGCACGAGCTCGCCCCACTGCGCGCGCGGCTCGACGCGCTGCGCGAGCGTGTCGAGCGCGCGGCGGCCCTGCTGGCGGCAGACCTGCCAGGCGACGTCGCCGAGATCCGGCCCGGCTTGCGGCGCGCCGCGCGCGAGGGCGGCGGCGTCACGGATCGCCGGTTCGTCGAAGTGGAAGTAATCGACGATGCGCTCCAGCGCGCCGTTCATGCGCGCGGCGTCGTCGCCGAGCGCGTCGAGCCATGCGGTGCGGCGTTCGTCGGGCGTCAGCGCGGGCACGTCCACGCGCAGCCCCGCGAGCCGCTCCACGCGCGAGCCGGGCGGCGCGTCGAGCGCCACGGGTGCGCTCACGCGCGCGAGCCAGCTTGCGAGCGCGGCGGCCGCTTCGTCGCTTTCGTTGTCGCTGCGCACGTAGAGCGCCGCGTGCTGCAAGGCCGCTTCGCGCGTCCACAGGCGTGCGAGCGTGTTGCGCTCCTCGGCCGTGGCGGGCAGCTCGCTCGCGTTCAGTTGCCACGGGCGCAATCCGGATCGTTCGCATAACCAGGCGAATGCGGATTCGCGCGCGGCGGCGCGCGCGCCGCAGAGCAGCAACGGCCGGTCCGCGCCGCGCGCGTCGCGCCACTGGTGCAGGCCGCTTTCGAGCGCGCGCTCGTAGGCATCCAGTTCGGCCCCGGCGCGCACGTGCGCGTGCGTGGGCGCAAGCGGGAGGATCGTCGCTTCCAGTTGGGCGTCGATGGCGGGCACGCCCAGCACGAAGTGCAGGATGCGTTCGTTCACGCGCAGCGGCGCGTGCAGCAGCGCTTCGGCTGCGCCGCTCACGCGGATCACGTCGATCAGGCTCCAGTAGCGCAGCGGCGTCGAGCCGCTCAGCGCGCTCCAGTGTGCGCCGTCGAGCGTCGCCAGCGCGAGCGCGAAGCTTGGCCACGGGCTGCGCGCGTCGCCCTGCGCGGCGGCGCATGCGTTCGCGAAGCGCGCTTCGAGGCTTGCGCCGAGGCACAGCACCAGCACGTCGAGTTCGAAGGCGCTGAGCGAGAACACGGATTTGAGGCGCGCGAGGGTGTCGTCGGCGGAGGCGGCTTCGAACGACGAAGCCGGGGCCGATGGCGTTGGCTCGGGGCGCGCTTCGCCGGGCCGCTCGCCGAGGCCGCGCACCAGTTGCGCATACACGCGATCGAGCGCTTGCGCGAGCGTTTCGGTTGAGGTTGAGGGCGCGGGTGAGGGCGTCATGACGGCTGCCGTGCTCATGGCGTCACCTCCAGTTGCGGCAGCCATTGCCCGTAGGTCGGACTGCCGTTCGTGGTGTCGAGCGCAATGCGGCTTTGCGCGCCGTCCACTTCGATGCGCACGGGCCACTTGCCCGTTGCGAAGCTTGCGGGCACCGTGAGCGCGAGCTGGCTCACGGGCGGGTTGCCGAGCGCACGGGCTTCGATCGGCAAGGCCGTGTCGCCGAGATAGAACACCACCTGCTGGGCGCTGCCCACGGCGGGCGAGATCGAGAGCGTGGCCGCGCTGCCGCGCGCGACGCTCGCGGGATTGACCTGCGTGATCACCGGCAGCAACTGGAACGGCATCGGGCTCGAACTGAAGCCCGCATGCGCGGCGGGCGAAATCGGGTAGGTCACGGTGCGCTGCACGCGCAGCGTGCGGGTGCCGGCTTGCAGCGTGGCGGGCACGGCGATGCGCAGCGTCGTGCCCTGCACCGTGTCGGGCGGCAGGCCCGCCGCGTTGTCGAACGACACGAGCGTGCCGCCCGGCGTGTCGCCGGTGAAGGCCTGGCCGAGGATCGTGAGCGTGCCGCCCGCGAGCACGGGGTTCGGCGCGACGCTCGTGATGACGGGGGCCTGCGAGGGCAGCGCGAGCACGCCGCGCCGCTGCACGGGGCGATTCGACGCGTAGCTGGCGGTGTCCTGGATCACCACCACCGAGACCTGATACGACGTGGTGGGGCGGTAGCTGGTCTGAAAGGCCGTCCAGAGGCGGTAGATTTCCTCGGTCGTGAGCGCTTCGGGCGTGATGCGGATGTGCTCGAACTGCGTGGCGAGCAGGCAGCCGCTGATGAGCTGGCCTTCGGGCGTCACGTTGTTGGTGCTGAGGTCGGTCATTGCGCTTTCGATCATCGCGCGCGGCACGACCGGCGTGTCGTGAAAGACCTTCATGGCCCAGCCGAGCAGGATCTCGGGATCGAACTGGCCCGCCCCATAGGCCGTCACGAGGTAGTGCAGATTCAGCGCGAGCGGCGGATTGCTGATGGCCTCGCCGCGCGCGTTGCGCGAGGGCTCGGACTCGTTGCGCAGCGCGGGGTTCAGGCTCGCGTAATACATGAAGATGTTGAGGTGCGGGGCTTCGTCCGCGCCGGTTTGCACGAGGTCGGGCGAGGTGGCCGTGATGCCGGGCGAGCCGCCGCCGAGCAGCGTGGTGGGGCCGTTCGGCGTGAGGGCGTTGCTGAGCAGCCAGCGCAGCAACGCGCTCACGCCGCCCACGGCGAGATAGCTGCTCATCGCGTGTTGCCTCCGCCACGGCGCAGGAAGGCGTCGAGGCTCACGGCGGGCCGGAACGGCGCACGCGGCGGCGCGGGCGGTGCGCTGGCGGCGCGCACTTCCACGCGGCCGAAGTTGATGGTGACAGTGGGCGCGGCGGCCGGCGGGGGGGCGGCGCGTGGCGGCGTGGGTGCGCGTGCGGCCGGTGTGGTCGGTGTGCTCGGCAGGGCGACGCGTTCCCTGTGTTCGGTATGCGCGGCGTGTTCTGCGAAGCGCTGTTCCGGCGCAAGCGGCGGCGTGGCGAACTCGTTGTCGCGGCGTGTGTTCCGGGCGGGCTCATGCGCCTTCGGTGGGGCCGAAGGTTTCGCACTGAGCAGCGGATCGATTCTCGCTTGCGAGGTGCGACGTTGTAGCGCGTGTGCAGTGCCTGGCGCCTGGGCCGGCGCGATATCGCCTGCTTCTTTCGTTGCGTGAACAACGACATGGGCCGGGCGCGCGGGCGCTTGTGTGGCATTCGCGCCTGGCCGTTGTGGCGTCGCATCGGCGCTTGTGCGGCCGACCTCGCTTGCGTGGACTCCGGGCGCTGCGGCATGCAGGACGCCTGGTTCACGCGCTTCCACCTCCCGATGCTCCTCGAAAACGCCATCCACGGCTTCGCCCGCGCGCGGCGCGAACGACGTGCGCAGCAGCGGTTCGATCCGCGGCGTGGGCTCCAGCGGGCTTTCGCGCGCGCGGCGCGCCATGCGTTGCAGCAGCGTGCTCATGCGTCCAGCAACTCCAGGTAGGCGTCGCGGCGGGCCTGGCTCATGGCGGCGATGGCCGCCTCGCTCCAGCCATAGTGCAACGCGAGGGTGTGAATGTCGGCGAGCAGGCGTCGCGCCGCATGGCGCGCCTCGCGCCAGACGAAGTCCGCGAGGTCCAGCTCGTGATGGGCGGCGTGGCCGCATTGCGGGCATGTCAGCGCGCAATGCAGTTCGGCGGCCGCGTGTATGCGTTCGAATTCGGCGAGGGCGGCGGGCGTGGCGGTCGTCACTTCATTTTTTGCATTCGTTGCGCTCTCAACCAGACAGCGCCGCAGCAGTTCGCGCTCGGCCGCCTCATCGTCGGGCATGCGGGACGCCGCGAGCAAGTCGGCCGTCGTCGCCTCGCGCACGCGCCATGCCGCATCGTCGGGCACGCTTGCGGCGCACGCATCGAGCGATGCGAGCGCGTCTTTCACGGCAAGGTGGAACGTCATGGGCGCGCCGCACGCGGCGCATTCGGCGTACCCCTCCAGCACGGGCCCGAAGCTCAGTGCGCGCAACGCGAGCAGCGCGCGGTTGCGCTCGGCAAGCGGCTGGTCGAGCAGCCTGTCGCGCTCGCAGCCGGGCCACGCGGCGGCCAGCAGCGTGAGCGGGCGCAGCAGCGCCGGCTCGCGCCGCGCCGCCTCGCACGCTTCGACGAGGCGCAGGCCCGCGAGCGGCTGCATCGCGCCGGAGGGGTTCATCGCCATTGCCGGCTCCCTGGTGTGCTCCCTGTGATCGTCATGCTGCTTTCACGTCACGCTCACGCGGCCGTCGAGTTGTAGGTCGGCTCGGTCGGCTCGGTGACCGAGGTATCGCGCTCCCAGCCCTCGTTTTCGAGCTTGATATGCTGGATCGCCACGGCGTTCGCGTTGGCGTCGAGGTCGGGCAATGCCTGGTACTCCGAAACCCATGCGCGATAGATCTTGTAGCTGATGGCAAGCTGCCCCGCCTCGTTATAGAAGTCGAGGATCACGTCCTTGCGAAAGTCCGCGAGCGACACTTCGCTGCCGAGCGTCGCGCCCAGTTGCCACACTTTCGCGGCCCAGGCCTCGAAGTCGGTGTCGTGCGTCACGCCGCGCTCCAGCGTGATCGCCTCGAACTCGGTGCGGCCCGGCGACTTGCGCGAGGTGCTCGGGTCGCCGCCTTCGCGATGCTTGACCACCTCGGTGGTGCGCTTGAGCGCCGAGACCTTGCTGACGCCGGCCACGTAGCGCCCGTCCCACTTGAGCCGGAATTTGAAGTTCTTGTACGGGTCGAAGCGCTGGGGGTTGACGGTGAACTCTGCCATGACTGATCTCCGCCGCTAGGGCACAGGTAAGTAAGAGCACGCGCGGGTGCAGGCCGGCTCAGGTCGGGTCAGGTCGGGTCAGGTCGATTGCGCGCTGATCTGCTCGATCTGGATCACGACGAACTCCGCGGGCTTGAGCGGCGCGAAGCCCACGAGTATGTTGACGATGCCGTTGTCGATATCGGCCTGCGTCGTGGTTTCGCTATCGCATTTGACAAAGTAGGCCTGGCTCGGCGTGCTGCCCTGGAACGCGCCCTTGAGGAACAGGGTCTGCATGAAGCTGCCCACGTTCAGGCGGATCGACGCCCATAGCGGCTCGTCGTTCGGCTCGAACACCACCCACTGCGTGCCGCGGTACAGGCTCTCTTCGAGAAAGAGCGCCATGCGCCGCACCGGCACGTACTTCCACTGGTTCGCCATGGCGTCCGCGCCGACCAGCGTGCGCGCGCCCCACAGCACAGGGCCGTACACGGGGAAGGTGCGAAAGCAGTTCAGGCCGAGCGGATTGAGCACGCCGTTCTCGGGGTCGCTCAACGGGTAGACCATGCTCTGCACGCCATTGAGCGTCGCGGCCGTTCCCGCCGGAGCCTTCCATACGCCGCGCGAGCTGTCCGTGCTCGCATACACGCCCGCCACCACGCCGCACGGCGCGAAGGTGCGCAGGTTGTAGCCGTTCAGCGGATCGGCCAGGCGCAGGCGCGGGAAGAAGGCCGCGCCGTTCGCGTCCACCACGGCGAGCTGGCTGCTTTTCCAGTCCACCGCGCCCGCCACGGTCGTCACGTCGGGCGGCGGGTCGATCAGCAGGAATGCGCGGCGCAGCTTGCACAGCGCGATGGCGGCGCTGTAGACCGCGTTCGCGTTGACGTTGATGTCGAGCGCGTTGGGGTTGCTCGCGTTCGCGCGCGTGGCGTCGGGAATGCAAAGCAGGTTGAAGAGATCGACTTTCGAGAGCGCGTAGACGCCGGTGAAGCTCGCCTCGTCGCCGATCAGGTCGGCCGTGGCGGGCAGACCCGTGGTGGCGGGCGAGGCGAAGTCCGTGCCCGCAGTCGAGGTCGCTTCCTGGCCCCAGGCGGTGTGACCGGTGCCGAGCGCATAGTGCGCCGCGTTGGCGCTCGCGCTGCCGCCCGTGAGGCCGAGCAGGCTCACGCAGGTGGTGAGCGGCGCGGCCGGGTCGGCAATCGAGAGCACGGCGTCCGGGTTGCCGGGCAGCAGTGCGTTGATGCGCAATGCCTGGGTGGCGGGATTGGCGGGCAATGGCGTGACGCCCACCTGCACGACCGCGCCCGGCATCTGCACGGCGAGCGCGGCGTTGACGGCCTGCTGGATTTGCGTGGCGAGGCCGCTGAGCGAGGCGGGTACCGCCGTGTTGCTGGCGATGACCTTGACCGAAAGCGGCAGGCCCGCGGGCGCCGGATTCGGGTTCGTCGTGCTGAGCGTGAAGCCATAGTCCTTCGTCGCGACCGGGCTCGCGAGCGTGAAGGCGGAGTTCGTCACGCCCGGGCCCGTGTAGTTCTGCGCGAGCGTGAGCGTCGTGTCGTTCGTGATGGAGAGCACGCGCCACGCCGTGTTGCTGGTGTCGCCCGCCACGAGAATCGACTGCCCGAACTTCAGCGTGGTCGTGAAGGTCGTGCCGTTGCCCTGCACGGTAGCGCTGCCCGTGGTCAGTGTGACCGCGCCCGCGAGGTTGCCGCCGATGTCGGTCGCGACCGAGTAGGGCGAAATCGCTGTGCCCACGTAGCCGGTTTGCGCGATGCTCGCGAGTGCCTCGATCGCGGTGAGGTCGGCGGTGCCCGGCGCGTCCATCTTCACGAGTTGCGAGCCGTTGTCCGGGTCGTTGACGACGTTCTCCACCCAGTTGCTTTTCGTGTTGTCGTAGGTGACCGAAGGGAAGCTCTCCACCGTGCCGCCCGCGAGATCGGTCACGGTCAGGTTGAAGGTTTTCGGGTCTGCGCCGGGGCTCGGGCCGCCCGGCGTGAGGCCCACGTAGTCGATGTCGATGAGCAACTGGCCGTTCGGGATCGTGCCGCTGCTGAGCGCCTCGAACGTGAACGACTGGAACTGCACCTTCGCCGCGGCCGCGCCGAGCGAGGTGGCCGGCGTGCGCACGATCCACGCCTGCGCGCCGCCGTTCTGGAAGAACTGCTGCACCGCGTAGCCGAGTTCGCTGTTCGAGGCGAGGCCGCCGTAGAGCCGCTCAAAGTCGCCGAAGCTGAAGATCTGCTGCGCGCGATTGTCGATGCCGCTCTTCGTATAGCCGACGAACGCCGCGATCGAGGTCTGGACGCCGGTGATCGGATGCGAGGCGCTTTGCTGCTCCTCGATATAGACGCCGGGATAGGTGTAGGTCATCGCCATGATGCGTACCTTGCAGACGTTGAGGGAGTGCGGCCATCGGCGCGCGGCGCGCGGTCATGGCCGCGGCGGCGGGCGGGCGCGGCCGCCGGGCGGGAGCGCGGGGGGCGCGGCGCACAAACGGTCGAGCGCGGCTTCGATCGCGGCGGCGTCGGCCGGGGCGTCGGGCACGCGGCGGCGGTAGTGGATGCGGCCGTCGGGCGCGCGTGCGCCCACGACGACGCCGGCCTCGCGCAGCACCTCGAGCGCGCGCTCGACGAGGCCGACCGAGTCCGGCGTGAGGTTGAGCCACCACTGAGCGATGCCATCCACGCTGTCCCCCGCATGCGGATGCCCACGCAGGTAACGGGCAAGCTCTCGCACCACATCCTGCAACGATGGGTCCCGCACACCTGGGTGACGTCCAGCTACGTTCATGGGTGGCGAAACGCAAGGTCGGTGCCAACGCGCGCGCGGCGCGCAAGCCCCGCGCGGCGGGGCGGGCGCGGCGTGGCGCCTGGGGCGGGGTGGACATTTTTGTCCGGGCTTGTGCGGGCCGGGCGGCGCGTGAAGGCGTGCATGCGCGCGCCGGGGCGGCTTTGCGCGGGCGCACGCGAGGGTGGACGGATTTGTCCTCGGGCGACGGTAAATGTCCTGGGGCGAATCCTGGGTGGGTCCTGGGTTTGTTGGGGGACGGCGTGGCGCGATCAGAAATAAATTTTCCCGGATGAATCAAACGCAGAATCAGATCCTCTGCTCAAAGCGGAAGTCGCGCGAATTTGGAAGCATTTTTTAGGGCGCGCAGCGTACGATTTCTCCGATTCCGACGTGCGAGAAAGCAAAAATGAGCGAGAAGGGCAATTTGCATTACTTTGATTACGCCGCGACCACCCCGGCCGATCCGCGGGTGATCGAGGCGATGGGTGGGTGCCTCGGCATCGAGGGCGACTTCGGCAATCCCGCGTCGAGCTCGCACGACGCGGGGCAACGCGCGCGGCGGCTCGTCGAGCAGGCGCGCAAGGATGTGGCCGCGCTCATCGGCGCCGATGCGAACGACATCGTCTGGACCTCGGGCGCCACCGAATCGAACAACCTGGCGTTGAAGGGCTACGCCGAGCGGGCCACGCACAAGCGCCATCTGGTCACGAGCCAGCTGGAGCACAAGGCCATTCTCGACACGATGGCGAGCCTGGAGCAGCGCGGCATGGCCGTGACGCGGCTCGCGCCCACAGCCGATGGCGAAATCACGGCCGAGGCCGTCGCGGCGGCGCTGCGGCCCGACACCGGGCTCGTATCGCTCATGCTGGTCAACAACGAACTGGGCACGCGCACCGACGTCGCGGCCATCGCGCGCGTGGTGCATGCGGCCGGCGCGCTGCTGCACGTCGACGCGGCGCAGGCGCTCGGCAAGACGCCCATCGACGTGAAGGCGGCGGGCATCGATCTGCTTTCCATGTCGGCGCACAAGGTGTACGGACCGAAGGGCATCGGCGCGCTCTACGTGAGCCCCGAGGCGTTCGCGCGCATCGCGCCGCAGATGCACGGCGGCGGCCATGAGCGCGGCCTGCGCTCGGGCACGCTCGCCACGCACCAGATCGTGGGCATGGGTGTGGCCTGCGAGCTTGCGCGCACCGCGTTGCACGAAGACGGCGAGCGCATCGCGCGCCTCGGTGAACGCCTGCTGGCCGGCGTGCTGGCGCTGCCGGGCGCCACGCTCAACGCGGCGCGCGCGCCGCGCATCCCGCATACGATGAGCCTCACGTTCGATCTGCCGGGCTTTTTCCCGTTTCTGCTGACCGGCGACCTCGCGATTTCCTCCACCTCGGCGTGCAACTCGGCGGCGGGCACGCCGTCGCATGTGCTCACGGCCATCGGCCTGGGCGAGGAGGCGGCGAGCCGCACGGTGCGCTTGAGTCTCGGGCGCTTCACCACGCAGGACGACGTCGATTTCGCGGTGGCGTGCATTCGCCGCGCGCTCGCGCCGTGCGGCGAGGTCGCGGCGGCGATCTAGTTGCGGCCGCGCCGGGCGCTCAAGGCGGTGGCGCGAGGAAGAGGCGGATTTCGTCGGCGAGCCAGTCGCGCAGGGCGCGCACCTTCGGGTCGTCGCGGCTGCCGATGCGATAGACGAGGTCGTGGCCGCGCTCGGATTCGAGGCGAAGCTGGGGAAAGGGCGCCACGAGCCGGCCGGCCGCGATGTCGTCGGCCACGATCACGCTGCGCCCGAGCGCCACGCCTTCGCCGCGAATCGCGGCCTCGATGGCGAGGCTGCCGTGGCTGTAAGCGGTGCCGCGATCGCTGCGCACGCTGCTCAAACCGGCCAGCGCGCACCATTGCTCCCAGTTCGCCAGCATGCCTCCCTCGTGCAGCAAGGTGCAGCGTGCGAGGCTCTCCACCTGGGCCATGCCGCCCATTTTCTCCCGATACTCAGGACTGCAAACCGGCGTCACGGTTTCGTCCAGAATGCGCTCGGCCAGCACGCGCGGATAGCGGCCGCTGCCGTAGCGGATCGCCACGTCCACATCGGAGTCATTCAGGTCGACGTACTTGTCGGTCACGTCCAGGTGCACGTCCAGCTCCGGGTGGCGCGCCTTCAGCCGGTGCAGGCGCGGCGCAAGCCAGCGGTTCGCGAACGACACGCTCGCGTTGATTTTCAGGCGCGTCACGCTGTCGTGGGCGCGCAGCCGTTCGGACTCCTTGGTGAGTTCCGCGAGCGTGCGGTTCACGGCCAGCAGGAACTCGGCGCCCGCCGCGGTCAGCACGATGCGCCGCGTGAGGCGCTGGAACAGCGCCACGCCCAGATGGGTTTCGAGCGTCTTGATGTGCCGGCTCACCGCGCCGTGGGTGACATGCAGTTCCTGCGCCGCGAGCGTCATGCTCAGGAGCCGCCCGGTCGCCTCGAAGGCGCGCAGCGTTTGCAGAGGGGGAAGCCGGTCGAACATGGGCGAGGTCGCGCAATACGTGTGAGTTTTACTCACGCATTATATGACGACAAATGGTTTGTCAGCCAGTCAGGCCACCTTCAAGATGGTTGGGCAGCCGCGGTGCGTCGCGCTACGCGGCTCGCGCATTCGTCAGCGTCGGCATTTTTCGCTTCATCTTGCTCGTCATGGAACTTCTGGTTTTCAAGCTCGTTCTCACGCCGTTGTTGTTGCTCGCCGCGAGTCTCGCCGCGCGCCGTTGGGGCGAAGCGGTCGGCGGGCTGCTCGTCGGGCTGCCGCTCACCTCCGGGCCGGTTTCGGTGTTTCTCGCGCTGGAGCACGGCAGCGCGTTCGCGGCGCAGGCCACCTCGGGTTCGCTCACCGCGACCGCCGCGCAGGCGGCGTTCTGCGTGGCCTATTGCCGACTCGCGCCGCGCGGGTGGAGCGTGGCGCTCGCGGGCGCGGGGCTCACGTTCGCCGTGGTGGCGGGGTTTCTGCAATGGAGCGCGTTGCCCGCCAATGGGCTTTACATCGTCGCTATCCTGACCGTCGCGCTCGCGCTCAACCTCATTCCCAACAAGCCCGCCCGCACCGCGCGCCTGAATGCGCCCTGGTGGGATCTGCCTTCGCGCATGGCGCTCATCGCGGGCCTCGTGGTGGGCGTGACGCTGATCGCGCCGTACGTCGGCCCCGAGGCGAGCGGTGTGCTCGCGTCGCTGCCGTTCATGGCGATCATCCTCGCCGTCTTCGCCCATCGCATGATCGGCCACGAAGCCGCCCAGCAACTCATGCGCGGCATGGCGGCCGGGCTGCTGGGCTTCGCGTCGTTCTTCTACGTGCTGAGCTTGACGCTCACGCGCTGGAGCCTCCCGTCCGCTTATGGCGGCGCGATTCTCTGCGTGCTCACGATCCAGGCGATCTCGCTGTACCGCATGCGGCTGCCCGCGCCCTGCCTGCACGCCAAGCCCAAGGCCGAAGGCAGCGCGTCCTGAGAGCGGCGGCACGTCCCGCCGCCCAGCGCCCGCGGCGAATGGCCTAAACTACAAGACCAGCGGATGCGGCCACTTCCGCACCGCGGGCCCGCCATGGCGCACATCTTCTTCGCCGCCTCGATCCAGCGGCACGTCGCGATGCCCGAGCGCGAGATCGACGCGCACACGCTCGGCGAAGCGCTCGAAGCCGTCTTCACCACGCAGCCCCGGCTGCGCGGCTATATCCTCGACGACCAGGGCGCGCTGAGAAAGCATCTGGCCGTGTTCGTGGACGGTCGGCGCGTGCGCGACCGGGAACGCTTGTCCGATGCGATCGGCGAGCAAAGCCGCGTTTATGTCGTGCAGGCGCTCTCCGGCGGGTAAGCAAGCAGAAGGGAGATGAAGGGAACAGGCCGCCAGGGCGGCGTCATGCGCGCAAAGGTGAGGAGACACGCGAGATGAGCGATCGACTGCTAGTCGCGACCCGCAAGGGACTGTTCACGCTGCAAGCCGACGGCGCGGGCGGCTGGACGCTCGGCGAGCCGGAATTCGTCGGCGAGCCGGTGAGCATGGTGTTGCCCGACGCGCGTGACGGCACGCTCTATGCCGCGCTCAATCTCGGCCATTTCGGCGTGAAGCTGCACCGCCGCCGCGCGGGCGAGGCGGACTGGGAGGAGTGCGCGGCGCCGCTCTACCCGCCGCAACCCGCCGACGAACCGCTCTCGAACGCCGCCGCGCCGGGCCAGGCGAACATTCCCTGGACGCTCCAGCAGATCTGGTCGCTCGAAACCGGCGGCACCGACGAACCGGGCGTGCTGTGGGCCGGCACGATACCGGGCGGTCTGTTCCGCTCCGGCGATGGCGGCGCCACCTGGACGCTCAACCGCGCGCTATGGGATCGCCCGGAGCGCCGCGAGTGGGCGGGCGGCGGCTACGACGCGCCGGGCATCCACTCCGTGATGGTCGATCCGCGCGACAGCCGGCACGTGACGGTAGGCGTATCGTGCGGCGGCGTGTGGCAGACCTCGGACGGCGGCGCGAACTGGCGTCTCACGGCCGAAGGCATGGAGGCCGACTACATGCCGCCCGAGCTGCGCGGCAGTGGCAACGCGCAGGACCCGCACCGTATCGTGCAGTGCGCCGCGAACCCCGACGTGCTGTGGACCCAGCATCACTGCGCGATCTTCCTCTCGACCGACGGCGCGGCGCACTGGCGGCGCATCGAGGCGCAGCCTTCGAGTTTCGGTTTCGCGGTGGCCGTGCACCCGCGCGAGCCCGACACGGCCTGGTTCGTGCCGGCCGTGAAAGACCAGTACCGCGTGCCTGTGAACGGCGAGTTCGTCGTGACGCGCACGCGCGACGGCGGGCGCACGTTCGAGCGCTTCTCGAATGGCTTGCCGGCGGCCCCGGCGTATGACCTCGTGTACCGCCATGGCCTCGCCATCGACGACTCCGGCGAGCGCCTCGCCATGGGCTCGACCACGGGCGCGCTCTGGACTTCCGGCGACGGCGGCGAAAACTGGCGGCTGGTTTCGGCGCACCTGCCGCCGGTTTATTGCGTGCGCTTCGCGTAAGGACGCCGCGCCATGCAAGCGCGGCACCGCCGCGCCTTGTGAAATTTCGCTCCCCTATACTGCCGTGGCTCGCCGTACCGTACGGCGCCATAAAGGAGAGAGCGGAAATGCCGGAAACAATCGATGCACGTCGTCGCAGTTTGCTGGGAACCGGAGCCCTGATGCTGGCGGCCGCGCAGTGGGGCGCGTCGGGCGCCGCGCATGCGCAGACCCCGGCGGCCAAGCCCGCGCCTCTGCCGCCTCTACCGCCGGTGAAGCCGGGCAGCCACACGTCGTTCGCGGCGCTCAAGCAGGTCAACGCGGGCCTGCTCAACGTGGGCTATGCGGAGGACGGCCCGGCCGACGGCCCTCCCGTGATCCTGCTGCACGGCTGGCCTTACGACATCCATAGCTTCGTCGACGTCGCACCGCTGCTCGCCTCGCGCGGCTACCGCGTGATCGTGCCGTATCTGCGCGGCTACGGCAGCACGCGCTTTCTCGCCGCCGACACCTTGCGCAACGGCCAACCCACGGCGGTGGCGACCGACATCGTCGCGTTCATGGACGCGCTCAACGTGCATCAACCGGTGATCGCGGGCTTCGACTGGGGCGCGCGCACCGCCGACATCATCGCCGCCTTGTGGCCGCAGCGCTGCAAGGCGCTGGTTTCCGTGAGCGGTTATCTGATCGGCAGCCAGAAGGCGGGCATGACGCCGCTGCCGCCCGAGGCCGAGTTCCAGTGGTGGTATCAGTTCTACTTCGCGACGGACCGGGGCCACGCCGGCTACCAGAAGTACACGCACGACTTCGCGAAGCTGATCTGGCGGCAGGCCTCGCCGAAATGGCAATTCGACGACGCCACGTTCGATCGCAGCGCAACCGCCTTCGACAACCCCGACCACGTGGACATCACGATCCATAACTACCGCTGGCGTCAGGGCCTGGCACCGGGCGAAGCGAAGTACGACGAGTACGAGGCGAAACTCGTGCCGGGTCCGGCCATCGGCGTGCCGGCCATCACGCTCGAAGGCGATGCGAACGGCGCGCCCCATGCGCCGCCATCTGCGTATGCGAGCAAGTTCACGGGCAAATACGAGCACCGCGTGATCACGGGCGGTATCGGCCATAACTTGCCGCAAGAAGCGCCGCAGGCCTTCGCGCAGGCCGTGGTCGACGTGGACCGCTTCTAGCGCCCCTGGCCGCGCGCCCATACGGCGCGCGCGGCCTTCGCGGCGGGATTTTCGTATCGTTGTGTATCCACCGTGCAAACGGACAAAAACGCTTGCAAAGCCGGGCGTTGTGGAAACAAGCCGGATACGTGCGAGGGGTTAAATACACCCATGCCAGTCAGCGATGTCGCAAACCGATGTCGAAGCGACTGGAAGCACGCGCCACGCAACCGTGGTCCGAACCATTTTCCTGCTTACAGGTGGATATCATGAATCTCGTCAAGTCGCTGATCGTTGCCGCTGTCGTCGCTGTTCCCGTCGCCGTTCCCGCTGTTTCCTTCGCGCAATCCAGCGCGCCGGTCACGCGCGCCCAGGTGCGTGCGGAACTGGTCCAGCTCGAAAAGGCCGGCTACAACCCGGCGGCCGATTACGTGGACTATCCGCAGAACCTCCAGGCCGCGGAAGCGCGCGTGAGCGCACAGAACGGCGCGGTGGCCTCGGCGTACGGCGGGGTCGCCGGCGGCGCGTCGGCGGCGGGCGGCGCGACGGTTGCCGCGGCTGCGCAGGATATTCCCGGCCTCGGTCCGATCTATGCGCATCCGTGAGAGCCGGGTGGTCTTCTGCGGAGTTGATACGGAATCCTCTGCAATCGTCGACTGTGCCTCGCCGGATGCGTATGCTCGCGCGGGAAGGGGCGAGGAGGGCGACTTGCATTCGCCCCTCGCTCCGATCTAAGCTGCGGGTGATACATGAGACGGATACCCGCATGCAGATCCATCCCGTTCGGCTGTCTCCGGGCGACGACGTGCGCCTCGCCGTGGAAGCCATACTCAGCCGGTGCGCCATGCGCGCCGGCTTCGTCATTCAGGGCATCGGCAGCCTGAGCGTGGCCCAGTTGCGCTTCGCGGGCGCCGAATCGCCCACGGCGCTGCACGGCGACCTCGAAATCCTGACGCTGGCCGGCTCGGTGTCGCCCGACGGCGCGCATCTGCATATGTCCGTGGCCGACGCGCACGGCCAGGTGTCCGGCGGCCATGTCGCGCGCGGCTGCATCGTCCGCACCACGGCCGAATTGCTGCTCGCGCTGCTTCCCGAACATCGCTTCTCGCGCGAGCTCGACGCCGCGACCGGTTACGCGGAACTGCATATCCGCCACGAGCCGCGTTGATCCTGGCGCGCCGCAAGGCGTTTGTCAGCACGCGCCGTCACAAAACTTAAAAGCGCCTTCGCTATCCTCCTGCGTTGCCTTGATGCCGCATGCTTCGTGCGCGCGAGGCAAAGCTCGGGCCGCCTCCTCGAGCCGTTGTTGTGCCTCTGTTGTCCCTCTATCTGGACGGAGACTTCGATGACGGTCGATTCCGCGCCGGTGCGTCTGCTATCGCAGAGCGCGCCGCGCAAACGTTTGGTCGCGCCCGCTGCATTCATCACCTGGCGCTTGCCCGCCACGCTGCTCGCGTGCGCGGTGCTGGGCTGCGCGCTCGGCGCATGTAGTGAGCGCGACGCCGACGCGCGCGTGGCGCTCTCCACGAACGCCGCGCGCGAGCTCGCGCAGGCGCAGCCCGGCCATGCGCCGAGCCCGCCGCTTGCCAACGCGATCAATCAGGAGGCGCAAGCCTCCCCGTCGATTCCCCCGGATGGTGCCGCTTTGCCCGCCGACACCGTGCGCTCGCCGGCCAGACCATCGGACGACACCGGCGCAGAGTCCGCACAGTCCGCACAAGCCGCACAAAACGAACCGCTCGCACCACCCGTCATTCACACCGTCGACTGACGACCCGGCCGCGCGGTCTTGCCGACTGCCGTCCGTCCAGACGGCGGCGTGCCGCGCGCGCCATTCTCAACCCGAAGATGGAAACCACAAGATGACATCGAGAAGCCGCCGTGACTTTCTCCGCACCGCCGCGATGAGCGCCGGTTCGGCCACCGCCCTGACGATGCTGCCGCTGGGCATTCGCAACGCGCTCGCCATTCCCGCGAACAATCGCACGGGCAGCCTGCGCGACGTCGAGCACATCGTGATCCTCATGCAGGAGAACCGCTCGTTCGACCATTACTTCGGTACGCTGCGCGGCGTGCGCGGCTATGGCGACACGCGCACGATCACGCTGCCCAACGGCAAGCCCGTGTGGAACCAGCCGCTCGCGGCGGGCGTGGGCGAAGTGCTGCCGTTCCATCCCACGGCGGCCAATCTGGGCTTGCAGTTCCTCCAGGATCTGCCGCACGACTGGCCCACCACGCACGCGGCGTGGAACGGCGGCCGCTACGACCAGTGGGTGCCCGCCAAGGGCACGACGACGATGGCGTACCTCACGCGCGACGACATCCCGTTTCACTACCAGCTTGCCGATGCCTTCACGATCTGCGACGCCTACCACTGCTCGACGATGACCTCGACCGACCCGAACCGCTACTACATGTGGACGGGCTGGGTGGGCAACGACGGCAGCGGCGGCGGCCCCGTGATCGACAACGCGGAAGCGGGCTACGGCTGGTCCACGTATCCCGAAGTGCTGCAAAACGCGGGCATTTCGTGGAAGATCTATCAGGACGTGGGCGAAGGGCTGGACGCCAAGGGCTCGTGGGGCTGGACCGGCGACAATCCGTATATCGGCAACTACGGCGACAACTCGCTGCTGTACTTCCACCAATACCAGAACGCGCAGCCGGGCAACCCGCTCTACGACCGCGCACGCACGGGCACCAACGTGCTCGCGGGCGGCGGCTATTTCGACGTGCTGAAACAGGACGTGGCGAACAACGCGCTGCCGCAGGTATCGTGGATCGTCGCGCCCGAGGCGTACTCCGAGCATCCGAACTGGCCCGCGAACTACGGCGCGTGGTACGTCGATCAGGTGTTGCAGATCCTCACGTCGAACCCCGACCTGTGGAGCAAGACCGCGCTGCTCGTGAACTACGACGAGAACGACGGCTTCTTCGACCACCTCGCGCCGCCGTTCCCGCCCGCATCGAGCGCAAACGGCCTCTCGACGGTCGATACCACCAACGAGATTTTCCCCGGCAACAGCAAGTACGCGGCCGGCCCCTATGGGCTCGGCACGCGCGTGCCGATGCTCGTGGTCTCGCCCTGGTCGCGGGGCGGCTGGGTATGCTCGGAAACGTTCGACCATACCTCGGTGATCCGCTTCATCGAAAAGCGCTTCGGACTGCATCACGATTTGCGCGAAGCGAACATCACCCCGTGGCGGCGCGCCGTGTGCGGCGACCTCACGTCGGCGTTCGATTTCGCCACGCCCAACGCCGCGCTGCCTTCGCTGCCGTCCACCACGAGCTATGCGCCGCCCGACCGCACGCGTCACCCCGACTATGTGCCCGTGCCGCCCGCCGTGGGCAGCGTGCCGAAGCAGGAGCCGGGCGTGCGCAACGCGCGCGCGCTGCCCTATGAGCTTTTCGTGCGCTTCGACGTGAACGGCAATTCGGGTCACGCCAACGCGCATTTCGTCAACACGGGCCGCGCCGGCGCGGTGTTCCTCGTCTACACGGCGGGCAGCCTCGACGCGCCGCGCACCTATACGGTCGAAGCGGGCAAGCGCCTGGAAGACCAGCTCACGCTCGCCGCGAGCGGCGCTTACGACTTCAGCGTGCACGGCCCCAACGGCTTTTTGCGCCGCTATGCGGGCAAGCAGGTGAAGCCGGGCTGGTTCGGCGGCAACGAAACGGCGCGGCCCGAGGTGGCCGAAGGCTATGACGTGGCGAACGGCAACCTGCAACTGCGCCTGCACAACACGGGCAGCGCGCGTTGCCAGTTCACCCTCGTCAACGCCTACGACGCGGGCGCGACGATCCAGCGTACGGTGCGCGGTGGCGACACCGAGCACCTCTATCTGGACCTGCGCAATGCGCACGGCTGGTACGACCTGACGATCACGGTGGACAGCGATTCGACCTATGTGCGCCGCATCGCGGGCCACGTCGAGACGGGCCGCCCGAGCTACAGCGATCCCGCGCTTGGCGCTTGAGGGTATCCGGTATCGCGGATGGTGTTTGACGCGCTGAGATGAGCCACGGCTTTGCGAGCCTCGCAAGCCGTGGCTTTTTTGTTTATCGCATCATCATGCGGGGCGCATCTAGCGCCAGCGCGGCGGCGGCGGTCCCCAGCCGGGGTGCCGGACGTGTCGCGGACCCATGAAATGCGGTGGATGGTGCCAGGGAGAAAAGCCGTGGCGCGTGTACACGACCGGAGGCGGCCACATGGGCGCGGGATGCATGAAGACGACGGGCGGTGGCGGCGCGTAGAAGGCGCCCGGAATGCCGATGCCCACGCCCACGTTGACGTTCACGCGCGCCTGCGCCGCCGGCATGGCGCAAAGCGTAGTCAGCGCCGAGACGAAAGCAAACTTCAACAGGCAGGGTTTCATCGTCGTGCCTCACGTTGAGTCGGGTCGAGCCAGGTCGAGTCGTGCGGTCCCCGGTGCGCGCGGCGGCTTACTTCGAGTGCGCTTCGGCGGGACGGAAAGCGGCGTCCGCAAGCTTTTTCTGCGAGTCGGGCATGCTCGTATAGAGCGCCGCGAACGCATCGAGCATCGCCTTGCTGCCTTCGGCGTTGGCCTGGGCGATCTCGTTCCACGATTGCAGGTTCTCCACCGCGGTCTGCTTTTGCGCGTTGTCGTGCCTTTGCTGGATCAGGTCGTCCACCGATTTGGCGTTATTACGCATCACGTCGGCCACTTTCGCCCACTGCTCTTCTTCGGCGGGAGTAATCTTCAGTTCGGCATGCAATTCTTTCACCCGGTCGTCGACCGTTTCCTCGTGATGCGGATGCGACGACGCGGCTGGCGCGCTGGCTTGCGCCCAGCACGTGGAAGCGCCCAGCATGGCTAGCGCAAGCAGGACAGGTTTCATTGTCAGTCCTCGCGAAAAGCGTTCGCCGGCCGTGGCCGGCAAGTCGGAACGAACCATTTTGATCATAGCAGCGCAAGCAAACAATTCAATTCTGGCGGCCTGTCTGTAACAGGGAATCGGGCACGATTCCCGAAAGCACCACGCTTCACTCGTAACGAGCATCGGCTGGATTCGTCGCGCGGCGAATCATTCTGGCGATACAAGGAGGCAACGTGGCGATTCGAATGGCATCTTGCGGGGAAACCTTTTCGTGCTCCGAACCGGGGCTGCGTCCGCCGTGGGCCAGGCTGGCGTGCATGGCGCTGGCCGTGGCCACGCTGGCGGGCCATGCGCCGGTGAGCCGCGCGGCCGTGTCCTTCATGCGCCCGCCGCGCGAGGCGCGCTCCGACGAGCCGCTCGTCGTGACGATCGTGTACACCGGCGACGCGCCTTCGGGCACCACCATCGACGTGCCGCGCAACCTGACCATTACGCTCACCAACGGCGAGGCGCTGCCCAAGGCGGTGCTGCTCACGCGCGATGCGAGCGCGCCCGAACACGTGCGGCTCGAAACGGGCGAAATGAAGGCGGTCAGTTATCGCGCGCCCTGGCCGGAGTGGGCGCGCGGCGCGGTGCGCATCGACGTGCCCGACGTGGACGTGTCGCCTTCGGTGGTCCTGCTCACGCGCAAGCCGGCAACGGCCACGGCGAGCGCGGGGACTTCCACCAACGCGTCCGCCAATGCGCCGGGAAGCTCACCAGGAAGCACGCCTGGAAGCACGCCCGCAGCCGTTGCGCCCGCATCCACAACGCTCGCCATCGCGCCCGCCGAAGGACCGATGGCGGGCAACGCGTCGCTCGCGGCCCAGATGCCGCCTTCGAGCGTGACGCCTTCGAATTCGCTTGTGCCGGATCTCACCACCTTCCTCAAGGGCCGCTTTTCGTTCTACCAGCCCACGTATTTCGCGGACGGCTGGGCCTCCAACGATTCGGATCTCGCGAAATTCCAGATCAGCTTCAAGTTCCGTTTTGTATTGCCCGATGATCCGCGCTCGCGAGGTTTCGTCGACAACCTTTATTTCGCGTATACGCAAACGTCGCTGTGGGACATCAACGAATATTCGGCGCCGTTCCGCGATACGAGCTACATGCCCGCGCTGTTCTATTACCTGGAGGACACCGGGTGGCGGTCGAAGTGGTTCACGCGCATGGGGATAGAAGCCGGTTATGAGCACGACTCGAACGGGGAAGATGGACCGGAGTCGCGCGGCCTGGATTATTTTTACGTGAAGCCGATCTGGGACTTCGGCGACATCAACGCGAACCATCTGACCATTGCGCCGAAAATCTATGGGTACACGCATATCGCCGGAGAGAACTCGGATATCGCGGACTATCGCGGTTACGTCGACTTGCTGATCAAATACGGCAGCCCGGATGGCTGGCAACTCGCGACCACGCTGAGAAAGGGCACGAAATCCTGGTACGGCAGCGTCGATGCGCAATTTACATACCCGCTCGCCAAGCTGTTCGGCAACGCCTGGGGCGGCTATTTGTGGGTCGGGTATTTCAACGGCTACGGCGAGGATCTGCTCGATTACAACCAGCACCGCTGGTCCGCGCGCATCGGCTTTGCCGTATCGCGCTGATATCGCGCTGATTTTCATACGATTCTATTTGCCTGATGGCCAACGGACTCGCGCCTGTGCTCGATCTGGCTTCATCGCACGGAGCGCCGTGAGGCGCAAGCGCTTTGCGCCGGGCACCGCGATTGCGCGCGTTTCCCGGCGTGCGTCAACGGCAGCGGGTGACTTCGAATCGTTCGCCGCGGGCGCGCGCACACCGGAGGGAACGACCATGAATGACGACCGCGAAGAGCGCGTCCGGCGACGCGCATACCAACTCTGGCAGGACGACGGCGCGCCGCAAGGCAAGGCGGACGAATACTGGAGCCGCGCGGAGAGGCAAATTGCCGCCGAATCGGACGCCGACGGCGACGGCGCCCATATCGCCAGCGATCAGGCGGGCAAGCGCCGGATCGTCGGCGAACCCTTGCAGGAAAGCAACACGATGCCGCCCAACGAACTGGCACGGGACAAGCGGCGCGGCTGAGGCTGCGCGCGTTTGAAGCGTGCCCGCCCGGGCGGGTGCGCTTCAGAAAAGCTGCCGGACCCCGAGATTGACGGCCGTGGTGGTTCCCGCCGGTGCGAAGAGCGTGTTGGCCGACGAAAGCCCTTCGCCCGCAACGAGACCGAGGCGTGCATTGCCGTCGTTGTGCACGACGCCCACCTGCGCATAGAGCGACGTGCGTTTGGACAGCGAATACGACGCGCCGATCGAGCCGAGCACCGCGTGGCTCGACGTTTCGTTACGGTCGGTCATGTACCACACGCCGCCGTTCACGTCGATGGCTGGCGTGATCAGATAGTCGAGGCCGCCGCCGTACAGGTTGTTGCTCGGGCCGCCGCTCGCGCGAAAGCTCGTGAACGACGCCTTTGCCGTCACGGTGCCGAACCGGTACGTGGCGCCGAGCATGCGGCCCTGAAAAGGCACGGCCGTGGGCGGCACGGTGTCGGCGGCGGGGCTCGCGTTGCTGTCGAACCAGGCGGCCTCGACCATGAGGTCCTGCCATTGCCACTTGAGGCTTGCGGAAACCTGCTTGCCCGCCTGGAAGTCGCCTGGCACATTGCCGAACGCATAGAGCACGCTGCCTTGCAGGCCATATAACACCGGGCTCGTGTACGAAACGGCGTTGCGCGTGAAGATGCCCGTGGCGGCCACGGTGTTCAGCCACGGCAGCAGCGAACTGCCCGTCATGGATAGGCGTGGGTCCAGGTCGTAGAGCGCGAAGAAGAAGGGCGAGAACTGCAAGCCGAGTTTCACGTCGCCAAAACCGCCGCTCATGCCCACCCAGGCCTGGCGGCCGAAGAGATTGCCGTTCGAGTCGTTGAAGCCGCCCGTGCCCATGTTGATGCCGCTTTCAAGTGTGAAGTTCGCTTTCAGGCCGCCGCCAAGGTCCTCAGTGCCCTTCAGGCCGAACACCGAAGGTGAGAGTCCGCTATCGCCGAAGCCGATGAACTTGCCGCCGTTCGTGTCCGTGGCGGGGTTCAGTGTCTTGCTCAGATACAGCACGCTGGCGTCCAGCACGCCATACAGCGTCACGCTGCTTTGGGCGTGCGCGGCCCCGGCGAGCGACAAACCGGCCGCGATAGCCGTGAAATTGCGCGCAAAAGAAAAGCGGTTCATATGTCTCCTTCTATTTATAAAGTAATACTAAATAAATGGTCCGGCGAACGGATTTCGAGACACTCGATCGCCGAAGGCAGCAAACGACAGCGATGCGTGATAAGCACGGGCGGGAGGCGCACCCCGAACTGCGGGTGCGCGCGCCCGTGCCGTTGTTCCCGCTTGCGGCCCGCCGAGACTCAAATCGACTTGAAAAGCGGGCTGCGCGCCGCGCCTTGCTCGCCGTCGGCGTGGGTGAGGAACTTCTCCGTGTAGATGTCGCGTTCGAACAACTGGCCCTGCATGAGCGTGCGAATCGCCGCTTCGATCATGACCGGCGGCCCGCAAAGGTACGCCTTGTGGCCGCGGAAATCGCCCGCGAAATGGCTGCGCGCCGCTTCGTGCACGTAACCGCGAAATCCGTCCCAGCCCGAGTCGGCGGGTTCGTCGGAAAGGGCCGGCACGTAGCTGAAGTTCGCATGACGCCCGGCAAGCGCGAGGAACGCATCGTGGTAGTAAAGCTCGCTGCGGCTACGTGCGCCGTAGAGCAGGGTGATGGGCCGCGCGTCGCCTTGCGCGAGCAGATCGAGCAGCATCGAGCGCGGGCTCGAAAGGCCCGAGCCGCCCGCGATCAGGATGATGGGCTGCGGGTCGGAGGCGCGCACGAAGAAGCGCCCGAACGGCCCGGCAAAGCGCAGCGTGTCGCCCACATTCAGTTGCTCGTGCAACCATGTCGTGCCCTTGCCGCCGGGCACGCGCCGCACGTTGAGCTCGATGCGCGCCGCGCTGCCCGGCTCGCCCGCGAGCGAAAACGCGCGGGGCATGCTCTCGCCCGGTATCTGCACGTTCACGTACTGGCCTGCCTGGAACGCGATGCCTTCGCCTGGCAGTTCGACGAAAATACCCTTGATGGTGGGCGTGAGGTCGACAACCTCGGCCACGCGCCCCACATGGTCGCGCACCGGGAAATGGCGCGCATCCGGGTCTTCGTCGATATCGGCTTCGATCGTCACGTCGGACTGCACGCGCGCGCAGCAGGCGAGGCACTTGCCTTCGTCGCGCTCGAAGTCCATGAGCGCGAACGGGGACGCCTCGCCGTGCTCGATCTCGCCGTCGCTCACCTGCACCTTGCACGTCGCGCACAGGCCGTGGCAGCACGCATGCGGCAGCCACACGCCCGCGCGCAGGCACGCGTCGAGCAGCGTCTGGTCCTCTTCGATCTCGATCGTCTGGCCGATCGGCTCGATGGTCAATTGATAGCTCATGATGCTTGCCTCCCGTGCTAGCTGTGCGAGCCGCCGATGCCCGTGAGCCCTGGCGTGCGCAGGCGCAGCAGGGCCTTGTGGCCCAGACCGTTCTCCACGAGGCTGGCGTTGAAGTCGGGCGTGAAGCGCTCGCGCGAGCGGAACCATTCGATGCTTTCGGGTCGCACCGCGTGCCAGTCCGGATGCATGCCGTACATGGCCGCAATGACTTCCTGCGCGAGCGTGGCGAAACGCATGCCGGGCGCGACGGCGATGCAATGCGGGGCGCAGAACATGAGGTGATCTTCCCAGCCCACGTAAAGCAGATGGTTGCCGTGGAAGTTCTCCACGCTATCGCGCATCGGCCCGCTGTAGCCTTCGTTCAAAGCGACGACTGCCATGATGTGTCTCCGTGTGTTTGTCGTGGTTGCGGCAGGACCTACGCTGCGCGCCGTGTGGGTTGGTCTTCGCTTGCGGCTTCGTTACCCGTTTCCCTGGCGACCTCGCCGCCATACGCGGGCTTGCCGGTCCACTGCCGCCAGTTCGCGCAATCGGGCGAGTCCTCGAACTCATGGCCGTCCGCGCCCGGTTCGATGTGGTAGTAGCGCAGCACTTCGCGCATGGGGTCGAAGCCTGGGGCGGCCGGATCGGCGTCGGCTTCGAAGCAGTTGCCCTGGTAGATCTGGTGCACGGGCAGCCACGCCTGCACGTACTTCTCGGGCTCGTTGTCGAAGATGTCCTTGCAGCCGTCGGAGCAGAAGTGGAACTTGTTGCCGAGGTAGTCGCTCTCGCGATAGCAGATTTTCGTGGGATCGTCGGGCTCGGTGAAGGCCATGGGAATCTGGCACACCTGGCACAGCATGGGCAGCGAGTTGTTGTAGAAGCGCTTGCCTTCCTGCTGCTGGCGACGCCAGTATTCGAAGCGCGGACGATAGAGCGTGTCGAAGGTCGCCGGGTACTTCTGCGCGAGCCAGTCCATCTCGTCGTCGGTGGGAATCCACGTGTGCATGGCGGCGGCGTGCGTGTAGTTGTAGAAGATGCCCCACGCCTCGTGCGAGAGACGATCCTTCTCTTTGGTCGCGACGTCGTGATACTTCGGCAGGCGAATGCCGTAGCGCTCCAGATCGTGAAAGAGCGCGCCGCCGTTCTGCTCGAAATAGGTTTCCCATGCTTCCTGCCACGACATGATGCGTTTGGGCAGCATGTAATCCATCATCATCGCGACGAGCGTGAGCAGGCGGTAGCCGCGCCAGAACCACTTGTCGATCCACTTCTGGATGATCGGCACATTGCCGGGGTCCTGTTCGAGCAGGAACTTCACGACTTCGAGGCCGAGCGTCATGTGGCGCGACTCGTCCGACTGCGCCGAAAAGCCGAACGTGACCGTCGCCATGTCGCCGTTGAACGCCGCCCCCGACATGAACGGCATGAAGAGCAGATTCGTGAGCACATATTCGAATGAGAACGAGATGGCGGTGACGAACTCGAACGGCCCGGCGCTCATGGCGTCTTCGAAATACGACTTCGGCACGGACAGATACCAGACGCGGTCATGCATGTGCCGGAAGTCGTGAAAGCCGTTGAAGAACTTGTTGTACTGGCTGATCGTGTGCACCTGGGTCTGGGCGTGGCGCAACTCGTCGATGGCCTGCATCTGGCAGGCGATGCGCGCGCCCGCGCCGCGAAAGTTGCGGCCCGCGAGCGCAAAGCCGCGATGCGCCGCGTATTCGAGCGGGCTCACACCCGTGAGGAACAGCTTGAGCGCATTGATGTAGCGCGGGTCGGTCACGTTGAACTGGCCGTTGTTCTGCTGGAACGCGTCGATGATCGCGTAGAGCTTGCGCTCCTTTTCGCCCTGGTATTTCCAGTAGGCGTCCATCGTGAGGCGGAACGGGTCTTCCCAGCGGTCCCAGTCGTGGACCTTGATGCCCTCGAAGCGGTCGTACGGGAAGATCGCGTCCATCGGTTGATAGGTGCTCTCCCACGCAAGGCCGCGCGTGAGCATTGCATAGTTTTCCTTAATACTCAGTTTTTTGGGCGAGGATGCCGGCGTGCTCATGGTGTGTCTCCGTGTCGTTTTGGGCTCAGGCGTTCCACGCCAGGATGAATTCGTCGTCGGTTTCGTCGATGTTGCCGGAGAGCGAGATCAGGTTCAGTTGCAGCTCGCGCAGGTCGAACGGACGGCCGATGCGCGCCTCGATCGATTCGCGCTTGATGACGAGGCGGCCCTGCGCATCGATCTTCACCATGGCGGGCAGCGCGTTGACCACGGCGTGCGGGTTGTCTTCGGCAATGGCTTCGACGATCGGGCGCGAGTCGTCGTTGGTCTGGAAGGCGATGAATACGGTGTCAGCCATGTCGGGCCTCCGTGCGCGTGGCGCTCTCGCCGATCGCGATGCCGGTCTTCGTCATGCGGGCGGTGAAAGCCGTGTCGATTTCCGCAAGTGCGGTTTCGGCGTCCTGCTCGCCGAGCGCATGCTGAGCGAGCGGACGCAACGCTTCGAGCGCGCGTGTGCGCCATATTTCGATCCAGCACGCGAGCAGCGCCGTGTTCTCCGGCGACTCCGCCGCGGCGGTCTTGAGCGTGGCGTCGACCCAGCGGCTCGTTTCGTCGAACCAGGCAATCGCGAACTCGTTGAGCATGCCGAGCCCCGCGCCGCATTGCGCCGAGAGCCGCGCATCGATATGGCGATAGACGAGCGGGTAGAGCAGGCCGTCGAGCACGGCGTTTTGCGCGGTGAAGGTTTCGAACCAGTCCTGCACGACCATGAGGTCTTCGACCAGGCGGCGCAACGGCTGCCACATGGGGGCGTCGAGCCAGGCCGCCTTGCCCGCCACGAGCGAACTGCCGAGATTGCCATCGAGCACGAGGCCGATGCGCGAAAGATACTGCGCGAGGCCGAGGCGATCCATGCTGTGATACATCGTGGCCTGCGTGATGGCGGTGCCCCAGCCGTAGGCGGTGACGAAGCAGTTGTTCGTGTTCGCGGCCCACTCCACGTGGCGCAGCGGCACCATGATCGAGGCGATGCGTTCTTTCTGTTCGTCGGGCAAGCCGGAGAGCAGCGCACGCCGCGTGACGAACTCGATGTTCTTTTCCATCGTGTCCTGCTGGCGCGCGCGGGCGATCGTATAGGCGCCGTAGTAGTACTGGCGCGGATCCTTGAACGCGTACCAGTCGTTCATGCGGATCGCTGTGCGCGCCTTGTCGTAAAGCTCGTATTGCGGCTGCCACAGCGGGCGGTAGTGGAAATTGACCTCGGGTTGCAGGTCGAACGTCGCTTCCTGATAGCGCGACGCGGGCTTGTCCGCGCCGAGCCGGCGCGCGATGTGCGAGAACGTCTGCCGCACCGGCTGCACCGCCGAGGTCTTGATGTCGATTTGCATCTGTTGCTCCTCCTTGTCATCGATTGCGCATGCAACGTTGTTTATTCGGCGAGGCCGGGTTGGCCATAACGCCACTTGAGTTCTTCCGCGTCGAGCGCGGCGGCTTCCACGGCGGAAAGCCGCACGACGTCGTGCGTCGCGCAGAACGCGCGATAGTCGGACTCGCGCATCACCAGTTCCACGCAAATGCGCGGGTCGCCAATCGAGAATTCGAACTCGACGAAGCCGTCGGCGCGATGCGCCTTCGTTCGCACATAGCGCCGCGCCACATCGAAGGGCCGTTCCAGCGCGGTGACGAGCGATTGCGGTTTGCTCATTGCCTCCTCCGTTTTGATCCACGCGGCGCTTCGATGTGCTTCGATCTTTTCGTGCAATGCGCCGCGTGGTGTTCCCTATATGCAATGAGCGGGCCAGGGCGCAGCGGGTGGCGAGTGGTGGGCGTAGCGCCGTGAGGGCGAGGCCTTGCGCGTGCGGCGTTTGGCGCGATCGCGCCGCTTGGCGATGGGCGGCGGCAGCCGTCGCGAGGCATGCGGACGGTTCGACCAAATGATCGAATGCCCGGCGTGAGGCCCGAAACCGCTTGCTCAAACGAGCATCGGGGATTACCCGCAGCGCCGGCGGCGGCGCGCGATTGCGTCTTGCGCGGCCAGGCGGCTTCCCCTATCGTGTGGCCGTTCATCGAAGCGGAGAGCAGCGCAGCATGGGTACGCAACACAAGGCGGAGCCAGCGAGGGACCGCACGGGGGATCAGACGGGCGATCAGGCGGGCGATCACACGGGCGGACAGATGAAACTCGTGACGCCCAAGGGCGCGCGCGTGGACAGCCTGCGTTATCCCGACATCGCCGACCTCATGTCGCGCCTGCGCTTCGCGCCCGGCAACGGCCGCATCTGGCTCGACGATCAGCGCATGGTGCTGCTGCACGCACAGTCGCTCGGCACGCTGCGGCGCGAACTCATCGACAGTCTCGGCATCGACGCCGCGCGCGGGCTGCTCACGCGCATGGGCTACAACTCGGGCGCGCGCGACGCGGAACTCGTGGGCAAGGTGCGCGCCGCGAACGACGTGGCCGAGATGTTCGCGGTAGGGCCGCAATTGCACATGCTCGAAGGGCTGACCGAGGTGGAGCCGGTGCGGCTCGAAATCGACGTCGAGAAGGGCCACTACTACGGCGAGTTCCTCTGGAAGGGCTGCGCCGAAGACGAAGAGCACGTGCGCATTTACGGCATTGGCGCGGAGCCCGCGTGCTGGACGCAGATCGGTTACGCGAGCGGCTACACGAGCGTGTTCATGGGGCGGCCGATTCTTTATCGCGAGGTGGAGTGCCGCGCGCTCGGGCAATCGTATTGCCGCATCATCGGCAAGCCGATCGAGGCGTGGGGCGACGAGGCCACCAACGATCTGCGCTTCCTGAAAGCGCAATCTTTCACGCAGGGGCTCGCCGCGAGCGACGAGCACACGCATGCGCTGAGCGGTTACGGCGCGCTCGCGCCGCGCGAAACGCCCACGGCGTTCGGCGACGGCAACATGGTGGGGGCGTCGCCGGGCTTCAATGCCGTTTGCCACATGATCCGGCGCGTGGCGGGCACGCGCGCGACGGTGCTCTTTCTCGGCGAAAGCGGCGTGGGCAAGGAAGTGTTCGCGCGCACGCTGCATCGCATCAGCAAGCGCAGCGAAGGCGCGTTCGTCGCGATCAACTGCGCGGCCATTCCCGAGGCGCTCGTGGAGTCGGAACTCTTCGGCGTCGAGAAGGGCGGCTTCACGGACGCCACGCAAAGCCGGCCCGGGCGTTTCGAGCGCGCCAACGGCGGCACGCTCTTTCTCGACGAGATCGGCATTCTCACCATGACGGCGCAGGGCAAGCTGTTGCGCGCGCTACAGGAAGGCGAGATCGAGCGCGTGGGCGACACGCAAACGCGGCGTGTGGACGTGCGCGTGGTGGCGGCCACCAATCTCGACCTGCGCGACGAAGTGCGCGCGGGGCGCTTTCGCGAGGACCTCTTTTTCCGGCTCAACGTGTTTCCGGTGCGCGTGCCTTCGCTGCGCGAGCGCAAGGAAGACTTGCCGGTGCTGCTCAATCACTTCCTGCGCAAATACCGCGAGCGCCACGGGCGCAACGTCACGGGCTTCACGAGCCGCGCCATCGACGCGATCCTCAGCTACAACTGGCCCGGCAATATCCGCGAACTGGAGAACATCGTGGAGCGCGGCGTGATACTCGCCGCCGACGACGGCGCGATCGACGTGGGCCATCTCTTCATCAGCGGGGAAACCTTCGATCTCTCGGTGTTCGGCGTGGACGAGCACGGCGCGCTGCTGCCCTCCGACAAGCTCAATTTGCTCGCGGGGTCGGAGGACGAAGCGGGGCGCGTCACGCGTCAGGTCACGAGCCTGTTGATGGGCACGGAAAACGAAGGCCCGCCGCTCTCGCTCGACGACATCGAGTCCGCGTTGCTCAAGAGCGCGGTGCGCCAGGCGTCGGGCAACCTCTCGGCGGCGGCGCGCAACCTGGGCATCACGCGCGCACAACTGGTTTACCGGCTCAAGAGCCGCGGTTTGCGGGTGTGATCGAACCGCAGGGGGCGCGCGGCCGAAGCGCCCGCGCTCAATGGTGCGCGAAGAGGCCGTTGCGACCCTCGTTGTGCATGTTCGAGGCATGGTTCGACGCTTGCGTGAAGGCGCGAGACGAACCGGACACCGAAGCATTCGAGGTGCCGCCGCCCTCCATGCCATAGCCCGATGAGTCATTGGCGCGTTGCGTGCCGGACCCCTGCGAAGTGTGTTGCGGCATTTGCGCCGGGGTGGTGCTTTGCGCGAAGGCGGCCGGGGTCAGCACAACGCCGAGCGAAAGAATGGCGGAAACGAGTAGTGCTTTCATGATGTGGACTCCATCGTAGATATTGATTCGTAATCCTGATAAGTGATGCCAGACTGGACACGCCAGGCACGACGCTTGCGGAACGACACGCCATGCTTTTCTGCACGACGTATGTCCCCAGCGTACGCAACCAACCTTAGAGTTTGCTTATGCACAAGCAAGTGGCTCAACTCCGCCTTCAAAGGGCCGCATTCATGCAGCGTGGGTATTCAGCTAAGGTTTAGCTAAGGAAAGGAGCCTTATAGTCGCAGACTGTTCCATTTCGCCCGTCATGTGGCGCAAGGAGTGTCCAATGACTTCCGCTTCACGAACTTTTATCGACCACGCGGTGAGCAAGGTTCCCGCGGTGACGCTCGGCTTCTGGATCATCAAGGTGGCGTGCACCACGCTCGGCGAAACGGGCGGAGACTGGGTGACGATGTCACTGAACCTGGGCTACCTGGTCGGCTCGCTCATCTTTCTCGCGGGCTTCGTCGTGCTGGTTTCGGCGCAGATTCGTGCCCGCAACTTTTATCCCTGGCTCTACTGGGCAACCATCGTCGCCACGACCACGCTCGGCACGACGCTGGCCGATTTTTTCGACCGCTCGCTCGGTGTCGGCTATCCCGGCGGCGTGTCGATCATTCTCCTGTTGCTGATCACGAGCCTGGGCGTCTGGTATCGCGCGGAAGGCACGGTGTCGATCGAGAGCGTCGCGAGCGCGCGCGTCGAATGGTTTTACTGGACCACGATCCTCTTTTCGCAAACGCTGGGCACGGCGCTGGGCGACTGGGTCGCCGGTGAGGATCGCGGCGGCCTGGGCTTGGGCTACGAAATGGGCGCGGTGATCTTCGGCGCGGCACTGGTCGTCGTGGGCCTGCTGTGGCTGTGGCCGCGCGTGTCGCGCACCGCGCTCTTCTGGTTTGCGTTCGTGCTCACGCGCCCGCTCGGCGCGACGCTGGGCGACCTGCTCGACAAGCCCGTGGCGCAAGGCGGCCTGGAATTCAGCCGGCTTTATGCGTCCGTGCTGCTGCTCATCTTCATCGTCGGCTGTATCGCCGTGCTGCCGCAGCGCGCCGCGCGACGCGCAAGCGCCGCCTGAAGCCGATTTTCCATGTCATCTCGAAAACATACTATGATTCGGCTTACGCCGCGCTTGCGGTTAGAACGACAAACGGTGACCCGCGCAACGTAGCCGCATCCCGCCTCAGCTTGCCTCGTCACCCAGAACACGCATATTCGGGGGAAAGCTGTGACAGGCGTATTGCTGATCGATGACCACGCGATGTTCCGTGAGGGCTTGCTGCTCACGATCGCGAAGGCGGACCCGGAACTCACGGTGCACGACGTGGCCAGCGGCCACGCGGCGCTCGCCGCCGTCCACGAGCACGCGGACATCAGCAGCGTGATCATGGACTACTACCTGCCCGACATCGGCGGCGCGGCGCTGGTGAAGGGGCTGCGGCAGTTGCGCCCCGGCGTGCGCATTCTCGTGCTCTCCGCTTCCGAAGACCCCGACGACCGGCAAAACGCGCTCGCGGCGGGCGCGCATGCGTTCGTGCACAAGTCGGCGGACAGCCGCACGCTCGTGAACGCGCTGGCGTGCGTGCGGGCGGGCATGCCGTGGCACGAGGGCGCGACAACGGTCATCCGGGTGCCGCCGCTGACGCCCATGCGCAGCGCCGCGCACACGGACGAGGCCACGCTGCTGAGCACGCTCACGCCGCGCCAGGGCGAGGTGCTGCGCCTCGTGTGCAACGGGCTGCGCAACCGGGAGATCGCCGATCATCTCGGCATGACCGAGCGCACCGTGAAGGCGCACGTTTCCGCCGTGCTCACCGCTCTCGGCGCGCTCAACCGCACGCAGGCCACGCTCATCGCGCGTCGCGGCGGCCTCTTCGGCAAGCCCCAGTAAGTCCCCGCAGTCATCCGTCACGCCTTATCAGGGCCACTACAGGCCAGCGAAGGCCTGTCCACGGCCTTTCCACACGCCTCCCATGCGCTCGCCGATTTTTTTCGGCGACCTGTACTTTAGGCCAATGCGGCCCAAAAACATTCTTCGTAAGATTGCCTGCGCTGCCAGCCAACGGCCAACGCCGGCGGTTTCGGCTTCTTTACGGAGACCAGCATGTCCAATAGCCTGCAAAAGTGGGTGGGACGCAATCGCCCGCCACGTGTTCAGATCACCTACGACGTCGAGACCGGCGACGCGATCGAAAAGCGCGATTTGCCGTTCGTAGTGGGTCTTTTCGCGGATCTTTCGGGTCATCCCGCCGAGCCGCTGCCCAAGCTCAAGGAACGCCGCCTCGTCGAGATCGACCGCGACAACTTCGACTCGATCATGGGCAAGATCCGCCCGCGCCTCGACCTTTCGGTGCCCGACACCGCGAAGGGCGAGGGCAGCCTGCGCCTCGAACTCACGTTCGACAAGTTCGCCGACTTTCATCCGGAAGCCATCGTGCGCCAGGTGCCGCGCCTCGCGAAGCTGCTCGAAGCGCGCCAGCAACTGCGCGACCTGCTCGCCAAGCTAGACGGCAACGACGAACTCGACTCGATGCTCGAGCGCATCGTGCAAAGCTCGGAAGAACTGAAGCAGGTGCAAAGCCAGGCACAGTCGGGCGAAGGCCTCGCGGCCCACGCCGTGCCGGAAGCGCCGGCCGCATAACAGGCACAGCCACGGTCGTTGCGGGCGCAACGGCATCAATCGGGGGTAGGGAAATGACCAGCAACACGGCGGCCGATATTGCGGCCAGCGAAGGCACAGTCACGCTCGAAGCGGCCGGAGAAAGCGGGCTGAGCCTGCTGGAGCGCATCGTTCAGGAAGGCAACATGGCGGTCGAGCCTTCGCAGCGGGTGTATGCGAAGCAGTTGATCGGCCAGCTCGCCTCGCAGATTCTCGACGAAGGCATGCGCACGAGCCCGGACAAGAGCGTCGTGGCGATGATCAACGAACGCGTGGCCGAAATCGACGCGCTGCTCTCGGACCAGCTCAACGCCATCATGCACGACCCGGCGTTCCAGGCGCTGGAGGCTTCGTGGACCGGCCTGCACGACATGGTGTACGGCACGGAAACGGGCAGCAACCTCAAGCTGCGCCTCCTGAACGTCACGAAGAAGGAACTGCTCAAGGATCTCGAATCCGCCGTCGATCACGACATGAGTCTGCTGTTCAAGAAGATCTACGAAGAGGAGTACGGAACGTTCGGCGGTTATCCGTATTCGCTCCTGCTCGGCGACTACACGTTCGGCCGCGACCCGCAGGACATCGCGCTGCTCGAACGCATGTCGAAGGTGGCCGCCGCTGCGCACGCGCCGTTCATCGCCGCCGCCGCGCCGAGCCTCTTCGACCTCAAGTCGTTCACCGACCTGGGCGTTACGCGCGACCTCTCCAAGACCTTCGAGAGCGCCGAGCTTGCGGGCTGGCGCGGTTTTCGCGAGACGGAAGATTCGCGCTACGTGTCGCTCGTGCTGCCGTCCTATGCGGCGCGCCAGCCCTACGGCGCGAAGACGAATCCGCTCGAAAACCTGAATTTCGAGGAGGACGTGGACGGCACCGACCACAGCAAATACCTGTGGGCGAACTCGGCGTGGCTGCTGGGCCTGCGCATCACCGACGCCTTTGCGAAGTACGGCTGGGCCACGGCAATTCGCGGCGTGGAAGGCGGCGGCCGCGTGGAAGGGCTCGTTGCGCACACGTACACGACGGGCGAGGGCGACGTGGTGCTGAAGTGCCCGACCGAAGTGACGATCACCGACCGCCGCGAGAAGGAACTGAGCGACCTGGGCTTCATTTCGATCGTGAATTCGAAGGGCTCGAACTCGGCCACGTTCTTCGGCAGTCAGACCGTCAACAAGCCGAAGGTCTACAACAAGGACGCGGCGAACGCCAACGCGCAGCTTTCCGCGCGCCTGCCCTATGTGCTGGCCGCTTCGCGCTTCGCGCACTACATCAAGGTGATCATGCGCGACAAGGTCGGCTCGTTCCAGTCGCGCGCCGATATCGAGAACTACCTGAACAACTGGATCGCCGACTACGTGCTCATCAATCCGTCGGCATCGCACGCGCAGAAGGTCAGTTATCCGCTGGGAGAAGCGCGTGTGGACGTGACGGAGGTGCCGGGCAAGCCGGGCGCCTATCGCGCGACCTGCTTCCTGCGTCCGCATTTCCAGATGGAAGAACTGACTGCGTCGATCCGGCTTGTCGCCGAATTGCCCGCAGCGGCCGCCTAAGCCGCGCCACGAACGAGGGTTGGACGCTGCACGGTTGCGCGGGGGCGCGCCGTGTGGGGCCACGCATCATAGATTGAACGGGGGACCACATGGATACGATTCTGCTTGAACTGAAGGACATCAAGGGCAATTCCAGGCTCGACGAGCACACCGACAAGATCATCATCGAGAGCTTTTCGTTCGGGCTCGCCCTGCCGATTTCGCCCGATCCGGCCAAGAGCGAGCGCACGCTCGGCCGGCCGTCGTTCAACGAGGTGGGGATCGCCAAATACTCGGACCAGTCCACGCCCGCGCTTTATAGCGCCTGCGCGGCGGGCACGAAGCTCGGCGACGCAACGGTGCTCGTCGGGCGCAACGAGGCCGGCAAGTTCATGCTGCACATGAAATACGTGCTCAAGAACGCGATGATCTCCGTGATCAACAGTTCCGCGGGCGGCGCGATGATGGACAACCTCTCGATCAACTTCACGCAGGTCACCGCCGAATACACGCAGCAGGACACGACGGCGGACAAGAAGGGCACCGCCGCCTTCGGCTGGGATCTGGCAACCAACAAGGCCATCACGCCGCCCAAGAGCTGAAGCGTGCGGCGTCGCGGGGCGGATCGTGAGCGATCGGTCCCGCGCGTCGTGAAACGCACGAGCACGAGCGTCATCACGAGATGTCGGCCATCGACAACGGTACACCCATGCCTCTTTTCGACCGGCTTGGTGCGCAAGGCGAAGCGTACCTGCCGGACGAGGACGCGTTGCGCGCGTCGATCGCACGCGATCTGGCGCGGCTCCTGAACACGCGCGCACGCCAGCCTTACGAAGCGTGGCTCGCGGGAGACGGCAGCGCGATCGACTATGGCTTGCCCGACTTCTCGGCGCGCACCTTGCGTTCGGGCGCGGACCGCGAAGCCATCGCCGCCGCGGTCGCGCGCGCGATCGCGTGGTTCGAACCGCGCCTCGTCGACGTCGCCGTGGGTTTCAACGAAACGGATCGTCATGCCAACGATGCGGTGCTCGCCATCCGCGCCACGATGCGCGCGGGCGAGCGCATCAGTCATGTCGCGTTCGAGCTCGCCGGGGGCGCGCTTTCGATCGCCGACCCGTCACCCGACCCGCGCAACGATCATGGCTGAAACCGTGTCCGACGACATTCTCCATTACTACAAGCGCGAACTCGCCTATCTGCGCCACGAAGGCGCGGACTTCGCCGCGCGCTATCCGAAAGTCGCCGCACGCCTGGGCCTGCACGGCGCGGAATCGCTCGACCCGCACACCGAACGCCTGATTGAGGCGAGCGCGTTTCTCGCCGCGCGCGTGCACCGCGATCTCGACCAGACGTTCCCGCAAGTGGCCTCGGCGTTGCTGGAAAACGTATGTCCCTCGCTCGTGCAGCCGGTGCCTTCCATGACGATTGCGCAATTCGAGCTCGACCCGAGCCAGGGCAAGGTGACAGCGGGCTTTCCCGTGCCGCGTCACACCGGGCTGCACGCGCGCGCCGAAACGGGTGACGTGTGCCGCTTTCGCACCGCGTGGGACACGACGCTGTGGCCGCTGCGAATCGCCGACGCGAGCCTGGGCGACGACGCCACGCTGCGCCTGCATCTCGCCTGCGAGGCGGGCGTGCACTGCAACGAACTGGAACTCGACAGCCTGCGCATTCACCTGCACGGCGACTGGATGACGACGATGCCGCTCTATGAGTTGCTCGCGCCAGGCGTGTCGGACATCGCGTTGCGTGAGCCGAACGGCGCGGCCGTGCCGTTGCGCCGCGCGGCGTGGTGCGAAGTGGGCTACGCGCCCGAGCACGCCGTGCTGCCGCTGCCGCCCCACGCGCAGCCGGCATACGGACTCATGCAGGAGTACTTCGCGTTTCCACGCAAGTTCCACTTCTTCGACCTGCTGTTGCCCGACGGCTTGCCGGTAGCGGGCCCAGGCTGCGAAATCGTGCTCCGCCTCAACGGCTCGCCGCGCGGGCTCGCGGCGATCGGCGCGCAGCATTTCCGGCTCGGTTGCACGCCCGTGGTCAATCTGTTCGCGCAGACGAGCGAGCCCATCGCTATCGATCATCGTCACTACGAGTACCGGCTCGTGGCGGACCGGCAGCGCGAGGCGGTCACGGAAATCCACTCGGTCGTTTCGGTCGTGGCAAGCGATCCCACCAGGGCGAGCGCCGAGACGATTCCCTCGTTTGCCGCAGCCGATTACACGGATGCCCATGCGGGCGCGAACGGCGCGACGCCCTGCTGGGTGGCGCGGCGCGAGCGCAGCCTGCGCGGTGACATCGCGGGCACGGACACGTATCTGAGTTTCGTCGATGCGGGTCCCCGCTGGCGCTCGCCGCAAGGCCCGGTCGTCTACGCGAACGTGCTGTGCACGAACCGGCGCCTCGCGCAGCAGTTGAGCGTGGGCGCGCGCATGAGCGTGGAGCGCGCCGCGCCGAACGTGCGCGTGCGCTGCCTTTACGAGCCCACCGCGCAGCGCACGCCGCCGCTCGGCAGCGAAACGCTATGGCGGCTCGTCTCCCTGCTCACGCTCAATCACCAGTCGCTCGTGAGCGGCGCGACCGGGCGGCGCCAGGTGCAGGACCTGTTGCGCCTGTTTGCGTCCGATCGCGCGCGCGAACAGGACCAGATTCGCGGGCTCAAGAGTCTGCATGCGCGCAGCGTGAACGCGCATCTGGGAACCGAGGCATGGCGCGGCTACTGCCGGGGCACCGAAGTGGCCGTGGAGTTCGACGCCGACGCGTTCGTCGGCGGCTCGCCGCTGCTGATGGGCGCGGTGCTCGCGCGCTTCTTCGCGCTTTACACATCGATCAATTCCTTCGTGCGGCTCGTGGTGCGCCGCGGAGACGAGACATGGAAGCAATGGGAACCGATGACCGGCTGCCAGCCGCTCGTCTGATCGCCCGCCTGCGCGCCCACCCTCAGGGCTTCGACCTGTTCCAGGCCATCAACCTGCTGGAGCGGGCCACGCCGTGGGCCAATCCGCCCGGACATGGTGACGGCGCGCGCGAAGCGATTCGCCTCAAGGGGCATGTGTCGCTCGCGTTCGAGGCGAGCGACGTGCGCCGCGTGCGTGAGCGTGGAACGAGCGCACACGCGCGCGGCGAGAGAATCGATGATACGGATAGCGAATCAATTGGCGGGCGCGAAGGAAAGCCGGAATACGTGCTTTCCACGCCCGCAATGACGCTCGCCGGAGCGGGCGGACCGCTCCCTTTGCCGTTCACGGAGATGGTGCTCGCTCACCGCGCGGCGCGCGACGAGGCGAGCGCCGACCTGCTCGACATCCTGAATCACCGCTTTCTGTCGTTCCTTTACCGCAGCCGCAAGAAACACACGCCCGCGCTCAATTGGCGCTCACCGCTGGCTTCGCCGCTCGCCGCGTGTCTCGACGCGCTCGGCAATCTCGGGCTCGATGCACAGGGCCAGGGCCAGGGCGAGGCTGGCGGCTCCGGACGCGCGCAGCTCTGGCTGCGTCACGCGGGGCTTTTCAGCGCGGCGCCGCGTTCGATGAGCGGCCTGCTCGCCGTGCTGGGCGACCGGCTCGGCCTGCGCGTGACGGGCGAATCGTTCGTGGGCCGCTGGCGCGAGGTCGAAGCGCAGGACGCGTTGCGGTTGACCGGTTCCACGCGCAGCGGCCAGGCGCCACGGCTTGGGCGCGCCTGCGTGCTTGGCCGCCGCGCGTGGGATCAGCACGCCGGTATCCGCATGGCGTTTTTCGATGTGCCGCCCGAACGCTTCGCCGCGCTGCTGCCGGGCGGCGAGGCGCACGCGCTGGCTGTCTGGCTCGTGCGGCGTCACGCGCAGCAGGACCTCGACGTCGAGTTCGTGCTGCATGCCGCGCCGCGCCGCGCGGCGTGCACGCTCGGCGGGCATGAGGCGGCACGGCTTGGCTGGACGTCGTGGCTCGGCGGTGCGGCGCGAGCCAGCCAACCCGCACCCGTGAGATTCAACGCGCGCGCCGCTGGCGGCGCGGCACACGCATAACCGTTAGGCGACCCCGGATGGAAATCGATATTCGCACCTTGCTCAGCCGCCTGAATCCCGCATGCAAACATGCGATGGAGCAGGCCGCCCAACTGTGCGTGCGGCAGACACACTTCAGCGTGGATATCGAGCACTTGCTGCTCACGCTGCTCGAAACCGAAGCGCCGGACCTGCGGGCGATCCTCGCGCATTTCGGCGTCGGGCGCGCGGGCCTCGTTTCGCATCTGCAAAAAACGGTCGAATTGTTCAAGCGCGGCAACGGCCGCACGCCTTCACTCTCGCCGAACCTTTCGCCGCTGTTTCAGGAAGCGTGGTTGCTAAGCTCGATGCTGCTCGGCGAGCAACAGATCCGCTCGGGCACGCTCACGCTCGCGTTGCTCGAAGTGGACAGCCTGCGCGGCTTGCTGCTCGAATCGGCGCCCGCGCTGCTGAAGATTCCGCGCGCGCATCTGCGCGAAGGCCTGCGCGGGATTCTCGCGGGTTCGGCTGAAGATGCGGGAGGCGCGTCGAGCGATCTGCCTTCTGCGGGGACGCAGGCCGCTCAAAGCGGTGAAGTTCCGGCCAGCCAGACCATGCCGACACTCGGGGCCGGCCCCGCAATCCACTCGCAGCGCGCGCTCGATCTCTACGCGGTGGACCTCACCGCGCTCGCACGCGCGGGCGCGATCGATCCCATTCGTGGCCGCGACGCTGAAATCCGGCAGTTGATCGACGTGCTGCTGCGCCGCCGCCAGAACAACCCCATCCTCACGGGCGAGGCCGGCGTGGGCAAGACGGCCGTGGTGGAGGGCTTCGCGCAGCGCATCGTGCAGGGCGAAGTGCCGCCCGCGCTGGCGAACGTTTCCGTGCGCTCGCTCGATCTCGCGCTGCTACAGGCGGGCGCGGGCGTGAAGGGCGAGTTCGAGAGCCGCCTGAAGTCGGTGATCGCCGAGGTGAAGGCCTCGCCCGCGCCGGTGATCCTCTTTATCGACGAGGCGCATCAACTGATCGGCGCGGGCGGCAGCGAAGGGCAAGGCGACGCCGCCAATCTGCTCAAGCCGGCGCTCGCGCGCGGCGAGTTGCGCACGATCGCGGCCACGACTTGGGCCGAATACAAGAAGTACGTGGAACGCGACCCCGCGCTTGCGCGCCGTTTCCAGGTGGTCAAGGTCGAGGAGCCGGGCGAGCCGGCGGCCGTGGACATGCTGCGCGGCATGGTGGACAAGCTCGAAGCTCATCACGGCGTGGAGATTCTCGACGACGCCGTACGCGACGCCGTGCGGCTCTCGCATCGGTATATCTCGGGCCGCCAGTTGCCCGACAAGGCGATCAGCGTGCTCGACACGGCCTGCGCACGCGTGGCGATCGGTCAAAGCGGCGTGCCCGAGGAGATCGAGGCACTCGGCCGCTCGATCGAGACAGCCGAGAACCAGTTGCGCATTCTGCGCCACGAGGCGGCCACGGGCGCGATGCGCGCCGAGGCGATGGCGGCCACCCAGCGGCAGTTGCGCGACGAGCGCGAGCAGCATGCAAGGCTCACCGAAAAGTTCGGCACGGAAAAGCGCGCGGTGGACGAGATTCTCGCGTGGCGGCGCAAGATCGCCGAACAGTTGGCGAGCGTCACGGATGAAGGCACGAGTGACGACCATGAGGATGCCGAAACGTTGGCCACCACGTTGCGCCGGCTGGAGAAGGGCCTCGAAGCCGTGCAGAACGACGAGCCCTTGGTGCCCGTGTGCGTGGACTCGGCCGTCGTGGCCGAGGTGATCTCGGGCTGGACCGGCATTCCCGTGGGCCGCATGCTCGCCGACGAACTGCATACCGTGCTGCACCTCCAGGAAAAGCTCGCCGAGCGCGTGGTGGGCCAGGACGAGGCGCTCGACACCATTGCGCGCCGCGTGCGCACGTTCCGGGCCGACCTCGACGATCCGGGCAAGCCCGTGGGCGTGTTCATGCTCGTGGGGCCGAGCGGCGTGGGCAAGACCGAAACGGCCTTCGCGCTCGCCGAACTGCTCTACGGCGGCGAGCGCAACGTCATCACCGTGAACATGTCCGAGTTCCAGGAGGCGCATAGCGTCTCGGGCCTCAAGGGCGCGCCGCCGGGCTATGTGGGCTACGGGCGCGGCGGCGTGCTGACCGAGGCGGTGCGGCGTCGCCCGTACAGCGTCGTGCTGCTCGACGAAATGGAAAAGGCGCACCCGGACGTGCTCGAACTGTTCTTCCAGGTGTTCGACAAGGGCATCATGGAGGACGGCGAGGGCGTGCCCATCGACTTCAAGAACACGCTCATCCTGCTCACCTCGAACGCGGCGCAGGACGTCATTACCGACGCGTGCCACGGCGGCCGCAGGCCCGCGCCGCAGGCGCTCGTCGAACGGCTGCGGCCGCCGCTGCTGCGCCAGTTCAGTCCGGCGTTTCTCGGTCGGCTCGCGATCGTGCCGTACTATCCGCTCGGCGACGCGCAAATCGCCGCCATTGTCGAACTCAAGCTTGCGCGCATCGCACAACGTTTTGAGCGCAACCATCACGCAACGCTCACGTGGGACGATGCGCTCGCCCAGGAGATCGTGCAACGCTGCAAGGAAGTGGACAGCGGCGCGCGCAATGTCGATCACATTCTGGCCCAGGCCGTGCTCCCCGAACTGGCGCAGCGTGTGCTGGAGCGCATTTCGCTCGCGGAGCCGTTTGGCGGCGTGCATCTCGCGCTCGACGCGGTGGGCGGCATGGCGTTCCACTTCACCGACGCGCGCGGAGCATGATGGCCATGGCGCGCACGATCACGCAGGCGGGTTCGTTTCTCTCGGTCTCGACGCCGTTTGGCGAAGATGTCCTGCTGCTCGACGGCTTCAGCGGACGCGAGGCGATCTCCGAGTTGTTCCGCTTCGAGTTGCGCATGCGTTCGCTGAACAAGGCGCTCGACGCCGCGCGCATTGTCGGCCAGATCGTGACGGTCACGCTGCAATCGCCGGGCGGCCCCGTGCGTTGCTTTAGCGGCATGGTGGTGCGCTTCGCGCATGCGGGCACGGACTCGCAGCACGGCTTCTACTCGGCCGAGCTTGCGCCGCGCGTGTGGCTGCTCACGCTCGGGCGCGACCGCGTGATTCATCAGCATAAAAGCGTGCCGGAGATCGTGAAGACCGTGCTGGACGCAGCGGGCGTGCAGTACGAGTCGCGCTTGAGCGGCACGGCCTACGCACAGCGCGAATACTGCGTGCAGTACGACGAGAGCCCGTTCGCTTTTATTTCGCGGCTGATGGAAGAGGAAGGCATTTTCTACTTCTTCACGTTCGCGAACGGCGCGCACACGCTCGTGCTGGCCGACAGCGCCGCGGCCCACCACACCGACGCGACCAGCGCGCGACTCTACTTCTCGACCACCGCAAGCGCGAGCGGCGAGCCGAACCGCGTGAGCGAGTTCGAGATGACGCACCGACTCGTCGCGCACGATCACGTGCTCGGCGACTACGATTTTGCCAACGCGTCGCCTTCGAAGACCGGGCCCGTCACGCCCGCGACGGCACCGGAGGGACGCCGCTACACGTTCCCCGGCAAATACGCCGATGCGGCCGAAGGCGAGCGCAAGGCCGCCGTGCGACGCGCGGCCTGCGAGGTCGCGCAGCAAGCGGGCAGCGGCGCGTGCGACTGCTACAGCCTCGCCGCGGGCACGCGTTTCACGCTGGCGGATCATCCCGGCGGCGACGCGCTCAATACGGGCTACGTCGTGCGCGCGGTGACGCACGACGCCTCGCACCACGGCTACGTCAATCGCTTCGAGGCGTTTCTTCAGGCCACGCCGTTTCGCGCGCCCTGCGTGACGCCGCTGCCGGTCGTGGCGGGCACGCATACGGCGAAGGTCGTGGGCCTGGCGGGCGAGGAAATCTGGACCGATGCCTACGGCCGCGTGAAGCTCAAATTCCACTGGGACACCACGCCGGACGCCGATCAGGACAGCTCATGCTGGGTGCGCGTGCAGCAGGCGTCGGCGGGCAATGGCTGGGGCGTGCTGTTTTTGCCGCGCGTGGGCCAGGAAGTGGTGGTGAGCTACGTGGACGGCGACCCCGACCGTCCGCTCGTGACGGGCGCGGTCTACAACGGGCAGAACGTCACGCCGGTGGCATTGCCGGACTCGCATACGCAAAGCGTGCTGCGTTCGCGTTCGTCGAAGAACGGCGCGGCGGGCAACGAGATCCGCATGGAAGACCGCATGGGCGCGGAGGAACTCTATCTGCATGCACAGCGCGATATGAACGTCGCGATCGAACAGGCGCTCACGACCACGGTGATCGCGGGCGCGGAAACGCACGTGGTGAAAGCGGGCGATCGCAGCGTCGACGTGCAAACGGGCAACGAGCGCCACACGGTGAAGGGCCAGCGAACGCTCGAAATCGGCGCGGAGGAAACGCACACGAACCACGCGAGCTACACGCAGGAGACCGGCGGCGACCATACGCTGCGCGTGAGCGGCAATCTGGTGATCGACGTGAGCGGCTCGATCACGATCCAGTCGGGCGGGGCCTTCACGTTGAAATCGGGCGCGGCGTTCGCCGCCGAGGCGGCGACCTCGTTCGGCCAGAAAGCGGGCACGAGCCTCACCGTGGAAGGGCTCACCATCGAACACAAGGCGTCGGCCACGCAGACGGTCGACGGCGGTGGCCTGCTCGCCCTCAAGGGCGGCCTTGTGAAGCTGAATTGAGCGCGCGATGAGCGAGATCCACACCACCGTGAAGCCCTTGAATCCGCATGACGATGGCGCAACGCAGGCGCGCGAGGCGTCGACCGTGGTCGAGGAGCGCGACGCCGCAGGCCGGCTCGTGAGCCGCACCACGTTCGCGGGCGGCGTGCCGCACGGGCCCATGTTGCGCTATCAGCAGGACGGCTCGCCGCACGTGGAAGCCGGCTTTGCGCACGGCTTGCTCTCGGGCCCGTTCCGGATTTTCGATGCACAAGGCACGCTGTTGCAGGAGTCGCACTACGAGGCGGGCAAGCTGCACGGCGTGGTGTCGCGTTACCAGGACGGGCGGCTCGCGAGCCAGCAGCATTACGCGGGCGGCGTGCTGCACGGCCCGAGCCTCTGCGTGTGCCCGGCCGGGCTGGTGAGCGCGCGCCTGCACTACGAAGCGGGGCAACTCACGCGCGAAGCCGTGTTCCTGCACGACGGCGCAGTGGTGCGGCGCGCGCCCTATGCGCATGGGCGGCTCGATGGCGAGGCCGGCGACTACGCGCGCGACGGCAAGCTCATGCAATCCACGCCGTATCGCGCGAACCTGCTGCACGGCACGGTGCGCCGCTACGCACAGGACGGCAGCGTGCAGGAATCGCGCCGCTACGACATGGGCAAGCCTCAGGAGGCATGGCAAGCGGCGGACGCCCCGCGCGAGGCGGCAAGCCATGAAGCGGCTGACAAAGCCTCCGCACCGATGCTGCGGCAGTTCGAGAAATGGGTAAGGGGCTAACCATGGCGATGCTCGTGACGGCCGGCTCGGCCTTGCAATGCAGTTTCGGCACCTCGCCCGCCGCGCTTGCCGTGCTGCCGGTCAGCGGCGTGACGGCGGGCACGCCCGCCGCGACGGTCATGGACCACGCGGCCATTCTCAACGTGCTGCCGTTCGGCATGTGCTGTTGCGCAGCGAATCCGGCCGTGATCGGTGCGACGGCCGCCGCGCTCGGGGTGTTCACGCCCATGCCGTGCGTGCCCGTCACGCCCGCGCCGTGGCTGCCGGGCTCGCCCACGGTGCTGGTGGGCGGCGTGCCTGCCTTGCAGAACGATTCGAAGCTCATCTGCGCATGGGGTGGCGTGATCCAGGTCGCCGCCCCGGTGCAGTTTTCCACCCAGCTTCCATGAGGGCGATGGTGAACCCGTACGTTTTCTCGATGACCTCGCGCATGGTGACGATCGTCGCCGCCTGCACGCTGCTGCTGTGCGCGTTGCTGTTCCTGCTGGGTGTCCAGATCGGCGCGCGGTACTTCTCGCAGCCGGCTCCGGTGGCATCGTCGGCGGCTGCTCCCACGGCCGCTTCCTCTTCTTCAAGCAATCCCTGATATGCGCACCATCCTTGACGTGGCGGTCTCGTTCGCCGCCTCCCGATCCGCTTCACGATCCGCTGCGCGCCTCGCCTGCGCACTGAGCGTGATGCTCGGCTTCGCGCTGTCCGCATCTGCATGGGCCGGTGCCGCCGCGCCCATTTCCGTGGGCGTGATCGCGGCCGTGCCCGCCGCGAGCGCCGCGTTGCCCGCGCCGGTGCAGGTGCAGCGCGTCACCTCGACAGGCCTCGTGCAGTTGCCGGACGGCCGCCTGCTCGCCCCCGAATTCGCGCGCATCGCGCAACGCGGCGAACTGGTGGTGGCGGTGCTGGGCATCGACCAGCCGCCGTTCTTCGAGACGCGCGAAGGGCAGTTGAGCGGCCTCGACATCGATCTGGCGCACGAGATCGCGCAAAAGCTCGGCGTGAAGGTGCGCTTCGACCGCGACGCGAACAGCTTCGACGGCGTGGTGAACCTGCTGGCCACAGGTCAGGCCGACCTGGCCATCAGCAAGCTCTCGCGCACGCTGCCGCGCGCGCAGGTCATCAGCTTCAGTACACCTTATCTTCGCCTGAAGCGCGCGCTGCTGCTCAACCGCGTGAAGTTCGCGCAACTCGCGCAAGGGCGCGCGGTGCCCGACGTGATTCGCGCCTACGACAGCACGATCGGCGTCGTCGCGCGTTCCTCATACGCGGAATACGTGACGACCAATTTCCCGCACGCACAGGTGCGCACCTATCCCACCTGGGAGGCGGTGCTCAAGGCGCTCGACAGCGGCGAGGTGACGGCGGCGTATCGCGACGAGTTCGAAGTCAAGCGCGTGCTGAAGCGGGACCCGACCGCTTCGCTGCGCCTGCGCGTCGTCACGCTAGACGACCTCGAAGACTCGCTCGCCATCGGCGTGAGCATTGCCGACACGGCGCTGCTTGCGTTCGTCAACCAGTTTCTCGCCGAGCGCACGAGGCGCTTCGACATCAGCACCGTGCTGCAATCGACCCACCGCCCGTGATGCGATCCACCCGAGTCCCGCGATGAACTTCAGCAGAATCTACGCTTTCGTATTGAACCCCTGGGTCGTGATCGGCAGTCTCGCGCTTGGCGGCGCGCTCGGGCTCGCGTTGCCCGAGGCGTCCCAGAAGCTCGCCCTGATCGGCGATATTTATGTGGGACTGCTCAAGATGACCACGCTGCCGTTCATGATATCGGCCGTGATCTTCAGCCTGCAACGGCTCTTTCGCGACGGCGGCGCTTCGCGCCTGCTCGTGCGCGTGGTGGGCGTGTTCGCGGGCGCTTCGGCCATCGTCGCCCTGGTGGGCGCGGCGGTGCTGCTCGTGCTGCATCCGGGCGCGAATCTCTCCAGCGCGACGATGCAGGCGTTCGGCCTGATGATCGGCAACGACCCCGCCGCCGGCGACACGACGATGAACCTCTACGGCGCGGACACGCCGCCGACGTCGCTCAGCTTCTCCGACGTGCTCACGAGCCTCGTGCCGACCAATATCTTCGCCGCGCTCGCGAGCGGCGACGCGCTCAAGACGCTGGTGTTCGCGCTCTTGTTCGGGTTGGCGGTCGGACGCGTGCCCGAGCGCATCTCGACGGGCCTGAGCCAGTCGCTCGAAACGATCTATCACGCGTGCCAGAAGCTCATGCACTGGTTGAGCTACCCGCTGCCGCTCATCCTCATCTGCATGAGCGCGGCGCAGCTCGGCAAGTCGGGCGTGGGGCCGCTGCACGCCATGCTCCAGTTCGTAGTGGCGTTCTTCGTGGCTTCGGCCGTGCTGGTCGTGCTGGCGGCGGCCATCATCTGGAAGCGCTCCACGCACGGGCTGGGCGCGACGCTCGACGCGTTGCGCGCCCCGTTCGCGCTCGCGCTCGCCACGCGCAACAGCGCCGCCTGCATGCCCAGCATGATCGAAAGCCTGGTCGACGGACTGGGCTTCGCGCGCGCACGTGTGGAACTGCTCGTGCCGCTCACGGTGTCGCTGCTGCGCGTGGGGCCGATGGTCTATTACGTGTGCGCCACGCTGTTCATCGCGCAGCTTTATGGCCACACGCTCGGCGTGGTCGAGGTGGCCACGGTGCTGCTCGCTTCGGTGCTGGCTGGTTTCGCTTCGGCGGGCATGACGGGCCTCGTGACCGTTTCGCTGGTGGGGATGACCTGCGCGTATCTGCGCTTGCCGTTCGAAGCGGCGTTCATCCTGTTCCTGGCAGTGGACCCGCTGTGCGACATGCTGCGCACGCTCATTCTCGTGATCGGCAACGCGGCGGCCGTCGCCGTGATCTGCCCGCGACCGTTGAAGATATAGGAGACCGCAATGGCGCTCATAGGCGTGCTGGGCGGCATGGGACCGCTCGCCACCGTGGATTTCCTCGATCAGGTCGTGCGCCTGACCGGGGCGTCCTGCGACCAGGAACATCTGCCGATGGTGGTCGCGAACCTGCCGCATACGCCCGACCGCTCGCGCGCGATCATCGACGGCGCGGCGGACCCGCTGCCCGCATTGATTGACGGCATCGACCTGCTCAATCGCAATGGCGTGGCGCTGATCGTCATCCCCTGCAATTCCGCGCATCACTGGTATGCACAGCTAAGCGAACGCAGCGCCGCGCCGATCCTGCATATCAGCGAGGCGAGCGTGGCCGCGCTGCCGCGCGAGGCGCGGCGTGTCGCGTTGCTGGCGACGGGCGGCACGCTCGCCTCCGACTTCTATCAGAGCGCGCTCGGCGTGCGCGGCATGGAGCCGGTATTGCCCGGCGCGGCAGCGCAGGCCGACGTGGCCGCGTGCATTGCTGCGGTCAAGGCGGGCGACATCGACGAAGCGGCGGCGCACCTCGGGGCCGCGCTCGCGGCGCTCGCGCAAGAGGACGTGGATGCCGCGTTGATGGCGTGCACGGAAATTCCGCTCGCCGCCCGCGCGCTGCGCGACGCGGCGTTGCCGCTCGTGGACAGCACGCGTGCGCTCGCGCGGGCGACGGTGGATTACGCGCTCGCGCGTGGCTGGAACCGGCCGGTATGAACGTGCTCAAGCCCCTCTCGGGCAGCACGCTCGCGTTGCTCGCGTGCATGGCGGCGGGCGCGCTCTGCGGGCTCGTGGCCGAGCCCGCCGGGGCGCTGGCGTATCTGTTCGGGCAGCTTTATCTCGCGGTCGTCAACATGGCCGCGATGCCGCTGCTCGTGGTCGCGACGTTTTTCGGCCTGCGCCAGGTGTGCGAACTGCCGCGCCCCGCGTGGCGCGTGGGCACGATCGGCGCGCTGGCGCTTGGGCTCATGGTGCTGTGCGGCGTGGCGGGCACGCTCGCAGGGGCGCTGGCGATGCCGGGCGCGCATCTGCCGGAGCACGCCTATGCGACCTTTGGCGAACGCTTGCTCCAAAGCGCGGGCGACGCGCAGGAAGTGGGCGTGACGCTGTTCGACGGCGCGGACGCGGCGGTCTCGCAAACGAGTGCCTATGGCTGGCGCGAGGCCGTGCCCGATAACTTCTACCGCGTGCTGGCGCAAGGGCATCCGCTCGGCATTCTCGCCGGCACGCTGCTGTTCGGGCTCGCGTTCGCGGCGCTCTCGCGCGAACAAACGTCGATGCTCGGCAATGTGTTCGAGGGCGTGTATCGCACGCTCGAAATCATCATCGAGCGCGCCAACCTGCTCATTCCGGTGCTCGCGTTCGGCACGGCCGCGTGGGTGAGCGCGCATACGCCGCCCGCCATGCTTGCGGCGATGGGCAGCTTTCTGGTGTGCTTTCTCGCCTGCGCCGCCGTGCTCGGCGGCGCAGCGACGGCGCTCACCGCGCGGCGTGCCGGGCTGCCGCTCGTGCAGATCGTGGCGAGCCTCAAGGCGCCGCTGCTCGTCGGCCTCACCTCGGGCAGCGCGACGGCGTCGATTCCGCACACCATCGAGGCCATGAGCGCACGGCTCGGGTTCAGTCGCGGCATTGTCGAGCTGATCGTGCCGTTCGGCGCGGTGTTCGTACGCGCGGGCTCCGCGCTCTATTTCTCGCTCGCCACCGTATTCGTGGCGAACCTGTATGACCGGCCGCTCGGTGCGGGCGACTTCGCTGTGATCGCGTTCGCCTCGGTCGGGGCCGCGTTTCTCTCGTCGGGCAAGAGCGGTGTGGCGACCGTGGGTTACATGGGCGTCGTGCTCTCGCTGCTGCAATTGCCTGCCGAAGCGGCGAGCGTGCTGTTCGTCACCATCGACCTGATCTGCGAGGGGCCGCGCAACGTGGTGAGCCTGCTCGCCGTATGCGCCGTGATCGCGCTGGTCTCCGCCGGGCTGCCTTCGGAGCGCGTGATGCCGGAGCCGTTGCGCGCGCAACCACAAGTACGTGCACCGCTGCGCTTCGCGCTCTCGCGCGGGCAGCTCGCGCTGGTGGCGGGCTGCGCGATGACCGTCGCGTCGCTGATCGTTTTGATGGGAATTGGAGTGGGGGCGAAATGACGTTTTGGCATGACCGGTTCGCGTGGTGTGTCCGCCTGCGTGGCATGTGCCTTGGTGTCTGCCTTGGGGCCGCGCTTTCGGGCTGCTCGGTGCTGGGGATGAGCGGCGAGAAGGCCGCGTGGTCCACGCTCACGCTCGCGGCCAGCAACGACGCCAACAACAACAGTCCCGTGGCCGTGGATGTCGTGTTCGTGACCGACGACGCGATGCTCGCGCGCGTGGCCGAACTGCCGGGCGCGAAGTGGTTTGCCTCGCGCGCGACGCTGGCCGCCGCGTTCCCCAAAAGCATTCGCTACAGCAGTTGGGAAGTCGTGCCCGGACAACGTCTGGAAATTCCCGGCGACGCGCTGTCCGGCCCGCGCGTGAAGGCCGCGTTTGTCTTCGCGAGTTATCCGGACCCGGCCGCGCACTGCGTGCGCATCGAAACGTTCAGTGGCCGCCTCGTCGTGCAACTGGACGATCACGCTTTTACCGTATCGACCGCTCAATGACCGTTCAACTTCTCTTTGCCCCTTGCGCCTTGCGTGCCGTGACCGAAGCGGGAGGACGCCATGTCTGATGCGATGTCCGGCGTGGTGGATCGCGTGGAGTGGTTCGAGGGCATGCTGCTCTCGCCGCAGCATTTCCAGTTGCTCGACGCGCGCATCGACTCGCTCGTCGCCTGGCAAACCCTCGCGGCGGCGCCGTTCGCCTGGGGCGTGCGGCGTTTGACGCTCGATCAGGGCCTGCTGGCGGCGGGCCTCGTGCGCGTGCTCGAACTCGAAGCCATCATGCCCGACGGCACCGCCGTTTCGTATCACGCCGGGACGAACCCTCAGGACCGGCTCGAACTCGCGCTCGAACCGCACGCGGCGCAGCTCGCCAACGGGCCGCTCGACTTCTGGCTCGTGCTGCCGGGGCCCGGCGGTCTGCGGCGCGATGCGCCCGTGCGCCGCTTTCGCTCGGCGGCGGGGGCGCCCGTGGACGATCAGGTGTCCGATGCACCACCCGCCGATATCGCGCGCCGCCTGCCGAACCTCGCGCTCGCGGCGGGCGAGCCGCCGGCGGCCGCCTGGGTCGCATTGCGGCTCGGCTCGGTCTACAAGGACAACGACGTGATCCGGCTGGGCGAGCGCCTGCCGCCGCTGCTCGAAATCGCGCATGACAATCCGCTCTGGCGCGCCACCTCGGCGCTGCTCGGCCAGTTGCGCGGCAAGGCGGCGTTCATCGCGCGTCAAACGGCGAACCCCTCTTCGCAGGTGGACGACCGCCTCGCGCAACTCGAACTGAAGGACCGGCTGCGCAGCCTCGTGAGCGCGTTGCCGCTCGTGGAAGCGGTATTGCGCACGCCGCGCCTGCATCCGCTCGCGCTCTTTCTCGCGCTCGCGCAGCTCACGGGGCCGCTCTCGCTGCTGCGCCCCGGCGGCCTGCCGCCCGTGCCGCCCGACTACGACCACGCCGATCCGCGCGCCGTATTCGAGCCGCTGCTGCGCGCGCTGCGCGAGGCGACCTCCGAGGTGAGCGAGGCGTATCGCGAGTGCAAGTTCGATTTCCGGCATGGCGCGTTCGAACTGGGCCTGCGCGACGAATGGGCCGGCGAGCGGCTCGTGGTGGGCTTGCGCGGGCAGTCCGACCGCGACCTGCTCGCGTGGATGGAAGGCGCCGTGATCGGCTCGCAAACGGTCTACCCGTCGCTGCGCAGCCGCCGCGTGCTGGGCGCGGCGCGACGGCCCATCGACTATGCGGAGGAACTCGGCGTGCGCGCGGGTTCCGGCTATCTGCTGTTCGAGATCCGCTGGGAGCCGCCGTTCACGGCCCCGAACGAACCGCTCGTGATCGGCAATCCCAACGAAGGCGAGCGCGCGCAACGGCCGCAGGAAATCCTGCTGTTCGTGAAGGGCTGAGACAGCGATACCCGAGGCAACGGACCCAGCATGCTACGCAACCGAATCGACACCGAAGAAGAAGACCTCCTCACGCAGCAGTTCCGCGCGTTTCTCGACGAACTGGTGAGCGCGCAGGCGCGCTATCCCGCCGCGCCGGAAATGGACGGCGGCACGCACGCGGAGGCTGCCGCCCAGGCCATGAGCCGGCATTTGCTGAACCTGCTCGAAGTGCAGACGCTCCAGTCGCGGCGCGAAAGCACGCGCTTCGAGATGGAGAACATCGCGGACTCGCGCTACCTCAAGGCAGTGCTCGCCGACGAGATCCTGCTCAACACGCCCTGGGGCGGCCGCGAACGCTGGACCGCCTGGCTGCTCGAATCGACGCTCTTTCGCAGCAATATCGCGGGCGACCTGGTGTTCAGTCGCATCGAGCAGTTGCTTTCCGAGCGCGAGCCCTCGCGGCGCACCATCGCGCGGCACTATCTGTTCGCGCTTGCCATGGGCTTCGAAGGGCGCTTTCGCGGCGCACTCGCGCAAGAAAAGCTGCGCGGCTACCGCGAGGAACTCTATGAGTTCATCTACCAGCGGCGGTCCGATCTGGGCGGGCGCGAGCGCGTGTTGGCCGAAGCCGCCTATGCGAACACGCTCTCGCACATCGCGCCGCGCAAGCTGCCCACCGTGAGCCGCTGGGCCGTGATGGTCATGCTCGCGGCTGTTTCGTTGTGTGCGATCTCGGAGGTGCTGTGGCTGTGGCAGTCGTGGCCCGTTCGCGAGGCGCTTCACGCCGACGCCGTGGCGGGGGTGGGGCGATGAAGCGGATTCATCAGGCATCCTTTGTAATGGGCGGGCGGAGGGTGCGATGCTGACCAGCAATCTCTTCCTGCTCTCCATTGCCGCGCTCACGCTCGTGGTCTGCGCGGTACTCGGCGCCGTGCTGTATTTCGCCATGCGCCACGGGCAGCCAAAGCCCGCCGCCGATCGCAAGGTCGTGCGGCTGCGCGCGGACTCGCTGCGCAGCACGTTTCACCAGGCGGTGGAACTGATCGAGGTGAACATCGCCTCGCGCGCGGAGCGCTACAACATTCCGTGGGTCATGGTGCTCAACGAAGGCGACGACGCGCGCACGCTGCCCATCGCTCAGGCGGGCGTGTCGAGCGCGCTGAGCGCGGAGGCCGCGAGCACGGCGGCCACGCAGGGCATTTCGTGGCACTTCTTCGATCGCGGCGTGGTGATCGACATTCAGGCCGTGTATCTGGGCTCGCCCGACGAAGACGGCGACGAAAAGCCCTGGGACGAGTTTCTTGGCCTGTGCCGCAGCTATCGCGAGCAACGGCCGTTCGACTCGGTGGTGATCACCGTGCCCGCGGCGATGCTGCTCGCGCAAGACGCCGACGCGCGCCTCGAACTCGTGCGCCGAGCGAAGCTTGCGCACCGCCGCCTCTGGCTCGCGCAAAACCGCTTTGCCATGCGCTTTGCCGTCTACGTGGTGGTGACGGGCTGCGAGGCGCTCACGGGTTTCGCGGCCTTCGCGCGCGCGTTGCCCGAGCCGCTGCGCGCGAGCATGCTCGGCTGGTCCTCGCCGTACGATCTCTCGACCACCTATCAGTCGGACTGGGTGGGGGCGGCGATGAGCAGCATCGAGCGCGCGGTGTCCGACACGGGCGCGGAGCTGTTCGCGCTCGACACCGGCCATCTGGATGCGCGCGAATGCCTGCTGCTGCCTTCGCGCATCGGCGCCATGCAGGCGCAACTCCAGCTCTACGTGGACGAACTGCTGCGGCCGAGCGCCTATCACGAGCCGTTCTTCTTTCGCGGCATCTACCTGACCGGCGACAGCAGCGAGTTCGCGCAGCGCGCACCCGAGGCCGCAGCGCAGGCGCGCGAAGCGGCGGCTTTGCCGTGGGTCGAGCCCGAGGCGCTGATGGCAGCCGGCTTCGCGGCCGAGTTCGCCACGGGCGAGACGGCGCAGCGCGACGCGGACGAACGCACGGACCGCACGGACCGCACGGACCGCACGGACCGCCATGAACCGGGCGGCCCGCTCGACGCGTTGATGTTGCAGCCCGCGTTCCTGCGCGATCTGTTCGACCGCAAGATCTTCCTCGAATACGGCCTCACGCGGCCCTCGCGCACGCAGCACCTCGCACGGCCCGTGCTGAACCGGGCCGTGCGCTGGGGCGGCATCGCCGTGCTCGGCGTATGGGGCGTGGGCCTCGTCGTGGCGACGGTGCAACTGGGCCAGCGCAACGGCGAACTCGTCGCGGCGCTCGGGCAATTGCGCAGCGACGCCGCCGAGCGCGCGGCGGCGGCCCAGCGCGGGCTCGACTTGCCCGCCGACTGGTACCGCGCGAAGGCGCTCGCGCTGATCGGGCTGAACCAGCAGTTGCGCGCCCAGCCCGGCGCGACGGTGTTCATGCCCGGCTCGTGGCGCGTGGTCGACGCGCTCGACGCGCGCGTGCGCGAGCGCTTCGAGCGCGAGTTCGGCGAGATCGCAGTGAGCGCGCTACAGCGTGAGATGTTCGCGCGCGTGAGCCAGTTGACGGGCGTCGCGCTCGACCCGAGCACGGGTCAACTGATCATCGGCGACGACTGCGCGCCGCCGGGTACGCGTGCGGATGCGCGGGTGCCCGGTGCGGGCGGCCTTTCCATCGACGATCTGCCCGAGATGCGCACGCTCCAGCAATACGTGGGCGCGGTCGATCAGTTCGATACGGCGCTCGCGGCCCTGCAAAGCCTGCGGCGGCCCGCCCCCGGCAATGCCGAGGCGCTGCGCACCGTCGTGCGCTATGCGCTTGGCGCGGAGTTGCAAGGCGACCTGGCGGGCACGCTGCCGTACTTCTACCGCGATGCCGGCGGCCGTGCGCCGTATCGCGGCGACACATCGGCGGCGCTCGCGCTGCCGCCGCTCCAGCAGGCGCTGCGCTGCACGCTCGGCAAGGGCGCGGCGCAACTGGACACGCGCCTCTTCACGAACAATCCGCTGCTCGCGGCCGAGCGCACGGTGACGTCCAACCTGGGCGGGCTCTCGGGCGCGGACGCCGCGATGGGCAATTTCACGCAGTTGGGCGCGCACGCCCGCGCGATCGTCGAGGGCATCGACGCGCAGCAGGACCTGCTCGCCTCCGGCAAGGGCAACTGGATGCGCCAAGCCACGTTCACGCCCGGCCCCGTGTACGAGCGCACGCTCGCGCGCGTGGCCCAGAATCGCCTGCTCGGCCCCGACGCGGCGGCCGACATCCGCACGCGCGACGCGGCGGCGTTCCAGGGACTCCGAAGCGATCTCGCGCTGCGCTTCGGCGGCGTGGACAGCGGCGTGGTCTGGAGCGACAAGGACGTGCGCTATACGCTCGCGCCCGCGCGCCTCGCCTTGCGCGACAGTCTCGCGGCACTGCTGAACCAGCCCTTCATGGTCGCGCCGCGCGGCCTCGCCATGCCGTCCGTGCCCGCGGGTTCCACGCTCGTCTGGGACCGCGCGCAGCTCGACCAGGCGCTCGCGCTCGGCGACGTGCGCAAGCGCTTTCTCGACGAAGGACTCGCCAAGGTGCCCGAAGCCGTGAAGCCCGCCATCGGCCGCGCGCTCGACCTCCAGTTCGCGCGGCTCGTGAGCGACCAGACCGCGGCGGCGGCGGTCGTCACGCCCGTGATGGGCGAGGCGGACAGCGCCGCGTTCGACGCCGTGCGACCGCGCCTCGTGCGCATCAAGGCGTTGCTCGCGGAGATGGGCGCGAACGCGCAGGCCGAGGATCTCGACACGCTCGTTTCGCAGGACGCGATGGCGCACCTGCAACTCGTCGATCAGGCGCTCACGCGCTCCGAACTCTACGCGACGCGCGCGAGCGGCGGGTGGGAAGCGCCGCGCACCGCTTCGCCCGTGCTCGCGGCGCTCGGCGTGCCGGACGGCGGTGCGGTGGGACCGTATCTGGAGCAGCAGGCGGCGCGCGCGCAGGCGCTAGGCCAGCAGGCGCAGCGCTACCTCGCCGCGCTCACGCCCGCCGACGCCGCCACGCCGCTCGCGCAGCGCTGGCAGGCCATCGACCGCGACCTCGACCGCTATCGCCTGAAGAACCCGAACAGCAGCCTGCTGATGCTGGAGCAGTTCGTGCAGGCCGTGTCGGCTGAGAACGGCGCGGGCGGTTGCATGGCGAAGTTCGGCGGCCGTGCCTCGGGCAATGCGGGCGACGACTATTTCGCCGCGCTGCACGCGCGGCTTTACACGAGCCTGCTCGCGCGCTGCACGCAGGGCTATGCGCTGGAACTGCGCCAGCAATGGGGCGGCTTTGCAACGGCGTTCAACCAGAGCGTGGCGGGGCGCGCGCCCTTCGCGGGCACGAGCGCGAGCATGATGAACGTGGCGAACCGCGCGGACCCCGGCATGGCCGACTATGGCGAACTGGGCCAGGTGCTGCGCCGTTACGAGCCGATCTCGGTGCTGCTGCGCGACGCGGGCGCGAACGGCCGCAAGCTGGCGACCACGGCCAACGTGCGCCAGTTCGTCGACGACTTCGATCAGGTGAAAGCGCTGCTCGCGCCGCTGTATCCCGCCGACGACGGCGCGAGCGCCGGTTACGACGTGAACGTTGAGTTTCGCGCGAACCGGGGCGGGGAAGTGGCTGCGAACCAGTTGATCGACTGGACGCTGGCGAGCGGCGCGCAAAGCGTATCGACGGCCGAAGGTTCGCATGCCTTGCACTGGGACTACGGCTCACCCGTCACGCTCGTATTGCGCTTTGCGAAGGACTCCCCACTGACCGCCGTGGCCGATGCGCAGCAGCGCCCGTACACGACGGACGGCCGCACGCTCACCTGGCAGTTCAACGACCCGTGGGCGCTGATCACGTTCATCGCGCGCCAGCGCGTGCCCGATGCGAGCGCGCGCGGCGCGGGCGCGGCGCAACTGCTGCGCTTCGATTTCCCGCTGGGCGTGGCGAATCCGGCCGACCTCGCGGCATTGCCGAAGGACGCGCGCGGACGCGTGTATCTGCGCATCACCCTCATGCCGGCCGGCAAGAAAACGCCGTTGCCGTGGCCCGGCGGCTTCCCGGCGCGCGCGCCGGAATGGACCGTGCTATGAACCAGCCTTATCCGATCGAAACGGCGCCCGATTTCGCCGCCCAATTCGAGGCCTTGCTCGCGCCGCTGCCGCAAGAAAGCGGCGGCGGCGCGGGCGTGGCGCTGCGCTACACGCCCGTTTATCAGCGCATACGCGAGGCTCGCCACGAAGACGACACGACGCTGCCGATGGGCGAGTGGGAGCGTCCGCTCGCGAAGGCGGACTGGCAGACGGTGGCGGCGCTGTGCGGCGAAGCGCTCGCCGCGCGCAGCAAGGACTTTCAACTGGCGGCGTGGCTGTGCGAGGCGTGGACGCGTCTTCACGGGCTTGCGGGTTTCGTGGCGGGCACGCGGCTCCTGATCGCGCTTGTCGAGCGTTACTGGGACACGGCGTGGCCGCAGATCGAAGCGGGCGACATCGACGCGCGTATCGCGCCGTTCGCGTGGATGAACGACGCGTTCGCGCTGCTGCTCACGCTGCACGTGCCGCTGCTGCATATCGAAGAGCGCGATCCGCCCGCCGTGAGCCTCGACGAATGGCAGCGCGCGACGACGACCGTCTATGCGGACGACGAGATGGACGGTGCGATGGGCGGTCCGCTAACCCGCGCTGTGCTCGCCCGCCATGCGTCGCGCGGCGGCAATGCCGCGACGCTCACCGTCATGCATCGGCAGGCGCAGCAGGCGATCGACGCATGGCGCGACTTCACGTGCGCGCTCGACGAGCGGCTGGGGTATGACGCGCCTTCGCTCGCTCGCGTGGCGCATGCGTTGTTGCAGCTTGAGCGGGTGGCGCCGGGCCTGCTCGGCGAACGGGTGGTCGCGCGCGAGGAAGCGAGCGGCGGCGTGTTGTCCCTCCCGGAAGCGGCCGAACCTTCACCCGTGCACATACGCGCGCAGGCGCAGAGCGTACACGCCACCTGCGCCACCAGCGCCACCAGCGCTGCCGGTGAAATCGCAAACCGCGAGCAGGCGTACCAGCAACTTCAGGCCGTCGCCGACTACCTCGCGCAGCACGAGCCGCATAGCCCCACGCCTTATCTGCTCCGGCGCGCGGTGTCGTGGGGGCACATGTCGCTCGCTGAACTCATGCGCGAAATCATTCGCGAAGAAGGCGACTTCACGCGCTATATCGCGTTGCTCGAACGGCAATAACCGAGCGCTGCCGCATCCTTCCAGCAGGAGACAAAACATGTTCACCTCGGCCCATCGCCAGAACAACACCGCGTCCGCCGACGCTTTCACGGGCTGGCGCTTTTACCAGGAACTCCACATCCCCGAGGACGGGGGCAAGGGCGGCACCGCGCGCTTTCGTCTTCGCGATGGCACGATGCGGTTCATCAAGGGCTGCACGGGCAGTCCCGCTCGCGTGCTGTTCGCCGAACGTCTGCTCGCGCGCTTTGGGCAGGCGCAAACGCCCGAAAGCCGCGTGATCCTGCGGGACAGCGACGAGTTCCGGGAGATCGGCGAGATACTCGCCTACCACTTCGACCGGCAACTGAAAAGGAATCCGAATGATGCTGCGACCCTGACGGTTCGACGCAACAGCTACGTGAATGCGGACTACCTGATCGTGATGCAGGCGGCGCAAGGCGCGTCGATGTCCGAACTCACGGACAAACGCGAGCCGCCAGACAAGATCGAGTTCCTGCGCGAATGCCTGACGAACGACGATTTCCTTCGGCTCATGGGAAAGATCCTCGCGGTCGATACGCTGCTCGGCAACGCCGACCGTTTCGAAACCGTGAACGGCGGCAACGCGTTCATTTCGCGGAGCGCAACGGGACAGATCGCGATCAGCGCCATCGACAACGACACCGTTCTGCCTTCGCTTGAGACCAATCAGGCCTACAAGCCGCGCACCTACCTGGCACCCGCGAATTTGACGGCACGCAGGGAATGGGCTTTGGACATCATCCAGAACGATTTCGCGCCGACTCCGGGTTTGAAGAAGGACGAGTATGACCTGATGAGCAGTCCCAAAAGGGTAATGGGCACAAAGTTCTCGTTTGCCGCGAACCTCAAGAACGCCATCGGCAAGCACGCTACCCGTGAGATCGCGCAGGGGCTGGACGCATTCGCCGACTGGGGGAGCATCGACAAGCGGGTGCAAGAGGGAGTCGCGATGTGTGTGGACTCCATGCTCAAATCGCGCTATGGATTCGAGGAACTCAAGATGGAGTTCCGCGAGCGGCTCGCGCAGTTCGGCGGCGTGGACAACGCCATCCGTAACGGCCTGTTCGATCTGGACGCACTGCGCATTCGCAGCAAGTACATGGTTGCGCGCAACAGCGGCGCAACGCATGAGGCCGCGACGAGCATCGTGCAGGACTTCGCGGAAATCCGCGGCGTTCAACCGAAGCAGTTCGTGGGCGACGTGGAAGCCCGCGCGCTCAAATTCGGTTCGGTGGGCGCCGCCGCCTTGAAATTCGCCGGCAAACTCGCGAACCCTGCGCAGTACGAGCAAAAGCACGGCGAGATTGCCCGTCTTCGCAACCTCGACGCGCGGGACAGCGCCGCGATCCGTAACGAGGTACTTGCGGCCTTCAGGCTGATGCACGTCACAAGCCCGGCCGACGTCACGAAGTTGAGCGACCATGAGTTCAAGCTGGCCGTCATTGCCCTCACACGCCTCGCGCAGTCGGGCCTTGAAAATCGCGTGCTGAAACTGAAGACGTTCATTCGGGAGATCAACGCGAAGCCGGGGAGCGCCGTCGCGGCGCAGCTATGCCGGGCGGTATGCCAGAACGCATCGGAGGCCGTGACGATCGCGGGGCGCTATCGGGCCGTTTGCAACAAGGTGAATCCGGGGCAGTACACGTTCCTGCCGACCCTCGAAACGTCCATCGCCAACGTAGAAGGATTAATCAGGCAGGTCGAAGCCATCGAACGCCGCCCGCCCGTCGTCGGATAGTCGTACGCCGCGCGCCGCGTAGCCAATCCCTGAGCGCCGCGCTTCACGACGGTTGCCTCGTTGCGCGCGCAACCAGGCGACGCCGATGTGCTATAAGGTTGCGTAAGAAACCTTACAGACGTCGTACAGCGCCGCCGGATGGCCTTCGGTTCGCGGCAGCGCCTCTTTTCCCGGACAGGAACAACCATGATGGAGGACGCCCAACGGCCCGGCGACGCGCCCGTGCCCGCCGGTTCCCGTTACCGCGCCGCCGCCGAAACCGGCGGCGTGCCGACCGAGCGCGTGCGCGCAATCCAGGTGGCCGCGTTGCGGCGCAGTTTTCCGTTTGCGCTGGCGGGCTCCGTCGTTTCCGCGTGCGTGAGCGCCTATGTGATGAGCGGTGCGGTGGCCCTGCTGCAAGTGGGGGTCTGGATTGGCGCGACGCTCGCCGTGGCCGCATGGCGCCTTGCCGCCATGCTCTGGTTCGACCATACGCGCGAGCAGCCCGGCGCCGCCGCGCGCTGGCTGCGCCGCACGATCGTCGGCAACCTGCTTTCGGGCGCGCTATGGGGCTTTCCGTTCGCCTGGTGGTCGTTTGTCGTGCCGCTCGAATTCCAGTTGTTTTTCGTGGTGATCCTGCTTGGGCTTGGCACGGGTGCGATCTATTCGAACTACATGAAACTGGAGGCCGCTTACGCGTTCGAGGTGCCCGCGTTCGCGCCCGTCTTCATCGCCTTCGCGCTGAAGCCGTCCGCCATCCACCTCGCGATGCTCGCGGCAGGCGGCTCCTATCTCGTCGCGACGCTCGCCTTCATTCACCGCATGCACCGCACGCACGTCGACGCGTTGCGTCTCGGCTATGAAAATCTCTCGCTGCTGGAGCAGGTGCGGCTCGAAAAGGAAGCGGCGGAGCGCAGCGACCGCGAGAAGTCGCGCTTTCTGGCCGCCGCGAGCCACGATCTGCGCCAGCCGGTGCATGCAGTGAGCCTCTTTCTCGGCTTGCTCGCCGACGAGCCGCTGACCGAACGGGGCCGCTATCTCGTCGATAACATTGCGCGCGCAACGACTTCCATGGGCCAGTTGTTCGACGCGCTGCTGAATCTTTCGCGGCTCGAAGCGGGCGTCGTGCAACCGCGTGCGCAACCGTTCGCGCTCGCCAGGGTGCTGGACCAGCTACGCGCCGAGTACGAGCCACAGGCGCAGCACAAGGGGCTGGACCTGCGCATTCGCCCAAGCGGCGCGTGGCTGCATTCCGATCCCGTGCTGCTTGAGCGGACCTTACGCAATCTCGTGAGCAATGCGATCGTCCATACCGAACGGGGGCGCGTGCTGGTGGGCTGCCGCATGCGCGGCGAGCAGGTGCGCATCGAGGTGTGGGACACGGGGCCCGGCATTCCGCTTGCCGAGCAGGAGCGCGTGTTCTGGGAGTTCCATCAATTGCGCAACCCCGAGCGCGACCGCAGCAAGGGCCTCGGTCTTGGCCTGTCGATCGTGCGGCGAACGGTGACGCTGCTCGGGCATACGCTGCGCTTGCAGTCGATCGAAGGCAAGGGCACGGTCTTCGCCTTGAGCGTGGCGCGCGGCGACCCGAACGCGGTGCGCGCGGGCGCGGCGCAAGACGCGCCGCCTCGCGAGTTGCCGCCGCGGCCGGTGCTCGATGCGACGCAAGGCAGCCTGATCGTGGTCGTCGACGACGATGCGCAGAACGAAACGGGCATGCGCCTGCTGCTGGAAAACTGGGGCTATCGCGTGGTGAGCGGCGCGAGCCGGGCGGTGCTGCTCGAACGCGTGGTCGGGCTGCCCGAGAAGCCCGCGCTGATCGTGAGCGACTACCGGCTGCGCGACCACGAAACGGGCGTGCATCTGATCGAGGCCCTGCGCGACGAGTACAACGATCCTGACCTGCCCGCGTTGCTCGTGAGCGGCGACACCGACCCGAACCGGCTCGTGGATGCCGCCGCGCACGGCATCCCCTTGCTGCACAAGCCGATCGAGGTGGACGTGCTGCGCGAGTGGGTGCGCAAGCTCCTCACGCGCGAGACGCAGTAAGCGCGGGCGTTGGCGCTGCGCCTGCGCGCCTAGGCGCCGATCCGCACGCGCGCGGCGCGGCACGCCGCGAGGTCCCAGGCCGCGCAGCCAACGCTCTTGAAGAACACCGGGGCGGTGGGCGCGAGCTTGCTATCGAGCGCTTGCGCCAGCGCATGCACCTGGCTCCAGTCGTAGCCGGCCTGAATGATGTCGCCCGCTTCGTGCCGCGCGCCGAGTGGATCGTCGACCACCACGAAGCTGCCGTCGACTGTTGCCTTGCCCACTTCCGCCGCATCGGGCGTGAACGCGCCCACGCCCACGACAAGGCGGCCGGCGCGCGCGGGCAGGGTGTAGACCGGCGACTTGCTCGTCGTGGCCGTCACGACCACATCCACGAGATCGGGCACGTCGCCTTCGAGCGCGCGCAGATTCGGCGCGGCTTCGGCGTGCGCATCGACGAAGCGTTGCGTGCTTTCCGTCGTCTTTCCCGCGACGAGCAGGCGGGCCTGCGGAAACAGCGTCGCGAACGCTTCGACGTGATTGGCGGCCTGTTTGCCGGTGCCGATGATCAGGATGGCTTGCGGTGCCTGCGCGTGCAGGCACAGGATGCCCAGCGCGCTCACGGCGGCGGTGCGGCGTCCCGTGACCGTCGGGCCGTCGAGCGAGAACAGCATTTCGCCCGTGATCGAGTCGTAGGCGACGACCTGGCCGTGGATGGTCGGAAGCTGGCGTTTGCCGTTGCCGGGGCACACATTGACGAGCTTGTGGATGGCGATGTCGGCGGCCGTGGCCGGCATCGAGAGCATGACGCCGCCTTCCTGCAAGGGCACGACAAGGCGCTCGGGGCTGACGATTTTCCCCTCGGCGTAGTCCACGATCGTGTCGCGCAGCGATTGCACGAGCGTTGGGTAGTCCAGCAGCGCGGCCGTGGCCGCTGCGTCGAAGGCGTTGAGGGGGAGCGAGGACATGTTGGCGTCGGGAGTCGTGTAAGTGGATTGAATTTAAACCACGCGTGGCGGGAATTCAACCCAGAAAATAAACCGATGTCCGTATTGTGGTCTATAAAAGATCCATGGGATGATGGCATGCCGCCCCCAGCCGCGCGCGGTTTGGGGCCTTCATCGAAGTGGTATATTGCCGACCAACATTTCCAACGTTCTGCCATGGCTTCCGCACGCAACGACTTCTCCGCGACCTTCCGTCCGCTTCAGATCTACGAGCAGGTTTCCGAAAAGATCCGTGCGGAGATTCGTGCAGGCCGATATCTGCCCGAGTCGCGCCTGCCATCCGAGCGCGAACTGGCGGCGCTGTTCGGCGTCGGGCGTCCGGCGGTGCGCGAGGCGATTGGCGCGCTCCAGAACGAGGGCCTTGTCGTCACGCGCAGAAACTCGGGCACGTATGTGTCCGGGAACGCGCCCGACGTGCTCGCGCGCGCCACGGCTCCCGAAGATGCAGCGAACGATGGCGCCGAGGCCGACTACAGCCCCTCGGCCACGCTGGACGTGCGGCTCATCCTGGAGCCCGCCATCGCGCGCCGGGCGGCCGCGCACAAGCAACGCGATCCGCTCGCCGAGTACTATCTCGCGCAAATGGAAACGCTCACCGATATCGCCGACGCCGAGCAGCGCGCGCTCTGGAACAACAGCGACCGGCTGTTTCATCGGCAACTGGCGGTGATGACGGGCGACGCGCTGCTCGTGAAACTCGCGCAGGAAATCGCCGACACGATGGACCAGTCGCTGTGGAAGCGCCTCAAGGACGACGGCATTTACGATCCCGCGCGCATCCGGCTGTATGTCGCCGAGCACCGCCTGATTTACGAAGCCATCGTCACGGGCGACGCGGACGCAGCCGCGTTTTACGTGGAGCAGCATATTCACCGCGTGCAGCGAGACATCGCGCCGGTGTGAGCGGCGCGCTGCGCGGCAAGGCCGCAGCGTGAAGCGTCAGCGCACGAGAAACCCGTAAGTCAGCGGATCGCGCTCGTCGATCACCCACTGCGCGAACCCGCAGATATAGGCTTCGCCTTCGACCTCCGGTATCACCGCCGGCATGCCCTTTACCAAGGTTTCGCGCAGCACGCGGCCTTTGAACACCGTGCCGACGATGGATTCGTTCACGAGCGTTTCCCCGGCCTTCAGTTCGCCGCGCTGATAAAGCTGCGCGACACGCCCGCCCGTTCCCGATCCCGTGGGCGAGCGATCGACCTCGCGATCCGCGAACACGCAGCAGTTGGCCTGGGTCGAGCCCGCGTGGCGCGGTGCGTTGGCGATGATCGTTCCGTAGATATGGTTGATCTCGGGAATTTCGGGGTGCTGAACAGGGAATGCCTTGTTCGCCGCTTCCTTCACTTCCGCGCCGAAGCGAATGAGCTTTTCGACCGCCGACTCACGCACGGGCAGATCGAACGGCGCGCCGTCGACGTAGAAGTAGAAAGCGCCGCCGTAGGCGATATCGCCGGTGACCGTGCCGAAGCTCGGTGTTTCAACGCTCACGTCGCGCTTCCAGAGAAACGACGGCACGTTCACGAAGCGCACCGTGCCCGCGTGCTCGCCGTCCCACTTCACGAAGGCCTCGATAAAGCCGCAAGGCGCGTCGATGCCGACGCGCGTTTCGGGTATCGTCCGCTGGACCCAGCCTAGCTCGACCGCCGCCGTGGACAGCGCGATCACGCCGTGGCCGCAGTGGTCGCTATATCCTTCGTTATGCAGAAAGATCACGCCAAAGTCGGCGTTCGGCGACACCGGCTCGGTGAGGTAGCCGCCGTACATGTCGGCGTGCCCGCGCGGTTCGAACATCAGCGCGCGGCGAATCTCGTCGGCGTTCTCCTTGAGCCACGCGCGGCGTTGCACGATGGTGTCGCCGGGCAGGCGCGGCAGGCCGCTCGTGACGATGCGAAATGCCTCGCCGCCGGTGTGGACTTCCACGGTCGAAATCGTTCGGGTGGGTTTCATGGGTATCGGGTGGCTCCGGCCAGGCAGGGCGAACCAGTGACTTTCTGATTGGTTCGAAAGAAACCAATGTATTTTATAAGTGGTTCTGGGGCAAGCACTTTATCAAAATGATCCGCGCAGTGGTCGCCGCGCGGGACCAGCGTTGCCGGTCACGGCATCGTGCAGGTGAAACTGGTCGCGCTATTCAGGTTGCCCTTGCCAAGATAGCGCGGGAAAGCGGGGTAGCGGCACAGCGGCCGCGTGCGGCCGTTGGTGGCCGGCGCGATGTCGGTCGTGAACAGCGTTTCGGGGGCGTTGCCGTGCGTGACCCAGTCGTCGAGCGCGCCGAGCAGGTCCACCGAGGGAATGAACACGCCGTTGCCATGCTGGTAGCCCGGCACCATGTAAAGGCGCATGAAACTGTCCACGCGCTCCTCGCCATAGCGCCCGATCAGGCCCTGGTAATAGGCGATCGTCTGGTTCGGGCTGATCACTTCGTCGGCCAGCCCCTGCAAGGTGATGAGCTTGCCGCCGCGCGCCAGGTAGCGCGACACGTCGGGGTTCATCGCGCCGATCGTCGCCGAAAGCGCGACGAGCCGCTCGCGATAGCGGCCGGGGCGCGCGGCGTCGAAGTTCGTCGAATCGAAGGTGGGATCGTGCGTGACGAAGTACTTGAGGTAGGCGTCGCCCTGCGCGTACAGGTAGCCGTTGGACACGAAGCCCAGTTGCGGCTGCCGTTGCGGCGAATGCGCGAGCCCCAGCATGCTCGTGAAGCGCGTGCCCTGAAACACGTTGTAGCCGCGATAGCTGTCCACGTTCCAGGCGAGCGGGTACGGCAGGTGCAGTCCGTCGCGCAGGCTTTCGAGCGTGGCGATCTGTGGCGGCGTGAGGCAGCCGGGCTCGCTTGCGGGCGCTGGTTGCGCCGTGCAGCGCAGCGAGTCGATGATCTCCGGCTCTTGCGCGCGGCATGCCTCCACGTCGCTGACGATGCCGTCGGCGGCGCCGTCCAGCGTGTCGCACACCTGCATCACGCGCGCGTACACCTGTTCGAGCAGTGGCGGCGAGAGATAGCCGCCGGGCGTGCGGTATTCGTGCTGACCGACCACCACGCCGATCAGCCGCACGCCGGAGAAGTTGAGTGCGGGCGCGTTGGCGATTACGCCGTCGTAGTCGTCGGGATAGCGCTGGATCACCGTGTACCCTTCGCGCCCGCCCGTCGATCCGCCCGCGAAATACATGTGCTCCGGCGCGCGGCCGTAGCCGAGCGTAATGAGCGCGAGCGCGACATCGTGCGCTTTCTTCAGGTGCGCGTAGCCGAAGTTCGTCACGGCTTCTTCGAGCAGGCCGAAGTTCGCCTCGGAAGACGTGCCGTTGTGGCCGGAGTCGTCGCCGAAGGTGGCGTAGCCGCGCCTGAGCGGGGCGTTGTCGGGCGAAAAGGGCATCGGGCCGGTGCCCGTCACGACCACGCCGCTGTAGCCGCCGCCGCCGAATTGCAGCGCGCGGCCGTTCCAGCGGCTCGGCAGGTTCACTTCGAAGCGGATGTCCGGAGTGCCCGCGCTCTGCGCGCGGATCACGCCGGTCAGGCGGCAATAGTCGCCGTTGAGATTGCCGTTTGCGGTGGCGGAGATCATCGCGGCGCTCTGCACGAGCGCGCCGTTGGTCGGCAGGCCGATGCGCGCGGGCGGCAGCAGCGCGCCGGCGAGGTCGGTGCAATGCAGCGGCAGCGCGCCCGGGCGCTGGGCGAGTGCGTGGCCGCTGGTGGCGAGAATGAGCGCGGCGAGCGCCGGCGCCTTGAAGGTCGCGAGTACGCCGCCGCCCGCACGGCTCATCCGCAACCGGCCCCGTTCACGGCCGCGCGCGCCTTCTGGCGCCCGAGCGTGCCGCGCCAGGCCTTGGCGAGCATGAGCGTCGCGCCGATCGCGACGAGGTCGCCGGCCAGCGCCGCCGCAAACGCGGCCGCGCCGTGCAGCGCGCGCGGCGTGGCGGTGTCGACAGCCACCGAGATCAGCGTGCCGCCCACGAAGCAGACGAGCCCCGTGCGGCCCACGGTCACGACGGAGGGCAGGCGCGCGGCGAGGCGCGCGATGGTGCCGCGATGCACGAAATACGCGGCCACCATCGCGATGACGATGAAGTTGACGACACGCGCGAACGCCAGATGCTGTTTCATTTCCCCGGGCATGGGTTGGGTCAGGATGAGGAGCTTTACCGCCGCGAACGCCACCGCCGCGGCGAAGGCGCACCGTACGAGCCAGCGCGCCGTTGCCGAGCCCTTGAAGCCGGGCGGCGCGGGGTGCAGGCGGCAGAGCATGCCGAACACGAACATCAATTGCCACGCGAACGGATCGAACGGCCAGTTCGCGACGACGTTCGCGCCGAACAGCGTGCCCAGCAGCGTAGCGAACAACGGCGCGAATGCCCAGACCATGAGGCTGCCGCACAGCGCCGCGAACGGCGCACGGCGGGCCAGAGGCACCACGGCGGGCACGCAAAGCGCAAATATGACATACATCGGCAGCACGCTGGACAAATAGGGCTGGCGCGCGAGCAGCAGGATATGGAGCGTTTCGCGCACGGGATGCGTGGCGAACGGCGCCCAGCCGCTCAGGTCGGCGGCGGACGGATTCAGATGCAGGAGCGCGAGCAGCGCGCCCGTGAGCAGCGTGAGCAGGGCGGTGAGCAGATAGGCGCGATAGATCTCCCAGCCGCGCCGCAGGAACCGGCCTTGCGCGGCGCTCGCGCCGCGGCGCGCGAGCACGGCCATATAGGCCGCGGCCGACGCATAGCCGCCGAGAAACACGAACACTTCGGCAGAGTCGCATAGCGCATAGGCGTGCAGCATCACATGCGAAAGCGCGCTGCCCGGAATGTGATCGAGCACGATCACGATCAGCACGATGCCGCGGAAAAAATCGACTTCGATCGAACGCCCCTGGCGAGAATCCATGTTGCCCCCGCAAGCATGGCGATGCGCACGGCGTCGAATCCGTGCGAACCGCTCGATGAAAGCAGGGCAGGCGTGACGAGGGTCGTCAGTGTTCGTTACGGCGCTCGCCGGTTTGCGCTGCCCATGCGCGTACGAGCGTGTCTCGCCGGTATCGTTCCCTGCTCGCCGCGTGCGGAGCGCAAAAAATGCGCGATATGACGCGCGCGCCATCTTGCGGTCATCGGCTTGCCAGTTTGGGCTTTCAGCGGCGTTGTGGACGCCGCGCCGGCTATCCCGCCGCCGCGCGTTCGATTGCGGCGATGTCGATCTTCTTCATGGTCATCATCGCTTCCATCGCGCGCCGCCCGGCTTCGCGGTCGGCGCCGCCGACGAATTCGAGCAGCCGTTTGGGCGTGATCTGCCACGAAAAGCCCCAGCGGTCCTGGCACCAGCCGCACTCCGATTCCTGGCCGCCATTGCCGACAATGGCGTACCAGTAGCGGTCGGTCTCTTCCTGGTTATCGGTCTCGACCATGAAGCTGACCGCCTGGTTCGGCTTGAAGTTGGGCCCGCCGTTCAGGCCCACGAATCGACGGCCGAGCACGACGAATTCGACCAGCAGTTCCGCGCCCACTCCCACGCCCGGTATGGGCGAGACGTGGCCCGTCACGACGCGGCTGTCGGGGAACGTGGCGGCGTAGAATTGCGCCGCTTCGCGCGCCCGGCCTTCATCGAACCACACGCAAGTCACAAGCTCGGCCATTGTTGTCTCCTTTGATCATCGTGCGTTACCGGCCGGCGTCGCAAGCGTTCAAAGCCTGGTTGAACGCCTGGCGGTACGCGTTGGGCGCGGCGCCGAAGGCATCGCGAAAGCGATGGCTGAAGTGGCTCGCGTTGGCATAGCCGCAGTCCGCGGCAACGCGCGCAAGCGGCAGATCGGTCGTGCGCAGCAAGCGCCGCGCCCGCTCGAGACGCTGCGCCGCGATCCACGCATGCGGCGGCTGCCCGAACGAGGCGCGGAACATGCGCGCAAGGTGGTACTCGGAAAGGCACGCCACGTCGGCCAGCGCGCCGAGCGTCAACGGCTCGCTCAGGTGAGCGTCGATATGGTCGCGCAGACGCCGTCGCGTGGCGACCGAGAGGCCGCCCTTGAACGCCACGCCCGGCCGCCGCACGCCCTGGCTGCGCAGCAGCAGGCTCAGCACTTCATGGGCCGTTTCGTTGCTGCGCAGGAGTCCTTCGGGATTCGCCCAGTCTTCGTTGGCGAGGCGCTGGCACAGCTCGGCGATACGTCCGTCCTCGAAATACGTGCGGTCGGCCAGCGTGAGTTCGCGCGGCTCCTGGTCGAGCTCGCGCACGGCGCGCTGAGTGAAGTGCTCGGGCAGGAAATAGAGGTGCATGAAATGCATGTGGCCCCGCACCCACCAGCGCGATTCATGATCGCCCGGCAGCGCGCACAGGCGGCTTGGCGCGCCGTAAATGCCGGGCAGTTTCTGCCGTTCGGTGCGGTAGCCGCCGTCGAGATAGCACGATAGCGTGTGGTGGCCCGGCTGCGCGTAGACGGTCTCGGCTTCGCGCGTTTCGCGTGTCCAGACGGCCGCCGCGAGCCGGTCGCCGAGCCACGCGAAGCGCTCCAGCGTGGCGTTGGCCGCGCTCAGCGTGCGGCACACCGAATGGAGCCCGAACGGCGGCGCGGCGAGATCGAGCGCGGGGATGGGCACCTGGGCATTCATGGTCGGTTCACGAACAGACGGGCGTTGAGGGATTAGGGGGCGCGACGGTCGAAGCGCTGGTCGAAGTATACGCCGCGCTCCAGGGGCCGCACCGCGCCGCCCGAAATGAAAGCGCAATTTTGGACAAGCGCCGGGCGGCGCAGCGGGCCATAGTGAGCGCATAGAACCCACGCTTTCCCAAGTCCATGAATCTTGCGCTTTACTTCGTCACCGTGCTGATCTGGGGTACGACCTGGATTGCCATCAAATGGCAACTCGGCGTTGTGCCCGCGCCCGTTTCGATCGCCTGGCGCTTCGGGCTCGCGGCGCTCCTGATGTTCGCGCTGCTGTGCGCGATGCGCCGTCCGCTCTGGCCGCCGCGCGCGGCATGGCGCTATCTGGCGGCCCAGGGGCTCGCGCTGTTCTGCCTGAACTTCTTGTGCTTCTACTATGCCGAGAACATCGTGCCGAGCGGGCTCGTCGCTGTGGTGTTCTCCACGGCGCCGCTGCTCAATTCGATCAATGGCCGCCTGTTCATGGGGCGGCCGCTGCAACCGGCGGCGGTGGGCGGCGCGGTGCTGGGGCTGATCGGCATCGTGTGCCTGTTCGTGCAGCAGATGGCCGGGCATCTCGGCGAGCCGGCCGTGTGGCTCGGGCTGGCGGTCGCGTTTCTCGGCACGATGTGTTTTTCCGCGGGCAATCTGCTGTCGAGCCGCATGCAGTCGATGGGCCTGCATCCTCTCGTCACGAACGGCTGGGCCATGCTGATCGGCACCGCGGTGCTCGTGGCCGGCAGCGCGCTGGCGGGCCTGCCGTTTCGCATCGAAATGGACGCGCGCTACCTCGGCGCGCTCGCCTGGCTCGTGGTGGCAGGCTCCGTGATCGGCTTCACCGCGTACCTGATGCTGGTGGGGCGCATCGGGCCCGAGCGCGCGGCCTATTGCACGGTGCTGTTCCCGATCGTGGCGCTCGCGGTTTCGACGGTATTCGAAGGCTACCGATGGTCGTTGCTGGCCGTGGTCGGCCTGTTGCTGGTCGTGTCGGGCAATCTCGTCGCGTTCGATCTCACGCGGCGCGTGTTCGCGCGGCGCGCGCCGGCTTCGTGAGGGGCGCAGCGTAGCGCCTCTGTGGCCTGCGTGACGTTAGGGCTCCAGCAAACGAATGAGCCGCATCTCCTCGAAATCGAGCTCCGATTCGATGCGATGGAGCACGGCGTCATCCACCCGGCCGTTGCGATGCAGATCGAGCAACGCGCCCCGCGTCACGCCGACGAGTTCGAGTTCCATGCGCAAGAGCTGCGCACGCTCCTCGATCCGCAACCCGCCGGTGAGGTGCGCGCCCTTGTTCGCCGTCACGCGAACCTTGTATTCGGCGATCAGGCGATCGAGCGTGGCGCGCGGAATATGGGGCCCTTGTTTCGCCATGTCCTTCGCCGCGTCGAGCGCCGCGCCGAACGAATGCGCGCGCGCTTCGTGCTCGGACATCGTATGGCGCGCGGCGGGGCGCAGCTTGAGCCAGCGGATCAACGGCGCGAGGCTGCCGCCCTGCACGACGAGCGTGGCGATGATGAGCAGGAAGGTGCTGAAGACGATCACGTCGCGGCCCGGAAAATTCTCCGGCAACGCAATCGCCGCCGCGAGGCTGACCACGCCGCGCATGCCTGCCCAACCCATGACGATGGCCTCGGCGAACGACCATGCCTCGCCGCCCGAACGGCGCGCGCGCAAACGGCTCGGCAACCAGACTGCGGCGAGCACCCAGACCAGCCGCGCGACGATGGCGGCCGCCGTTGCCGGCAGCGCGACCCGCAAGCCGGCCATCACCACGGCGCTTTCGTGATTGACGCGCGCGAGGATCTCGTGCAGCACGAGGCCGATCATGATGAACACCAGCGCGTCGAGGATGAACACGACCGCTTCCCAGGTCGCTTTCGCCTTGATGCGCAGATCGGCGCTGAACACGCGGTGCTGGCGGATGCCCAGCACGAGCCCGCACGTCACGACCGACAACACGCCCGAGCCGCCCACGGCTTCCGCGATGCCGTAGCTCGCCCACGCCATCACGAACGTCACGACGATGCCCAGCATGGGCTCGCCCAGGCGCGGCAGCGCCCAGCACATGACGTGGCCGCACAGCAGCCCGACGATGATGCCGATGAGGATCAACTCGAAGAACAGGCCCGTCGCGCTGGCGAACGTGATGGTGGCGGCGAGCGCCGCCGACACGGCCATTTGATACAGCAGCAGGCCCGAAGCGTCATTCACAAGGCTTTCCCCTTCGAGCACGGCGACGAGCCTGGCGGGCAGGGGATAACGTTGCAGAATCGCTTTCGCCGCCACGGCGTCGGGCGGCGAGACGATCGCGCCGAGCGTGAAACAGGCGGCCCACGGCAACGCCGGGTTGACGGTGTGGACCGTGACCGCCACGGCAACCGTCGTGAAGGTCACCGCGCCCAGCACGAGCGAAACGATGGTGCCCAGTTCCCCGCGAAACTCCTTCCAGGCGGTGTAGAAAGAACTCGACATCAGAAGCGGCGGCATGATGGCCGCAAGCAGCAGATCCGGGTCCGTTTGCGGCACGCGCTTGCCCGCGATCGCAATCACGCAGCCGCCAAAAAGCAGCACGACCGCCGGAGGAATGGCAATGCGATCGGCAAGCCATGTCAGCGCGCCCGCCCCACAGATCAACAAGAGCAGATAGTGGAAAAATTCGACGTTGGTCACGATGCCGGGTTCCAGGGTGCGATGAGTGAGCGGGAGAAGCGCAAAAGAGGGAAAAAAGGACGCCGATGGTTGGGGCCGAACGGCAGCATATCCGACTTCAAATTAGCGTGTCGTTAAGCGAAGGCGACGGCTCGCGGCGTTGCGGTTAAGCCGTTATACGAAGGTTTCGGTCACTCCATCTTTTTCGTGAAACCGCCATGCGATTGCATGATTGCCTGGCCGTCGAGTCGGGCGATATTCTGGAACGCATCGGTTGCCGTGCCATGCGGCAACTCACCGAAGCCCATCAGGAGCGTTCCAGAACATGAACACGTCGCTTGCCGAACATCACGCCTCACCGCTACCGCCCGGCGCGCAAGCGCCGGACTTCACGTTGCCGGCCACGCCGGACCAGAAAATGTCGTTGTCGGAGTTGCGCGGCGCGCCGGTCATTCTCGCCTTCTATCCGGCCGACTGGAGTCCGGTTTGCGGCGACGAACTGGGCTTGTTCAATGCCGCGCTCGACATGTTCAAGCGCTATCAGGCGCAGTTCGTTGCCATCTCCGTGGACAGCGCGTGGTCGCACGCCGCCTTTGCCGCGCAGCGCGGCTATCACTTTCCGCTGCTCGCGGACTTCGAGCCCAAGGGGGCGGTCGCCAAACGCTACGGGGTCTATCGCGCGGCGGAAGGCGTGAGCGAACGGGCGCTTTTCGTGCTCGACGGCGAAGGCGTCGTGCGCTGGTCGGAAGTCTCGCCGATCAGCATCAATCCGGGCGTGGACGGCGTGCTCGACGCCCTCCAGCGCCTCGCCTCCACCCCGCAACAGGATCTGTCATGAGCCATCTCACGGTGCCCGTGGGGCACGCCGATCATGTGCAGGGCGCCGCGGACGCGCCGGTCACGCTCGTCGAATACGGCGACTTCGAATGTCCGTATTGCGGCGCGATGTATCCCGTCATCAAGGCGATTCAACACGCGATGGGCGAGCGTCTGCGCTTTGTGTTCCGGCAATTTCCGCTCACTTCGATGCATCCTCACGCGCTTCATGCGGCCGAAATGTCGGAGGCCGCGGCGGCGATCGGGCGCTTCTGGGAGGCGCACGACGTGCTCTATGAAAACCAGAGCGCGCTGAACGACGGGGCGCTCACGACCTACGCCGCGCATCTCGGACTTCGCGCGGGTGACTTGAAGTCGGCGTTCGAAGGCGCGTATGACGAGCGCATTCAAGGCGATTTCGACGGCGGCTTGCGCAGCGGCGTCAACGGTACGCCCTCGCTGTTCATCAACGGCCGGCGTTATGACGGCGACCGCGACGCCGAGAGCCTGCTCGAAGCGCTCAACGCCGTCGCGGCCGGCAAGTGAGCGGGTAGCGCGTCAAGCCGGGTCGAGCGCCCGGCCCTGGCTTGCCGCGAAGGGCCACGCCTGACTGGCGACGATGCGCATCTTCGCGGCAGGGCCGTCTTGCTCCCTGCGCAGGCGATCGAATTTTCGCTGCATGTCGGCCACTTCGCCGCACGCCGCGAGCCGCTCATGGGCGAAGATTCTCGTCAGCGTGAACATTTCGAAGCGTGTTTTCATGCCGTCTTGCCGGCGCAGCAAAAGCGATTTTTCCGCAAGCAACGCAAGCGCATGCTCCACGGACGCCGCGTCATGCCGCGAATCGGCGGCGATCCGAACGGCTTCGCTCGCATCGAAAGCGCGCGGAAAAACGGCAAGCCGCCGCAGGACCACGCGTTCCAGGTCGCAGAGCGTAGTTTCGCTGCGCAGGAAATTCGCGCTCAGCGTGCGCTGATGCGCGGGCAAATCCTTCATGCGCGACTCGAACACCAGGATGCGCCGCTCGACGTCGTCCGCGAAAGCGTCGAGTCCGACTATCGCAGCGGTTTCGGCGGCGAGTTCGATGGCGAGCGGCACGCCGTCGAGCGAATTGCATACTTTTCGCACGGCAGCCATGCCGGCTTCGCTCATGTTATGGCCTCCGCACAAGGCAAAAAAGCGCGCGAGGAATAACTCGACCGCTGCGCATTCAGGGGCGTGTTTCGCTTGCACAACCGGCGCTAAAGACGTGAGCGGCGGGACGATCACGCGCGCTTCATAGGAGAGATTCAGCGGCGCGCGGCTCGTGACGAGCATGTGGATGCCGGGGCAGTCTTTCAGCACGGCGTCCACGCAGTGCGCCACCGCATCCACCAGAAGCTCGCAGCCGTCGAGTATCAGGAGCGCCTTCTTTGCGGCGAGCGCCTGCGTCAACGACGCCAGAGACTGCGCACGGTGCACCGAACCCGCAAGCGTTGCGTCTGCGATCTTCGCGATCATTTCCTTGCTGCACGAAACGGAATCGAGCGAAACCATGAATACCCCGTCGCTGAAATTATCCAGCGCTTCGAAGCCCAACGCCACGGCCAGGCGCGTCTTGCCGATGCCGCCCGTTCCCAGCAGCGTGAGCAGGCGTGTTTCGCCCACGCGCGCCGACAGCGTCGCCACGGCTTGCTCGCGGCCCAGCAGATTGGCGGGCGTGCGGGGCAGGTTATGACGGTTTTCCTCGGTGTTCGCGCGCGTGGCTTCGCCGGTTGCGGGCGTGGCTTCGCCATGCTTCAAGCGGTAGCCGCGCCGGGATACGGTCGTGATCAGATCGCGGTCCTTCCCAAAGGCCCGGCGAATGGCCGACATGTGTACGTGCAGGCTGTTTTCCTCGACCACGCAATCCGGCCACACCTTACGCATGATTTCGTCCTTGGAAACGAGCTTGCCTTCCGCGAGAAGCAGGACTTCGAGAATATCGAAAGCGCGTGTTCCCAGCGTCATATCCAGTCCTGACCGATAGACTTTTCTTGCCACGAGATCGATTTCGACATTTCCGATGCGTTTCATTATTCCACCCGGTCCGGTTTGCCATATCCTTTTCACGCGCCCGCGTCCCAATCCTGATACTCACGTGCGGTATTCGTAAGACTATCGATCTCGAAGCACACCGTGAATATCAACAGAATCGGTCATGAGGTTGCGTGGCGCGCAATACGATTAAAGGAACTCATAACGGGCTCCTTAAAGCGGCTTGCGTCGCATTGCTCATTACACGCATTCAACAACCGCGCGGCGTTAGGGTGTAACCTCCCCATCACAATGTCATCGCGCCACACGCGCATCATGGAGCCATGGATAAACTCGTAGCCCTCAAGACCCTGCTGGAGGTCGCAGACGCCGGAGGATTCGCCAAGGCGGCGAAGCGCATGGGGGTCGCCACCTCGTCGGTGGCGCGCCTGATGGACGCCCTCGAAGCGCAACTCGGCACGGCGCTGCTCACGCGCACGCCACGCCGCGTGAGCCTGACCGACGCGGGCGCGAGCTATGTCGAGCAGGTATCCAAGGTGCTCGACGGATTGACCGAGGCCGACGAAAGCATCCTCGACAGCGGCGCCGCGCCTATCGGCACGCTGCGCATCACGGTGCCCACGGCCTATAACCGCGTCGTGCTCGCGCCGCACCTCGCGGCGTTTTTGCGCGAGCATCCGAATGTCGCGCTCGATATTGTCGTTGCCGATCATATGATCGACCTCGCGCTGGAGCGTATCGATATCGCCATCCGGATCGGCCTGCCTTCCGATAACCCCAACCTCATTGCCAAAAAGCTGGCGGAAAATCCGCGCGTGGTGGTGGTGAGCCACGAGTATCTGGAGCACAACGGCGTGCCGCTCACGCCCGCCGAACTGACCGACCATCAATGCCTGCGCATCGCGTACGGCGGCAGCTATCGCGCCCGTCAAACATGGACGTTCGTGCGAGCGGGAGAGCAGGAACGCATCAACGTGCGCGGGCGGCTCGTTTCCAATAGTCTCGACATGCTGCTCGAAGCCGTGCTCGCGGGCCAGGGGCTCGCGCTATTGCCGGAATGGCAGGTCAGGGAGCACATCAACGCGGGGCGGCTCATGCATCTGTTCGCGGACTACCGCGTGACGCCGCAGGGCGACGAGGCCGTCGCTTATGCGGCGTATCTGCCCAACCGGCGGCTCTCGCGAAAAGTGCGGGCGTTTCTCCAGTTCATCGAGGGCCGGGTGGAATAGGGCATCGAGCGACTGACGCGACTGCATCATGCGGTTACATGCTCACGCTATTGCGTGATTGCACCGAGCCCGAACGACTGCGCCAATTGCTTGCCCTTTGCGATGAGCGGGCCGAGCGCCATGCGCCTCGCCGTTGACCACGTGGCCAGCGCGCCGTCGATATCGTCGGCGGGGTTCAGGCCGCTCAAGGCTTGCGCAAGCGTGATCGCGTCGTCGGCCGCCTTGGAGGTGCCGGAGGCCGTGTGAGGGCGAACCGTGCACGCGGCGTCGCCCACCAGCGCGACGCGTCCCACGGCAAACGACGGACTCGATGCGTCGAAGATCGCCTGGAGGAATGGCGCCTGCGTGTGCGTCATCAATTGCTGCAAGGCAGGCGGCAGCCTGGCGCGCGCGCAATCGTGCAGATACGCCGTTGCTTCGGCCGAAAGCCCGCCAGGGCTCACGGAGGCATGATGACGATGTCCCTCGCGATCCGTTAGATGGCGGCTCAGCGTCGCCGCGTCGGGTTCGTTTCGATACCACAGCCAGTTGAATCGCCGCTTGCCGGGTTCGATCGCCCCATCCAGCGCGGGAATGGGAAACGTCATGAACAACGCATCCCGTTCGCGCAGGAGCGTGATGCTGTTATCCAGTTCGGCGACGAGCGGCGCCGGAAGCCGCGCTTCTTCCACCACGCCGCGCCAGGCGAGATAGCCGGCATACGACGATCGATAATCGGGGAACAGCATGGCGCGCATGCCGGAGCCCGCGCCGTCCGCCGCAATGAGCAAATCGGCGGCGAGCGTTTCACGTCCGTTGATTTCGATTTCCACGCCGCCTTGCCGGTTTCGCAGGTTCGTGACCGCTTCGCCATAGCGAACGACATCGGGCGGCAGCATCTCGCTCAACGAGCGATAGACCGCGTCCCAAGACGAAAACGGCACGATTTCGCGGCTTTCTTCGATGAGAGAGCCGTCCGAAGCCAGCCATCGCCGCCACTCGACCGGCACGGCAAGCGTCTTGCGCGTGGCGTGACCATGCTGCTCCAGAAAACGCATCATCTGGCGCAGGACCGCCACGCCCCCACCGTGGCCGCGCATGCCGGCGGCCGTGCGTTCGAATATCGTGACCTCGTGGCCGACGCAACGCAGCGTCAGCGCGGTCGCCAAACCCGCAATCGAGCCGCCGACAATGGCAATTTTCATGGGCTTCACGCGTCCGGTCGTTTAAACGCTGTGCGCGGGAATGCGCATCAACTGGTTGCCGAGCATGATGCCTCGCGTTGTCATGGCGCGGCCCACGCGCAGTTGCTCCGCGTTCCAGCGCGAGAGCGCCCGGTTGAGCGCACCTTCGCCCGCGTGTTGCGGTTGCTGCGCCGCCTCCAGTTCGAGCGCCAGGGCGTAAGCGTTGGCGGCCGCCTTGGCCGTGCTGCCGGCAGTGTGGGGACGCGGAACCGAAGCGGCGTCGCCCGTGAGCAACACCCGGCCGTAGCGCATCGAACGCGTCTGCACGTCGACAATGGGCTGCATGAACGGAACGTCGGTGGCATGCACGAGCGCGCGGAACGTCGGCCCGAGCAGCGTTTGCGCTTCATCCTTCAGGCGGTCGATGACCACTTGCCTGGCAGTCCCAGGCGGCAGCGAGAACGGCCGTTGCACGCCGTCGCGATCCACGAGCAGGTCTTGCAGTTCGTCGGTGTCGTAGCGGCGATACCAGACCCAGTTCCAGCGGCGGCGGCCAGGCTCGGTCGAGTCGTCCTCGCCCGGCACCATGTAGGCGAGCGCGGAGTGCCCCACGCCGTCCGAGAACGCGAAGCGATCGCGCAGCTTATCGGCGGCGAAGGCGGGCAGGTCCGGTTCTTCGATCAGTCCGCGCCACGCGACATAGCCGGCATAGTGCGGTTGCGTCTCGGGTTCGAGCAGCGTGCGCAGCGTCGATCGAACGCCGTCCGCGCCGATCAGCAAATCGGCCGTGTGCTGGTGGCCGCTTTCGAAGTGCGCCGTGACGCGCTCGCCATCGTCCTCGAAGCGGGTGAAGCGCTCGCCCGCGCGCAAGCCGCCGTCCGGCTGCGCGCGCTTGAGCGCCTTGTAGAGCAGGCTCCACGACGTTTGCATTTGCGGCATATAGAAGCGGCTGACGATGCGGTCCGATTCATCGAGGTAGATCCGGTCGCCGGAGAGCACGCCGGGTGGATGCGGCACGGCGACGCCCGCGAATTCGAAGGCCTGCGTGACATCGGGCTGCAACACGACGCCGCCGCCGCGGCTTTCCAGTTCGTGCGCCGAAGCCTCGTAGACAGTCACATCCCAGTTGGCCGCGCGCAGCGCCGCTGCGGTGACGAGTCCGCCCAGCGATCCGCCCACCACGACGGCGTGTTGTTGAGTATCACGGTTCATGCGAATCTCCCTTGAAGCGCCTTGGCGAACACAACCGGCGGTTGTGCGCCGTTCACGATGAATTTGTCCACGACTATCGTCGGGACCGAGCGGATGCCGAGTGCGTCGGCTTTCACGCGCGAAGCCTCGATGTCGATGTCGCCCGCGTCGGAGCCGAGGTAGGCGCGTGCCGCCTCGGCGTCGAGGCCCTGGCTCGCCGCGAGATCCACCAGCGTGTCGAGGTCGCCGATATCGCGGCCCTGCGCGAAGTACGCGCGGAAAATCGCGTCGTAGAGGTGTTCGGCCTGTTCAGGCGTGCCCGCGCCGAGCGCGTGATGGATCAGGCGATGAGCGAGGCGCGTATTGGGCGTGCGTTCGATGCGGCCGAAGTCGAAATGAACACCGGCGGCCACGCCCGCCGCCGTCACGGTCGCATCGAGCATGTCCGAATGCGCGAGGCTGCCGAACTTGCGCGTGCGGTAGGCGCGGCGGTTCATGCCGTCACGCGGCATGCCCGGGTTCAGTTCGAATGGCAGAAAGGTGATGTCGTAGCGGTTCTCGCAATCCGCTATCTTTGCGCCGGCCTTCAGGTTGCGATGGCCGATCCAGCACCAGGGGCAAATGAAGTCGTACGCAAGGACGAGTTGTGTGCGTTCCACGAAGCGTGCTCCAGACAAAAATATGTCATGAGCAGGCTATACGGGAAGGCGTGGGAACAGAATGCCATGACCGCGCAACACCAGATTGCGTGGCGCGCAACTTCGCGCGTGCGAGCGGGCCCGAGGCCCTAGCGCCTCGCGGCGCGCCGCCACGCGCCGGGCGTGGCGCCGCATAGCTTGAGGAACACCCGGCTCAGGTGACTTTGATCCGAAAAGCCGCAGATCATGGCGATTTCCGCGAGCGGCTTTTCCGTGGATTCGATCAGCACGCGCGCTTCGGTAACGCGCTGTTCGAGCAGCCATTGATGCGGCGTGCGGCCCGTGGTCCGGGCGAACGCGCGAATGAAATAGGCGCGCGAGAGGTGGCATTCGCTCGCAATATCGCCGATCGAGTTGCCGCTGTCCGAGCGCAGCAGCAGAAGCTCCTTTGCGCGTGCTTCCTGTGCGGGCGTGAGCGTGCCTTTGGCCTGCGTTTCATGGTGCGCGAAGTTGCCGTATTGACGGGCGATATGGATGCCGATGCACAGGCCGACGTGGTCGACGAACAACTTGTTCAACGGTCCGGAAGCGTCGGTGGTTGCGGCCAGCGCGCTCGCAAGATGATAGAGGACGGGGTCTTTTTTCCGCGGCGAGCAGGTGAGCCCGCGGATCACGGGGCTATCGTGTTCGTCGGCGAGACGGGTGAGGAATTCGGGCGACAGCTCGACCAGAACGAAATCGAAATCGCCGTGAAGTTCGGCGGAATACGGCTCGGAAAAGTCGCGCAGATAAATCGAGCTCGAATCGAAGCGGCGCTCTTCGCTGCGCGCGCCGCGAAACAGATGGCGCCGATGCCCGCCCTGTAACGCAATGCCGGCCAGAAAGCCGCGATCGCTGGCCTCGGTCGAGACGCGCTCCGCCCGGGCGTCGTCCATCCCCTTGCGGTAGATCTGGAGGTCGCCGCTGCCGATATGCAGGTCCTTGCGCAACCGGCTCGCGGTACAGCCGAGCCCGTCGCGCTTGATCGGCGCAGTGGCGGGAGACGGGCTGATTTCGTTAGCGAGCGACATTGGGCGGATTTTCGTGCGGAATGGCTCGTACGGTTGCGCAACAGCGTGAAGTCACCACGCTCGCGGCAATCGTCACATGTCAAAAACAATTCGCATGATTATATCGTAACGCGCGATTGGCGTTGCAAGCGCTAAAAAACATGTCTGAGGATAATGGCATTTAAATTCGCACGATCACGCTAATTGCCATCCAATAAGACAATTCGATGGCGATTTGATGGTAATTGGGGGCAAGTTGGAGGGAATTCAGGCCGTTGGGCAAGGCCGTTCGAACCCATCTTAACCCAGGCGCATCCCGTTAATTCTTAATCCGTCTGCGCAGCCGGATAAGACGCCGTTTGAGCAGTTTTGTCCAAAGGCCATCGTATCCTGCATCAAAACGGTGCATACGATGCTTTTATTCGCTGTTTCAAGCGGGTTGGCCTGGCAAGCGCGGCCGGCACTCAGTGTGCATTTTTCTTCAAGACTCGTGCGTCACGCCACGCTTACAATCCAGTCGCGTGATCGTTGATGGCAGGCTTGACCAGTCAGTATTGGCAGTAATCGCGCCGCTTCGTCCGGCGGCTCAAGGGAACGTCCATGATCAAAATTGGCGCCTTGCTCGTGAACTTCGAGCAGCGTGAGATTCTGCGCAACGGCTTGCCGCTGCGCATCAGCGCGCGTGCGTTCGACATTCTGGAAGTGCTCTTTCGGGCCAATGGCTCGATCGTGACCAAAGACGACATCATCGACTCGGTCTGGCCCGACCAGATCGTCGAGGAAAATCGCCTGCAAGTGCATATCGCGGCGTTGCGCAAGGCGTTGGAGGCCGATCGCGAGCTGATCAAAACTGTCACGGGCCGCGGTTATATTCTCATTCCTCAAGCGCCGCTCGCGCAGCAGGGCACGCTCGCCTCGAATCTGCCGGGCCGCCCCACGACGCTGGTGGGCCGCGACGCGGATGTCGAGAACGTGGTCGCGAAGCTGGCGGAGTCGGCCGTCGTCACGCTCGTCGGCGCAGGCGGCATCGGCAAGACCGCGCTGGCGATTCGTGTTGCCGAGATGGCGCAAGCGCATTTCGCGCGCACCGTCTGCTTCGTCGAACTGGCCTCCGCGAGTTCGCGCGAGTCCGTGCTGGCTACAATGGCCCTGGCCCTTCAGGTGGGGCCCGCCGAAGTCTTGCAGGACACGCGCGCGCTGCTCGCGAGAATGCCGCCGGAAGGCGTGCTGCTGGTGCTCGACAACGCCGAGCATGTGGTCGATGAAGTGGCGGAGCTTGCCGAGAATCTCGTCGCGCACGCGCGTTGGCTGCGCGTGCTCGTCACGAGCCGCGAGCCGCTCACCATCCGTGCGGAAACCGTCTATCGCGTCGAGCCGCTGGCCGTGCCCGCCACGGAGGATACCGTCGAAGCCATGCTCGATCATGGCGCGGTTCAGCTCTTTCTTCAGCGCGCACGCGATATCGCGCCGCGCTGCGCGGCAGACGAAGCCAGCGTCCGGGCGGTGGCGGACATCTGCCGTCAACTGGAGGGCCTGCCGCTCGCGATCGAACTGGCGGCGGCGCGCGTGGCGACGCTCGGCATCGAGGGCGTGGCGGCGCGGCTCGACGACCGGCTCGATCTTTTGAGTGGCGGCTTGCGTCTTGCACTGCCGCGCCACCAGACCCTGCGGGCCACCTTCGACTGGAGCTACGCGCTGCTCGACGCCGAGGCGAAGGGGCTGTTCCGCAGCCTCGCGTTCTTCGCCGGCACGTTCGCGTTCGACGCCGTTTGCGCCGTGGCGACCGAGCCCGGCGTGCCGATCGCGGCAGCGATCACGGCGCTCGGCGAACTGGCCGCGAAATCGCTGCTCACGGTTGAGTTTCACGGTGCGATCGCGCTGTACCGGCTCACGGAGTCGACCCGCGCGTATGCCATGGAAAAGCTCCAGGACGAAGGCGAAGTCCAACGTGTCGCGCAGCGCCATCTACGTTATTTGCAGCGGCAGATCGAAGATCGCTCGGCCCTCGTGCCGCATCGAAGCAAGAGCGCGCAAGCGCATTCCTCGCTCGACGCGGCGCGCAGTGCGTGGGATTGGGCGTTTTCATCCGATGGCGACGCGGCGCTGGGCGTGGCGCTGGCGGGCTCGCTGGTGGGCACGCTGCTCGACGCTTCGCTGGTGCACGAATGCCGCGAGCGCGCACAGCTTGCGCTCGAAACGCTCGACGCATTGCCCAAGGGCGCCGTGGATGCCACCTGCGAAATGCGCGTGTGCTCCGCGTACGCGGCCGCGCTCCTGATGACGGATGGCGCGGCCGCCGACGCCGCCGCGCTTTGGCGCCGGGTGCTGGAGCGGGCCACGGGCTGCGCGGACGCCGTTTTCGAGGCGCGCGCCATGTGGGGCCTGTGGAACGCGGCCATGACCGCGGGCGACATTCATGCGTCGCTGCGCTTTGCCACGCGTTTCGAGGCGCGCACGCAGCGGGGTGGTTCGGCGTGGCAAAAACTCTGTGCGAGCGCGACGCTGGCGGCTTCGCTGCATTGCTTCGGCGAACTCGAACAGGCGCGCGAGCGGCTGGAGCGCACGCTCGCGTCGCTGGAGGTCACGGGACCGCAAAGCCGTGCCGACTCCGACCTCGGCATGGAGCCGCGCATCTTCGGCACGGGCACGCTCGCGCGCATCGTGTGGATGCAGGGGGAAACGACGCTCGCGCTCGACCTGATCGAGCGCGCGATCAACCTCGTGCGCGCGGACATGCTGGAGCCTTCGCTGTGCCATCTGCTCGCGGTCGTGGCGGTGCCCATTGCGCTGGCGTGCGGGGAGTCGGAACTCGCGGCGAGCCATCTGGCGTTGCTGCGCTCGCAAGCGGCGCTCAACCGCTTCGACGCGTGGCAAGACTACGGCGAATGCCTCGCGGGTCAGCTCGCGCTGGACGCGGGCCGCCACGAGGAAGGGATCGCCCGGCTCGAAGCGGGGTTGGCGAGCCTGGAGGCTCGCGGGTTCCGCAGGCTGACCTCGCCGCTGATCGTGTCGTACGCGCAAGCGCTGGTGCGGGAGGGGCGGCTCGACGAGGCGCTCGCGACGATCGACGAGGCGCAGCGGCGCACCGCCTCGGATGGCGACCACGCGTTCGACGCCGAACTGATGCGCACGAGCGCCCAGGTGGACCTCTCTCGCGCGCGCGGGGGATACGCAGCCGGCGACAAGACGCGTGCGCGCCTCATCGAGGCGGGGCATCGCAAGCTGGCTCAGGCGATGGCGCTGGCACGCGAGCAGGGTGCGTGGCTGTTCGAATTGCGCGCGGCGCTCGATCTCGGCGAGTCGCTGGCGCAGGACGGCGCGCCTCGCGAGGCCCGCGCGTTGCTCGCGCCGTTCGAGCGCTTCGGTGGGGAGCATGCGGCGCAGGGACAGGAGGGCGAGCCCCCGTCCTTGCCCGAAATGCGCAAGCTGGCCGCATTGCGCCGCGAACTCGACATGCCGGGGCTGCGCGACATCGACATGGCCGACGTCATATAGCGTGTGGGGAACACCCGCACTCAGCTTTCTAAAGTTCTGTTTCAGGATTCTTCAGGTTTCACAAAAGACATGGCTTTTCCGCGTCGCTAAGCTGCGGTAGCGAAATCGGGGTGCAGACCGCTCGACGTTTCACGGTTTGTCCGCCCATCGCTTATCAGCCTGAACGCAGTGAGCTCGCCCGGGCCTTCCGCGGCGAAGCAACGACGGAGAACACATGACTACGCAGCAAACCAATACGGATACCATTCTCACCTCGCGCCGCCGCATTCTTTCCGCGGGCGCGGGCATGGCCGGCGCCATGGCCGCCATGTCGAGCCTGCCGGCCGTAGCGGCCACCACGGCCGGTGCGCCTGCGCACGCGCACGGCACGGGTCATCATCACGGCGGCAACTACGTGAGCGCCAAGGACGGCACGCAGATCTACTTCAAGGACTGGGGCACGGGCACGCCGGTGGTGTTCTCGCACGGCTGGCCGCTGTGCGCCGACGCCTGGGACGCGCAAATGCTCTTCCTCGTGAACCAGGGCTACCGCGTGATCGCCCATGACCGCCGCGGCCACGGCCGCTCGGGCCAGCCCTCCGAGGGCAACGACATGGACACCTACGCCGACGACCTGGCCGCCGTGCTCGACGCGCTCGACGTGAAGGGCGCGATGCTCGTGGGCCATTCGACGGGCGGCGGCGAAGTCGCGCACTACATTGGCCGCCACGGCGAGAAGCGCGTGGCCAAGGCCGTGCTGATCGGCGCGGTGCCGCCGATCATGGTGAAGACGGCCAACAACCCGAACGGTCTGCCGATGTCGGTGTTCGACGGCATTCGCGCGGGTGTGGCCGCGAACCGCTCGCAGTTCTACCTCGATCTCGCCACGCCGTTCTACGGTTTCAACCGCCCGAACGCGAAGGTCTCGCAAGGCCTCGTGCAGGAATTCTGGCGCGAAGGCATGGCCGGTTCGATCAAAGGCCAGTACGAGTGCATCAAGCAGTTCTCGGAAGTCGACTACACCGACGACCTGAAGAAGATCAGCGTGCCCACGCTGATCCTGCACGGCGACGACGACCAGATCGTGCCGATCGACGACTCGGCGAAGCTCTCGGCGAAGATCGTGAAGAACGCCACGCTCAAGATCTACCAGGGCGCGCCGCACGGCATGTGCAGCACGCACGTCGATCAGGTCAACGCGGATCTGCTCGCCTTCCTCAAGGCCTGACGATCATCGCGCCGACTGTGCGCGACGATCCCGGCTGAACAGCGCAAGGGAAAGTGATTCAAGCCGCGCCGCCAACACGGCGCGGCTTGAATTGCGTCGTCTCGTGCTCAGAAAAGCCATCATAAATCTTCAGGCTTTACACAGGACTTTCAGGTGCGGATTCCATAAAGTGAACCCTTTGCGAAGTCCTTGAAAGCCGAAGCGATATTCCGGATGCGGCGCATGGCGAAGCAGTCTCCGCAAGCTACTGCACGCCCGAGACCGAACGCTCCGGTGCGGGGTGTGACGCGTGCGTGACGCGAGTGTTACGCGCGATTCGGACTACAAAAGAATTCACTCAAGACACAGGAGAGCGTCGATGAGCGCATCCGATCAACCTCAGCGTATTGCCGACCTCGTGATCTACAACGGCAAGATCGCGACCCAGGACGAGCGCCGCTCGTTCGCCACGGCGCTCGCGGTTGCCGACGGCAAGATCGTCGCGTCCGGCAACGAGCGCGATGTCATGCAATGGGCGCGCGACGACGCGCGCCGTATCGACCTCAACGGCCGCACTGTGATTCCCGGTCTGAATGACTCGCACTTGCATGTGATTCGCGGCGGCCTGAACTTCAACATGGAGTTGCGCTGGGACGGCGTGCCGTCGTTGCAGGACGCGCTGGAGATGTTGCGCGCGCAGGTCGCGCGCACGCCCGCGCCGCAATGGGTGCGCGTGGTGGGCGGCTGGAACGAATTCCAGTTCGCTGAAAAGCGCGGCCCCACGCTCGACGAGATCAACGCCATCGCGCCGGACACGCCGGTCTTCATCCTGCACCTCTACGACAGCGCGCTGCTGAACGCGGCGGCGCTGCGCGCCGTCGGCTACACGCGCGACACGCCCAATCCGCCGGGCGGCGAGATCCAGCGCGACCGGCGCGGCAACCCCACCGGCATGCTGATCGCGCGGCCCAACGCGGGCCTGCTGTACGCCACACTTGCCAAGGGTCCCAAGCTGCCGATCGACGACCAGATGAATTCCTCGCGCCAGTTCATGCGCGAGTTGAACCGTCTGGGCGTGACGAGCGCGATCGACGCGGGCGGCGGCTACCAGGCCTACCCCGACGACTACGCCGTCATCATGGAGCTGGCGCGCCGCGAGCAGCTCACGATCCGCATCGCCTACAACCTCTTCACGCAGAACGCGAAGCGCGAGATCGAAGACTTCGCACGCTGGGTGAAGGCCACGCGGCCCGGCGACGGCGACGACTTCCTGAAGGTCAACGGCGCGGGCGAAATGCTGGTCTTTTCGGCCGCCGACTTCGAGGACTTCCTGGAGCCGCGCCCCGATCTGCCCGAGGAGATGGAGAAGGAACTCGAAGGCGTGGTGCGCCTGCTGGTGCAGAACCGCTGGCCGTGGCGCCTGCACGCGACCTACGACGAGTCGATCAGCCGCTTCCTCGACGTGTTCGAGCGCGTGAACGCCGACACGCCGTTCAACGGCCTGCGCTGGTTCTTCGACCACTGCGAGACGATTTCGGAGCGCAACATCGAGCGTATTGCGGCGCTGGGCGGCGGCATTGCCGTGCAGCATCGCATGGCCTACCAGGGCGAGTATTTCATCGCGCGCTACGGCGCGGAGGCCGCGGCCCACACGCCGCCCGTGCGCAGGATGCTGGAAGCGGGCCTGCCCGTGGGCGCGGGTACGGACGCCACGCGCGTGGCGAGCTACAACCCGTTCGTTTCGCTCTACTGGCTCGTTTCGGGGCGCACGGTGGGCGGCACGCCGATGTACGCGCAGCGCGACCGGCTCGAACGCATGGAAGCGCTGCGCCGTTACACGGTGGGCAGCGCGTGGTTCTCGAACGACGAAACGAAGAAGGGCGCGCTCGTGCCGGGCCAGTTTGCCGATTTCGCCGTGCTCAGCGACGACTTCTTCACCATCGAGGAAGAGTCGATCAAGCATCTGACTTCGGTGCTGACCGTCGTGGGCGGACGCATCGTCTATGCCGACGCGGAGTTCGACGCCCTGAGCCCGCCTGCGCTGCCGGTGAGCCCCTCGTGGTCGCCCGTGGCCGAGTTCGGCGGCTACGCGCGCTACAAGCCTGTCACCGCGCTCCATGCCGCCGTGCCCGCGCAGTCGTGCAGCGACGCCTGCGTGAACCTGTGCGGCATTCACCAGCACGCGCACGGCCGGGCGTGGCGCAGCAATGCCCCGGTATCGGACCAGAACGGGTTCTGGGGTGCGCTGGGTTGCAGTTGCTTCGCGTTCTGAACCGGAGCACGCGGCCATGAAACGCATCGACGCCGCGCGCGCCGCGCTCACGTCGATAACCGTCAATAACGATCGGGATATCCGGAAGGACTTCTATGCAAACAGCGTCGTGGTGCACGGTCAGCGAAGTCGCTGGCGTGCGGATTCCGCGTACGCCTGTGGCGACCGCGGCCGTCGAAAGCGCATGCGCCACGTTGCCGCCCATCCTGATCGGGCACGCCAACCGGGTGTGCATGTTCGCGATGCTCAGGGCGCAGCGCGGCGGCATGGAATGCGACACGGATTCGCTTTACGTCAGTGCGATGTACGCGAACATGGGGCTGAGCCCCGCGTATTCGCATTCGACCATGCGCTATGAAATCGACAGCGCCGACGCGGCCCGGCATCTGCTGCACCACTATGGCGCGAACAGCCAGAAGCAGCATGATGCGTGGCTGGCGATCGCCCTGCATACGTCGCCTGGCATTCCGGCACGGGTGACGCCGCTTTCGGATCTGCTCGCGGCGGCGGTGCGCACCGATCTGATCGGCACGAACCTGCATCTGTACACGGAGCACGAGCGGGCAAGCGTGCTCGCGACGTTTCCTCGCGGGAAGGGCTACAAGCAGGAGGTCATTTGCGCCTTCGGGCGCGGGCTCGCTTTTCGGCCACAAACGACCGTGGGCAATCAGTGTGCCGACGTGCTGGACCGGATCGATCCCGACTACCGCCGCATCAATTTTTGCGGGCAGATCCTGGGTTCGCCCTGGCTGGAGTAGGGGATGCAGGGGCTGCGTCGTTTTTAGGCCTCATTTTTTAGTCCGCATCGCCGTTCACCGGCGACGCCTGGAGAGTGCTACATGTCGTATCTGATCTCGTTGGGGACCGCACTGGTGGCGGGCCGGTCCCGCCACTTCTCGTGTGCGTCGCACGCCCCGGCGTCGAGCGCACAGCACGGCACCGTGAAAACCACCACGCCCGCAAGCGACGCATCATGCAGCAACAAACACTAAACGCGCGAGCGCGATTCGTTGGAAGCGTGCTCGATTCGCTACTGGGCGAGAACGGCGTGCTCGCTTTCGTCGCGGGCTATGTCGACACGCTCGGCTTCGTGGCCCTGTACGGGCTTTTCACCGCGCACGTCACGGGCAACTTCATCCTGATCGGCTCGGGGCTCGCGGGTGCGGGCAACGGCCTGTCGATCAAGCTGCTGGCGTTTCCCGCGTTCGTGAGCGGCATTGTCGTCGCGCGCCTGCTCGACGACAAGTTGCGCACCCGCCCCGAAAGCACGCGCGCGGTCGGGCTTTATATCTTGCAGATCGCCTTCCTCGTTGCCTTCATGGTCGCAGGCATTGTCGCCGCGCCCATCACCAACTCGAACGCGCCCCTGACCATCGTTTGCGGGTTGCTGGGCGCGGCCGGCATGGGCGTGCAGAACGCACACGCGCGCCTCGCGACGCGCAGTGTGGCCGCCAATACGGTGATGACGGGCAATGTCACGCAGGCCGTGATCGATGCGTTCGATCTGCTCGCGCCCGGCACCGCGCACGTGGACCGGGGCGAAGCGCGCACGCGGCTCGTGCGCACGCTGCCGCCGGTGCTCGCGTTTGCGCTGGGCGCGGGCGGCGGGGCGCTGGGCTGGCTGGTCGGCGCGTTCTGGGCGTTGATCGTACCGCTCGTGCTGCTTGGCGTGCTCGCTTGCGGCGCGTTTCGAATCGGGCGTGAAAGCGCGTGACGGCGGGCCGTCACGCTTCACCCCCTTCATTTTCTCTGGATCACCAAGGAGTTTGCGTTGAGCTTCATTTCATTTAACCGTTCGCTGCGGGCGCTCGTTGCGGCAAGCATCGCCGTGGGTCTGTCGCTGCCTTTCACGGCCGCGATGGCAGACGACGCGACGTACTCGTACTATCCGCAGCCGGTCGAGGCGCCCGATGTTTCCGTTGGCGCGCAATACGACACCACGCACGTCTATGTTTCGGGCAACGACATCGACGCCTTCGTGAACAGCTTTCTCGCGACCTTCGGCGGCAAGGCTTCGCCGCGTGCCGTGTTCACGGTCACGCCCACGCCCAGCAAGACGGCTTCGCAATACGTGCAGACGCCGGTGGGCATGCTCTCGGTGTTCGCGTTCGAGACGCCCGTTCCGTACCCGTTCGGCAACGAGCGCACGGGCTATCTCGTGACCGACATCGACAAGGCGGTGCGCGCCGCACGCGCGGCGGGCGCGGACGTGCTCGTCGACACGTTCGACGACCCGATCGGCAAGGACGCCATCATCCAGTGGCCGGGCGGTCTCACGATGCAACTCTATTGGCACACCAAAGCGCCTTCGTATGCGCCGCTGGAATTCGTGCCCGACAATCGCGTGTATGTGTCGAAGTACGAGGCGCAGAACTTCATCAAGCGCTTCGTGCGCTTCTCGCACGGCAAGATCGTCTCCAATAACCGCCAGGCGGACGGCGCTGAAATCGGCAAGCCTGGTGAAACGATTCGCCGCGTGCGTCTGCAATCGGGCTTCGGCAACATGCTGGTGTTCGTGACCGACGGCAAGCTGCCTTACCCGTATGGCCGCGAAACGACGGGCTACGAGGTCGCCGATCTCGACGCCACGCTCGCAAAGGCGCAGGCCGCCGGCGTGAAGGTGCTGGTGGCGCCCGCGCAGAATGCCGAAGGCCGCACGGCCATGGTCGAGTTTCCCGGCGGTTACGTCGCGGAGATTCATCAGCGCGCGAAGTAAGCGGCATGCGTAATCGAATCGCAAGCGCCATGAAGCGCGTGACGGGGCGAACCCGGTCGCAAGCGTGCAGGCCGACGCGTCGTTACGCGAGCGTGGCGCTTGCCACGCTCGCCGCGCTCCAGGTAAGCGCGGCGTACGCCGACGACGCACCCGCTGGCGCATGCGACGTCAAACGCCCCGTGCCCGGCTTCAACCGCTGGCAGGAAAACTGGGGCGTGCTCGCGAATCCGTGCCTGCCGCGCAGGACGTTTGACGGGCTTAAGTACATCCCGCTTTCGAGGAACGATCCCACCTGGTATCTCTCACTGGGCGCGAACCTGCGCGAGCGTTTCGAACTCAACAACACGCCGCTTTTCGGTCTTGGCAGCGCACGGCTCGACAACTGGGTGATCCAGCGCGCCGAAGTCCACGCCGATGCGCGCTTCGGCGAGCACGTGCAGGCATTCTTCCAGCTCGAAGACGCGCGGCCCTTCGGTAAGGACTCCGTCACACCGGTGGACAAGAACCCGCTCGACATCGAGCAAGCGTTCGTGGCGTTCGTCTACGGCGTGGGCGGCGGCACGTTCAAGGCGCGCGTGGGCCGCCAGGAAATGGCGTTCGACTTGCAGCGTTTCGTTTCAGTGCGCGACGGCCCGAACGTGCGCCAGGCGTTCGATGCGCTATGGGCCGACTACGAGATCGGCAAGTGGCGCTTCATCGGCTACCTCACGCAGCCCGTGCAGTACCGTGACGCGGCCGTGTTCGACGACGTCTCGAACGGCCACCTCACGTTCAGCGGCGTGCGCGTGGAGCGCGTGAACACGGGACCGGGCGATCTTTCCGCGTACTGGTCGCGCTACGAGCGCGACAACGCGCGCTTTCTCGATGCGAGCGGCAACGAGCGGCGCGACGTGTTCGACGCGCGCTACGCGGGCAAGCAGGCGCAGTTCGACTGGGATGTGGAAGGCATGGTGCAGACCGGCCACGTGGGCGCGGATACGGTGGGTGCGTGGGCGTTCGGTGCGCTGGGCGGTTATACGTTCGCAGCGCTGCCGGGCACGCCGCGCCTGGGGATCCAGGTTGACGGTGCATCGGGCGACCGGCATCCCGGCGACGGCCGCGTGGAGACGTTCAATCCGCTTTTCCCGAATGGCTACTACTTCACGCTGGCAGGCTATACGGGCTACAGCAACCTGATTCACGTGAAGCCTTCGCTCACGTTCAAGGTGACGCCCAAGGTGACGCTGCTCACGGCACTGGGTTTCCAGTGGCGCGACACGACGGCGGATGCCGTCTACGGGCAGGGCATGGCGGTGGTGCCGGGCACGGCGGGCAAGGGCAACCGCTGGACGGGCATGTATGCGCAGGTGCGCGCGGACTGGCTGGTCAGCGACAACGTGGCGCTCGCGCTCGAAGCGGTGCATTTCGAGGTGGGCGATTCGCTGCGCTCGCTCGGCGCGCGCAACGCCGATTATGTCGGCGTGGAAGCGAAGTTCGGCTGGTGATGAAAGGTATCGACAAGGGGAACGTGATGAGCACGCATCTG